>JAYTXC010000250.1:0-7371 GCA_043743145.1 Rhodospirillales bacterium
CGCATGCTCGTCATTACGGTCGGCGACGTCGGCGGTCACGGCGAATCGGTGCGCACGAATATCGCCGAGCTCGGCATCCTCTCGGTGATCGTCATCGTCTTCGTTGGATCGATCGTGATGTTGCGCAGCAGGCCCGGCCCCGCGCATCCATTTCGCGAAACCGATCCCCTCGCGGAGTTCGAGACGGAGCTGCCGTAGACTACGGCGCTTCGACGGCGTTTTCGCCCTGGCATACGTCGTACGATAACGTTTTACAACGCGCGGAATTCGCACTGGCGACGCGTCGCGCAGCATCGGCATCGACGTCGAGCCCGGCGAGGACGTCGGGAATGGCATCGGTCGCTGCGGTCGGCGCGTCGAGCGATGCCGTCACCGAATCCATGGCGAGCGGTGTCGCGGCCGCCGCAATGCGCGTGACATGATGCGGCGTCGTGCGCGCACGATACGCGACGATCGCACGCGCGGGCCTCGTCGCGACTCGCGTTGCGACGACGGCGGTTGCGGCATCGGCACTGGGGTGATGGCGTTTGCGCTCCGTCACCCACATCGTCGCGACCACGGATGAATTCGGTTCGCCCGTCGCATGCAACTTCGTCGCGAGGCGGCCGACGAAACCGCTGAAAAATGCGACGTTGAGCGCGAGTGAAAACGCAATGGCCCCGTGAAACGCGCCGAACGTCACGCGCGTGCGTCGATGGCGCGATGTACCGGTTTGCGCGCGAACGCGTGCTTCGACGGAGGGCACCCACCGCTCGTCGTCGCGCGATGCGCCGATCGCGTCGCGGACCGATACGATGTCGATGAGATCGTTGCGACACGTCGCACAGGTCGCGGCGTGCGTCGCGAACGTCGCACGTTCGAGCGGCGTCGCTTCGTCGAGTGCGATCGCGCCGGCGAGCGCTTCAAAGGCGTCGTGCGCGACGATCATGCGCGCTCACCGAGTGAAGCGCGCATCGTCTTCATCGCACGACAAACGCGTTGGCGTACCGCATCGGCCGTCGTGCCCAACATCAGCGCCGCTTCCGCCGAGGTGTAACCCGCGTACGATGTGAGCAAAACGCAAGCGAGTTGTTCTTCGCCGAGCGTCGCGAGCGCCGTCTGCACGTCGAGCGTTGCAGCTGAGGTTTCGTCGGTGCGAAACGCGGTCGCGACATTGTCGAGCGAAACGGTCTCGCCACGCCGTTTCGCGCGTCGCAGATGGGAAATCGCGCGATTGGTCGCCGTTTTATAGAGCCAGCCTGCCGAAAGCGGTCGCGACGGATCGGTGCGCAGCACTTTATAGGCGGCGAAATACACGTCTTGTACGATATCGAGCGCGCAATCACCATCGGCAACGAACCGACGCACGTAGCGCGCAAGTTTTGCTTGATGATCGATCACCAGACGTTCGACGCGCGCCTCCGCATCGAGCGCGCGGTCGTATCCGAGAACGAAGACCTGCTCCAAGTTCGAGCTCCGGTTCGCAAGCGATGTGGCACCACAACGCCAGCCAACGCTCGACCGTGACATGCCTAGCCGCCGATCTCGCTAAAGGCCCGCATCCGACTTCCCGCCTCACCGAGCTTGAGATGGTGACCTTCGGGCTTGATGAGCATCCCGCCGCGAAAGAGTGCCTCGAGCTCGTCGCGCGTGGCCCCAGCACGCACCGGCGTCCGAAGATCGATATGATAATCGCCGAAGAGGCAGAGCCGCAATCGCCCGTCGGCCGTGAGTCGCACGCGATTGCACGTGTCGCAATAATCGTGGCTGAGCGGGCTAATCACGCCGACGGCACCACGCGCCCCGGGAAAGGCAAAGTAGCGCGCGGGGCCATTCCCACCCGGTCCCACGACGGATTCCAAGCCCTCACGTTCGCCGATGCGCGCGAGCATCTCGGCCGCCGAGACGTAACGATCGGTTTGTTCGCCCGCATTTTCCACAACGGGCATCATTTCGATGAAGCGGACGTAGAGCGCGCGCTCGCGGGTAAGTTCGGCGAAATCGAGCAATTCGTCGTCGTTGATGCCGCGCATGATGACGCAGTTGAGCTTGATTGGCCCGAGGCCCGCGGCAGTCGCGGCATCGATACCCGCGAGCACACGATCGAGCCCGGGTCGGCGCGCGATCGCAGCGAACCGGTCGGTATGCAACGTATCGAGCGAAACATTGACGCGGCGCAATCCCGCATCACGTAACTCCACGACTTGCTCTGCCAGGAGTAGCCCGTTGGTTGAAAGCGCGATATCGTCAATTCCCGGAATTGCGGCCAGCGATCGCACGAGGCTCGCGAGATCACGCCGTACGAGCGGCTCGCCCCCGGTAAGGCGAATACTGCGAACGCCGGCAGCCGCAGCCGCAGCAACGATTCGCTCGATCTCTTCGAATGACAAAATCTCGGCTTTGGGAATCCACGGCAGCCCGGCTTCGGGCATGCAATAGGTGCACCGGAGATTGCAGCGATCGGTCACGGATACGCGCAGGTAGGTAATCGGTCGCGCGAAGGCATCCGCGACCGGAGATGCCCTCGAGGTCCCCGGAATTCCGCCTATGAGATCGATCGTCTGCGCGGTCATCTTTTCGAGATTCGCTTTCTGGGCGCGAGGCTCCGTTGCGCGAGCTACTTGTCTGCGAAAACCTTGTCGTTGATCGCGACGTTGAGCCGATAATTTTTAAAGTTCGAAGTCACATCGGCTTTATAGGACGGAAACTCGACGTGCCCGATTTGCTTTTCGACGAGGAACGCGCCGCGGATCGACGTGTAGGATTGATCGAACGAAACGGTGCCGCCGTCCTTGTACGACCAGGCATATGCCTTGATCGTCGCACTCGCCTCATCGACGCGCACGTCGAGGTGATCGACGCGGCCATTTTTCTTCGGGACTAAACGATAGGTGGTGGCCCCGTCCTCGCTGCCGAGAACTCCGACATCGTAGAGCGCGAGCCAACGACCCGGCGGATCGACCTTCGGATAGACCTTTTTGAACTGCGACGCGAGCGCGGGAACGGTATCGAAAACGATCGCTTCTTTATCCGGCTTTTTGTAATACACGTTGCCGTCAAGCGATGGGCTAACGTACGGAAACGTTTTGAGCGCGACATCGAGGTGCACGTCGGCTTTGTACGACTTCACTGCGGCGTTGAGCGCCACGAGGCGTTTGTAGAGCGCGGTCGTTTTCGCATCGAGCGGAACGGCCTCACCCTCGGCGCGAGCGTGCGCCGCCGGCAACACGATCGAGAGAGCCGCCGCACATGCGACGAGCGAAAGCTTGATGTTCCTCACGCTCGCACAACGCCCGAGACGCGCGGAAGGTTTCTCCTAGCTGCAGGCAAGTCGTGCGGCAGCGATCTCTTCGAGCGCGGAGGCATCGCCCTCGAGCGTCGCCGCCCGCATGAGCGCGCGCGCCGCCGCAGGCGAGCCGATGCGTCCGAGTGCCCACGCGATGTGGCCGCGCACGAGGGCGTGCGGGTCGCTCGCGAGGCCGGACGCGAGTGCGGGCACGGTCGCGCGGTCGAGCATATTCCCAAGCACGACGGCAGCATTGCGCCGTAAGATCGCGGCCCCTCGCCAGCCCATCGCCGTCTCGCGATAGACGCGTTTATACGTCGAGCTGCGCATCGCGAGGAGCTCGAGCAGAGCGGGCGCTGCCGAGCTCGCGTGCTTCGGCGCGAACTCGGGATAAATCGGAGCCCGCGCATTACGCGTGGGCGGGCACGCGAGACCGCAGAGATCGCACCCCCACAGCCAGTCGCCGATGAGCGGTCGGAGCGCACGCGGTATCGCGTCGGTGCGCTGCGTGAGATCGGAGATGCACCGTGTCGCATCGATCGTGTAATCGCCGCGGAGCGCGCCCGTCGGGCATGCGACGACGCAGCGCGTACACGCGCCGCACGTCGTCTTGAGCGGCGCGTCGCAAGCGAGCTCGAGCGTGGTCACGATCTCACCCAAAAAAACGAACGATCCCAGTCCCGGTGCGATGAGATTCGTATGTTTGCCGATCCAGCCGAGACCGGCCGCCCGCGCGAATGCCCGTTCGGCCAGCGGCGCGGTATCGCAAACGACACGCGTTACGGGCGCACCCGCGTCGGCATCGATCGCGCGCGCGATGCGCCCGAGCAACGCGCGAACGTGATGGTGATAATCGCTCGACCACGCGTAATTCGAAACGCGTCCGCGTAGCGGCGCGTCGCCCGCTTTCGCGCGATCGGCGACGAAACGAGCGTAGGGGATTGCTATGCAGATAACGCTGCGCGCACCGGGGAAGATCGCGCCCGGATCGCTCGCCTTTTCCGCGTACGTTTCGTCGTAGCCCCACGTGGCGAGATCGCCGCGCGCGAACGATGCGGCGAGCGCGTCGAAGGTCGCTCGCGATGAGTCGGCGGCAGCGATTGCGACGCGCACCGCGCCCGCGCCCGCAGCGATGCGCCGGACCGCCGCTGCGCGGTCGATCGCGCCCGTCGATGACATCACGTCGACACCAAATTAGAAGACGTCGAACGAGCCGTCGAGCACCGCGTACGCGAGTAAACCACCGCGCAGATGCTGGAGGCGACGCAGACCGGCGTCATGCAAACGCGTCACCGCCCAGCGGGAATTCGCGCCGATACGACACGCCACCACATACGTTTTCGTCGCATCGAGCTCGTGCATCCGTGCTTCGAGCTGCGAGAGCGGCATCGCAAGCGATCTCGCGGGCGCGCCGAGAATCGCTTCGTGTGGTTCGCGAACGTCGAGCACGATCGCATCCGCGTTCGCCGCTAAAAACGTATCGAGTTCGCTCGCGTCGATCTCGGGAACGATGAGCGGGACCGGCGCGCTCGGCGCGCTCTCCACGATATCGACGATCGACGCGTGCGGACCGTGCAGCGCGCAGTGCGGATCGGTATCGATCGCGATCTCGCGCATGCGCGCGCCGAGTGCGTCTACGAGTAGCAAACGGCCCACGAGCGGTTCGCCGATCCCGAGGATGAGCTTGAGCGCTTCGTTTGCTTGCCACGTGCCGACGATACCCGCGAGCACGCCGAGCACGCCACCCTCCGCGCACGATGGCACGCTACCCTCGGGAGGCGGTTCGGGAAAGAGACAACGATAACACGGACCGTTGGGTGCGAAGACGGCGACTTGGCCGTCGAAGCGAAAGATCGAACCGTAAACGTCGGGTTTGCCTTCGAGTCGCGCGGCGTCGTTGATGAGATACCGCGCACCGAACGTGTCGGTCGCATCGACCACGAGATCGTAGGCGCGCACGAGTTCGCGCGCGTTGCTCGCATCGAGACGCAGCGGATATGCGTCGACGGCGACCTGTGCGTTGAGTGCGGCGATCCGCTCGGTGACGACGTCGACTTTGCGCCGCCCGACGTCACTCGTCGCGTAGATGACTTGGCGCTGCAAGTTCGTGATATCGACCGTATCGTCATCGACGATGCCGATCCGCCCGACACCGGCCGCCGCGAGATATTGCAGCACGGGTACGCCCAGACCGCCCGCGCCGATCACGAGTACCCGCGCGCGCGCGAGCTTTTCTTGGCCGGCGAGGCCGACTTGCGGAATGAGCAGATGGCGGCTGTAACGGCGCAGATCTCGCCGACCAGCCAAAGTGGTCATCGCGGGTGACGTTCGCCGAGCCATGCGAGGACCGCTGCCCGGGCGTGTTCGCCCGCGTTCGTATGATCGCTCGCGATCGTGACGTACGTTTTGGGTTCGGGCGCGCGATCGAAGAGTTCGCGCGCGCTCGCCTGCGAGACCATGCCGTCACGTTCGGCTGCGATGTACAGCACGGGCCGACCCGCGAGCGCCGCAAGCGCCGCATCGATGACGGGCTCCGTCGCGAGGACGAGCTCGGGCAACGTCAAGCCGTCCACGTATGTGGAGCGCAGATCGACGACGCCGCCACGCGCGATCGCCGCGAGCGCCGACGGGCGACCGTATCCCGTCGCGATCGAAACGGCGCCCGCGATCGCGGGATCCCCCGCACACGCGCGGAGCGCCGTCGTCGCGCCCATGCTATGCCCGACCGTATAGATCGGCCCGGGACGCGTCGCGCGCGCATAGGCGACGGCCGCGGCGATCGTCTCCGTGAGATCGTCGATCGAGGCGAGCCGCCCGCCGCTGGCACCGAGCTTGTGGCCCGGAAAATCGACGCTGATCGTGCGGAAGCCGTGGCTTGCGAGAAACGCGCAGAGAAAATCGAGATTGTGCTTCGAGCTCGAATAGCCGTGGCCGACGACGAGCGTCACGTCGCGCGCGCGACGCGGTTCGTAATCGAGTGCCGCGATCGTGCCGCCGCTCCGCGTTGGCAGGCGCAGCAGTTCCAGCTTCACGGTTGCGGCGTGGCGTTCTCGCGCCAGGCGGTATCGCCACCGGTGTAGTGCTCTTTTTTGAAAATTGCAACACGTTTTTTGAGTTCGTCGATCGCGTATTCGCACGCATCGAAGGCAGCGGCACGATGCGCCGATGCGACCGCGATCGCGACGGCCGCTTCGCCGAGCGAGAGCGCGCCGAGCCGATGCACGATTGCGACGCGCGCGGGTCCGAATTTTTCCGACGCCTCCGCGCCGATCGCGCGCAACTCGGCGAGCGCGAGATCGTGATGCGCTTCGTACGAAAGCCCCGTCACGGAGCGATCGTCATCGCTGCGTTCGCGGACGTAGCCCACGAACGTAACGAGCCCCCCCATCGCATCGCTCCGCACGGCGCGCACCACGGCATCGACGTCGATCGGTTCATTCGTTAAGGCATAAAGCATCAGCCACCTCCGAAGGGCGGGAGCAACCCGAGTTCGTCACCGTCGGCGAGCACCGTCGCGGCGTTGGCGAAGGCGCCGTTGCGGACGAGGCGTGTCGAGCGTTCGAGCGGGGCGAGTGCCGGAAACTCGCGCGCGAGATCTGCCCACACCGCACCTGCCGTCGCGCCTGCCGCGACGCGGCGCTCGAGCGCACTCGAGCCAACGATCTCGCGGATGCGAGCCAGTGGCAATACGCGCACGATCACGCGTTAGAAACCGCCGAGGTCGGTCGTGTATCCACGCTCGGCGAGCCACGTGCGCGAATCGTCGTGAAGGCCCAAGAGATCGATCCGACTGCACGTCATTTTATGGAGCATCACTTCCCAGAAATGCCGCGGCTGCGCGTACACGTCGTCGGGGATCGCATTGTGTTTGCGCGAAAATTCACGAAGTGCTTCCCAGTCGCGCGCGGCGAGCAGATTGCGCAAATCCGATTCATACTCGGGCGTGGGAGCGCCGGAATCGATCATGCGGGGCGCGCCTGGACGAGCGAAACGAACCGTTCGATCGCAAGCGCGACGCCGTCCTCGGCGTTGCTCGTCGTTACGTAGCGCACGCTCTGACGCACTTCGGGCAGAGCGTTTGCCATTGCGACGCCGACGCCCGCCCA
>JAYTXC010000251.1:0-9411 GCA_043743145.1 Rhodospirillales bacterium
CGATGCCGGGCACGCCGATCGTCTACTACGGCGACGAACTCGGCATGGGCGACAACATCTTTCTCAACGATCGCGACGGTGTGCGCACCCCCATGCAATGGTCGATCGATCGCAACGGCGGGTTCTCGCGCGCCGATCCTGCGCGCCTCTTTCTGCCACCGGTGATGGACTCGGTCTACGGCTTTGCCGCCGTCAACGTGGAATCGCAAGGCCGCAGCCCATCGTCGCTCATCAATTGGTTGCGTAAGCTCATCGCGGTCCGTCGTGGCTACAAAGTTTTCGGCCGCGGCACGTTGCACTTTCTCGTACCCGCGAATCGCAAAGTGATCGCCTACGTGCGCGAGTATGGCGACGAGCGCGTGCTCTGCGTTGCAAATCTCTCGCACACCGCTCAACAAGTCGCCCTCGATCTCACCGCGTACGCGGGGCTCGTTCCGATCGAAATGGTCGGGTGGAGTCCGTTTGCCGAGATCGGCCACGATCGGTATCTCCTCACGCTTCCCGGACACGGCTTTTTTTGGTTTCTGCTTTCCGCATCCGCGCAGGCGCCTGCGACTGGTCCCGATCTCGGCGGCGTCCTCCCCGAACTCCATACGATCGTCTTATCGCGCGACCCCGAGGCGAGCACGCTCGGCGCGACGGCGCTCGCCGTTTTCGAACGCGACGTGCTGCCCGCGTATCTTCCGAGCCAACGCTGGTTCGCCGAAAAAAACGCCGCGCTCGATCGCGGCAAAGTCGTCGATGTCGCACGGATGGAGCGCCCGGGTCTCGTAGCATATCTCGCGATCGTGGAAGCGTTGCCGAGCCGCTACTTTCTTCCGCTCGTCATCGGCGAAGATGTCGACGACGACCGCACGCATGCGCTCGCGCGTGCGACGCTCGCACGCACGCGTCGCGGCCCACAAAGCGGCTTTCTCTACGACGCGCTCGGGATCGACGCGTTCGCTGCGGCGCTGGTGGACGACGTCCGCATCGGCAGCTCGTGGCCGACGTTCGGCGGCGGAAGTTTCGTCGCGACGGCGATGCCCGCATTCGCCGCAATCGATCGTCTCGAACGACCGCGCGTGCGGCGCATGGATGTCGAGCAGAGCAACACTTCGGTCGTCGTCGACGAGCGGATCGTCCTCAAAGCGTACCGCCGCGTGCACGCGGGGCCGCAACCCGAACTCGAAGTCGCGCGCTTTCTCGATGTCGTCGGCTACGCAAATACGCCCAAGCTCTACGGTTTTCTCGAATATCGCGATTCCACGGGCGAATCGACGGCCGTCGCAATTCTGCAGCAGTTCCTCGAGAGTCAAGGCGATGGGTGGGCGACGACGATCGCATATCTCGAACGCTTCTTCGATCGTAAGCGCGAAACGATGCGCGAGAACGGTGCGCTGTGGGACGTCGACGGACACGGCGTCTCACCGCATGACTATCATGAGATCTTCGTCCAGCGCGCGCGGCGTTTGGGCGTGCGCACGGGCGAACTCCATCGCGCGTTTGCGACGCCCGTGGGGGATCCGGCGTTCGAGCCCGAGCCCGTAACGCAACGCGACATCGATGCCTGGTCGGCGCAAGCTCGGGCGAGCGCGACGCACGCACTCGATTCGCTCGCACGCGAGATCGCGCACGTGCCGAGCGGACTGAGCGACTTTGCCGCTGATTTGCTCGCGCGCCGTCGCGAGATCGACGAACGATTGACGTTGCCACAGATCGCCGATGGTGAATTGCGCAAGACGCGCTACCACGGCGATTATCATCTCGGTCAGGTCCTCGTGCTCGCCGACGACTTCACGCTCGTGGATTTCGAGGGCGAGCCCGGGCGGCCGCTCGCCGACCGACGCGCGAAATCATCGCCGCTACGCGACGTCGCGGGGATGTTGCGTTCGATCAATTACGCGGCAGTCGCGGGGATGCGCGGTTCGACGACGGGCCGCGTCGAGGATACGACCTCGCTCGAACCGCTCGCAAACGACTGGGAACGTCGCACGGTCGAAGCCTTTCTTGCGGGTTATCGCGAGACGGTCGTCGGCACGTCGTCGTATCCACGCGATGGCGCGATCGCTGAGCGTCTCCTCGAACACTTCGTCCTCGAAAAAGCGTTTTACGAAATGTCGTACGAACTCGCGAATCGCCCCGCATGGGTGCGCATCCCGCTCGAGGGTATTCGCAGTTTGCTCGCGGTGCGCGTCGCAACGGAGAACGCGCGTGCACGCTAGCCTCGATCCCGCCGACGTCGAGGGCATCGTTGCGGGAACGCATGGCGATCCATTCGCCGTGCTCGGGATGCACGACACGGGCACCCGGCTTACGTTACGCGCGTTCGCGCCCGGGGCGTCGCACGTCGACGTGCTCGATGCGCGTACGAATGACATCATCGCACCGCTCGCCCTCGCGCACGATGCGGGGTTCTTCGTAGCCGATCTCGGCGACCGCGTGCGATTCGCGTATCGCTTGCGTGCGCGTTTCGGAAACGACGTCGTAACCTATGCCGATCCGTACGCCTTCCACGCGACGCTCGGCGATATCGATCTGCACCTCATCGGCGAAGGCCGCCATCTGCGTCTCTGGGAGAAATTCGGCGCGCACCCGATCGAGCACGAGGGCGTTTCGGGCGTCGCATTTGCGGTGTGGGCGCCGAACGCCAAGCGCGCGAGCGTCGTTGGCGACTTCAACCTTTGGGACGGGCGTCGCCATCCGATGCGCTTCCATCCCGGCGTCGGCGTCTGGGAAATCTTCATTCCCGCCATCGAGATCGGCGCGATCTACCAATACGAGATGCTCGCAAGCGATGGCACGCTCTTGCCATTACACGCCGATCCCTATGGCTTTACAGCCGAACGCCTTCCCGGCAAAGCGTCAATCGTCGCGCTCCCCGGGAGCGCGACGTGGACCGATGTCTCGTATCGCGAAACGGTGCGTACACGTGACGGCTCGCGCGACGCGCCGATGGCCATCTACGAAGTCCATCTGGGATCGTGGAAGCGCGCCGAAGGCAATCGGTATTTGACGTATCGCGAGATCGCCGACGACCTCGTTCCCTACGCGGAACACCTCGGCTTCACGCATATCGAACTCATGCCGGTCGCCGAGCATCCCTTCGACGGCTCGTGGGGCTATCAAGTGGTCGGGATGTTCGCGCCGACGAGTCGTTTCGGCTCGCCCGAGGACTTCGCATACCTCGTCGATCGCGCGCACGCGAGCGGGATCGGCGTCTTGCTCGATTGGGTTCCCGGCCATTTTCCGACCGATGCGTACGGCCTCGCCAATTTCGATGGAACGCAACTCTACGAACATGCCGACCCGCGCCAAGGCTTCCACCCCGAGTGGAACACGCTCATCTATAACTTCGGCCGCAACGAAGTCGTCAATTTTCTCACCGCGAACGCACTGTTTTGGCTCGCGTGTTATCACGTCGATGGCTTGCGTGTCGATGCCGTGGCATCGATGCTCTATCTCGACTACAGTCGCGCAGCCGGCGATTGGATTCCAAACGAACACGGCGGTCGCGAGAATCTCGGCGCGGTTGCATTTCTCCAAGCCACGAATATCGCGGTGTACGGCGAACATCCCGGAACGCTGACGATCGCGGAAGAATCGACGTCGTGGCCGCAGGTCTCTGGCCCCGTCTATACCGGTGGCCTCGGCTTCGGGTACAAGTGGAATATGGGCTGGATGCACGACACGCTGGAATTCATGAAGACGGATCCCCTCTATCGCACGCACGCCCTCGACGCGCTCACGTTCAGTTTCGTTTACGCCTTTAGCGAAAATTTCGTCTTACCGCTTTCGCACGATGAAGTCGTGCACGGGAAGGGCTCGTTGCTCGGCAAGATGCCGGGGGACGCATGGCAGCGTTTTGCAAACCTGCGTGCCTATTACGGCTACATGTACGCCCATCCGGGAAAGAAGCTGCTCTTCATGGGCTGCGAGTTCGCGCAAGAACGCGAATGGAATCATGACCGCAGCCTCGATTGGCATCTTCTCGCGTCGCCCGAGCATGCGGGCGTGCAACGTCTCATCGGCGATCTCAATAGAACGTATTGCGGCCTCCGCGCGCTTCACGAATGCGATACCGAACGCGCGGGCATCGAATGGATCTGCGCCGATAAAGCGACGACGATCGTCGCGTTCGTGCGCCGCGGACGCGATGCGGACGATTTCGTCATCGCGGTCACGAATTTCACCCCCGTCGTGCGCCATGGCTACCGTATCGGCGTGCCCGCGGGCGGCTGGTACGTGGAGGCGATCAACACCGATGCAACGATGTACGGCGGGAGCGGCGTGACGAACGATCGTCTCGAAGCGGAACCGTTCGGCGCGCACGATAAACCGTACAGCATTATGGTCACGATCCCACCACTCGCCACACTCATCCTGAAACGGGAACGTCCCACATCATGAACCACCGCATGCTGAGACGCACGGTGCGCCCGACCGCGATTGCGTTCGGCGCACTCATCGTCGCACTCGCAACCCGCGGCGCCGACGCACATGAGAAGTGGTTCTTCGATACGGCCGGGCATCCGTTGCGTTGGGACCTCTTCTTCACCCCGTTACCGCTCCTCTTCGCCGGCTTCGCGGTTGTAGCGACGATCGGCGGCGGTCTGCTCTCCCGCGCACGTCGTGGACGCGATTTCATTCCGGGCCCGGCGTTCTTCGGCGCGACGTCCGATCGGCTGCGTGTCTTTTACGGCCTGATGCCGATCATCGTCGGCGTGCACGCCGCGGTACCGTTGCTCGTCGACGGCACGCACACGCTCTATCTTTCGCCGAACGCGCCGCTTCACGGGTTCGCCGCATATATTGTCGGCGTGCTGGAAACATTCGTCGCACTCGGGTTCTTTTACGGCGCGCTGACGCGCTTGAGCGCCATCGTGCTCGCGCTCGTGTGGGTCTCCGGGTTCTTTTTAGTCGGCCCGGAAGTCACGCTCGAAAACACGACGCTGCTCGGTATCGCGGGATTCTTCTTCCTCGCTGGCCGCGGACCGGTTGCGATCGATCGCGTCCTCTTTCCAAAGCTCGAACCATCCGAGGCACTCGCGCGCTACGCGATCGTGCCGCTCCGTGTCGGGCTCGGGCTCAGCCTCGCCGTCGTTGCGTTCACCGAGAAATTCGCGAATCTGCCGCTCGCGCTCGATTTTCTCAAACGCTATCCGCTCAACTTTACGCATGCGTTCGGCATCGCATTGCCCGATGAAATTTTCGTGCTCTTTGCGGCGACCGTCGAACTCATCATCGGGCTCTGGATCGCCTTCGGCATCTTCCCGCGCGAGATCATCCTGGTGGCGTGGTTGCCATTCAATCTGACGCTCAGCGTGTTCAACGTCACCGAACTCGTCGGGCACCTACCAATTTACGGCATCATGGCGATGTTGCTGGTGTGGGGACCCGGTCGGCCCGAAACGATCAGCGATTGGCTCGCGGGCCTCACACGTACCGCACCCGCGATGTTCCGGCCGCCACGCGAAGAGGCGATTTAACACATCGACGCAACGCCCGCAACGAGCCGTTCGACATCCGCGGGCGTCGTGTACATCGCGATCCCCGCCCGCAGGACGCCGCCCGCGTCCGCAACGGCCGGCGCGACCTGCGCGACCGCTGTCGCGGCGTAGAAATTCCCGTGTGAGACGAAGACGCCGTGCACGTCGCCGAGCGCTTTCGACACATCGTCGGCAACGTGGCCGCGTACCGAGAATGCGACCGTCGGATGGCGCGGCACGCCCGTCGGCGGCTCGTACGTCGTCACACCGTCGAGCGCACGCAAGCCCGCGACGAGCGATCGGAAGACGTGTTGCTCCTCGCTCGCAAGCGCGCGCATCGCGCGCACGATGCGCGTTCGAAACGGTGCATGCGTATCGTCATCGAGATCGGCGATAAAGTCGAGCGCGGCCGCGGTGCCGGCGATGCCTTCGAAATTGATCGTTCCACTTTCGGCGCGTTTGCTACCGTAGGACGCCTGCGGTGCGAGCTTGGGCACCTCGAGCCGCTCGAGGAGGGCGTCGCGCACGTACGCGACACCGACGTGCGGGCCGTACACCTTATACGCGGAAAACGCGAGCAGGTCGGCATCGAGTGCGCGAACATCGAGCGCACCGTGCGCCGCCGCGTGTACCGCATCCACGAATGCGAGCGCGCCGACGCGATGGGCGTCGGCAACCATCGCCGCGACCGGGTTGATCGTGCCGAAAGCGTTGGACGACAAGCCCACCGCGACGAGTTTGGTACGGGACGAAAGCATCGCGCGATACGCGTCGAGGTCGAGCTCGGGCGCGCCGTCGCGCAACGGAACGCGACGGATCGTAGCGCCGTAATCGCGTGCGAGGGCGACCCATGGATCGACGTTTGCGTGATGGTCGAGATCGGTGACCACGATCTCGTCGCCGGGCACGAGCGACCGGCCGATGGCACGTGCGAGATGAAACGCGAGCGTCGTCATGTTCGCCCCAAAAACGATCTCGTCGGTCGTCGCATTGAGGAACGCGGCGACGGTCGTTCGCGCGCGTTGCAAGCCCTCGTCGGTCTCGACGCTCGTCGCATACGCCCAGCCGTCGTTGGCATTGTGGTTGAGCAGATAATCCGCAATGGCGTCCACGACGCGCTGCGGGACCTGCGTGCCGCCCGGGCCATCGAAATAGGCGATCGGGTGCCCGGCAATCCTCCGGCGCAATGCCGGAAAGTGCGAGCGAACGCGCGCGGCGTACGAATCGGTCGTCGTCGTCATCGTTCCTTCGCTTCGCGCCGGAGGCGGCGAGCCTTGCCGCCCGAAGGACCGATCATGGCTACTGCGACCGCGAACCGTCAGATCAAACTCATCGCGCGACCGATCGGGATGCCCAAGCGCAGCGATTTCGATTTCGTCGACGCCGAGGTGCCCGACCTCGCTCCGGGCGACGTGCTCGTCGCCGTACAATATCTCTCGCTCGATCCCGCAATGCGCGGCTGGATGAACGAGGGGAAATCATACATCCCGCCCGTGAAGCTCGGCGACGTCATGCGCGCGGGCGGAGTCGGGCGCGTTATCGCGAGCAACGACGAAAACTTCACCATCGGCGATAACGTCGTCGGCATGCTCAACGTCCAGCAATTCGCGAAGCTTCCCGGCAAAGAACTCACGAAAGTCGACGCGCGTCTCGCGCCGCTCCCGCGCTATCTCGGTGCGCTCGGCATGACGGGCATGACGGCATATTTCGGGTTACTCGATATCGGGAAACCGCAGCCAGGCGAGACCGTTGTCGTCTCGGGCGCGGCGGGCGCCGTCGGCGCGATGGTCGGGCAGATCGCAAAGATCAAGGGCGCACGCGTGATCGGTATCGCAGGGGGTGCCGAAAAATGTACGTACCTCGTCGACGAACTCGGTTTCGATGCCGCGATCGATTACAAGAGCGAAGACCTCCAAGCGGCGCTTGGCAAAGCGTGTCCCAAAGGCATCGATGTGTTCTTCGACAATGTCGGCGGCGAAACGCTCGACGCGGCACTCGCGCGTCTCGCAATGCGCGGTCGCATCATCATCTGCGGCGCGATCTCGCAGTACAACAACACGACGCCGGTCAAAGGCCCGAGCAACTACCTCTCGCTGCTCGTCAATCGCGGCACGATGACGGGCATGGTCGTCTTCGATTACGCCGCACGTTACGGCATCGCGATGAAAGAGATTGCGGGCTGGATGGGCGAGGGAAAACTCAAAAGCAAGGAAGACGTCGTCGACGGCCTCGAGACGTTCCCCGAGACGTTGCTCAAGCTCTTTCGCGGCGAGAACTTCGGGAAACTCGTCCTCAAAGTCGCAGACTAAACGACGTCTTTGCGTTCGCGCGCCTTTTACGACGCGGTCCTCGAGCCACTCGGGTACGGACGAACCCTTCGCGATCAAAGCGTCGCGTGTTGTCGTCGTCGCGGTGCCACGCGCGCACATTGCGTTTACGGCAGTCGATCGAGCGGGCGTCACGGCGTTTTACGAAGCTGCGCTCGCACTCGGCTATTTTGCCGCATTCGTGCGCGATCCCGATGGCAATCGCATCGAAGCCGTCGTCCACGAGTGCTGAGTTCGCAACCGAAGGCCGTCGGAGGACGGCTTTTTTTATTTGAAAAGACGCGATCATGTCGAAGACTGTCATGAAGTTCGGATCGATCGTCGGAACGTCGGATATGCAGCGCCGAGCGGAGTGATGGGTCTTCCGGCGATCGGAGGGTTCGCGCTTACGTGGTCGGGTGGGTCGTGGGCGCGGCCGTGACGTTGACGGTGAGGGGCGGACCCGCAAGTTCGATTTTCTCTTCGCGTAGGGCTGCGACGACGGCGAGATTGATCGCATTCTGAATGTCCATGTAGACGTTGTATTCCGGCGAGAGCACGTAGTACACGTTTTCGTAAACGAAGCCCGCATCCGCAATCGAGAGCCAATGCGCGCGATCGAAACGTACGCGCTCTTGCGCTTCGATCGCCGACTTCACGAGCGCGGGAATCGCTTCGAGTTGCACGTGCGGCGTTGCATGCGAAACGGTAAACGTGAAGAGGATGCGGCGCTCGGTCATCCGGGTGAAGTTGCGCAGGCGAGCGGTCGCGACGTCGTTGTTCGGAATCGTGACTTCTTCTCCCGAAAGGCTGCGAATGCGGACCGAGCGCACGCCGATCGCATCGACCGTTCCGATGATCTCCGTACCGACTTGGATGAATTGGCCGATCTCGAACGGTCGATCGGAGACGATCGCGATGTAACCAAACCAATCTTTGAGCAACGATTGCGCAGCAAGCGCGACCGCCGCGCCGCCGATGCCGAGGCCCGCGACGATCGCCGAGACGTGAAACCCCAGATCGTCGAGAACGAAGACGATCGCAAACCCCCACGCGAGCACGCTCACGAACGGCGCGAACGCACGCACGTTCGCCGCGGGCGGGCCATTGCGCGCGACGTACTGGACGAGCCCGAGACGGAACACGCCAAGCCCGATCCGCACGAACGCCCACGCGCCGACGACGATCGCGACGGCACGTAGCGCGTGACGATCCGCTCCATCGACGTGAAGCGTCATGAATGCGAGGAAGATCGCCCCAACGTACGCGAGGGGGACGAAGGTGCGCTCGATCTGCCGCAACAGGTACAGATCGACTTCGCTCGCGCGCGATTCATCTCGCCTGCGGCGCAAGCGCGAGACGATCGGACCGTACCGCGAAGCGAGCGCGATGACGATCGCCAAAAGCGCGAGCGTCCCGAACGCGATCGCGTAATTTACCGGCTCGTTATCATCGAAGAGCGCGTTGTGGATGCGCGGAAGCGCGAACATTTATGTGGGCCTCGGACTCGGAACGGGCGTGACGGCCACATCGGGCACACTCGGCGCGAGCGGCGGGGTTTTCGGCGTGCACGCGTCGGCACTATACGGTCCCGGCGGCGGCGACGGAAGCGTTGCCGTCAGTCCGAAGAGCAACGG
>JAYTXC010000252.1:0-9339 GCA_043743145.1 Rhodospirillales bacterium
GACGAACGCTTGCGCGAGCTCGTCGAAGGCGTCGGCCGCGGGGACGCATTCGCGGCGCACGATCCGGCGATATTCTCCCGGCGTTCGAGACGCATCGAAACGCACGATCTCCGCTGCGTTCAGCGTCGCGAGCGCCGCGGTAAAAAGCGCGGCGATCGCTTCGGCAAACTCGCCACGTGCCGCCGCCGCACGCGCGAACGCGACCCAATCCGCGGCCTCGCGGTCGGCTGCAAGTGGCGTCTCGTTATCGGCATCGCGAACGACACGTGGTCGTACGAAACGGAGCGCGAGTCGATACGCGAGATACGCGAGGATGAGCACGGCAATTGCGATCGTGACGAACCCGATCGCCGTCCCAACACCGCGCCCCGCGCCCAATGCGTGCCCGATCGGTGCGAGCAATGGCTTGATGAGGTGTTCGAGGATCCAGCCGAGCACGATCTCGAGCAGTGACTTTTGCAGCGGCGCTGCAACGGTGGCGGGGGCGTGCCGATACATCGTTTGTGCGAGCACGTCGCGAATGACGACGCTTGGATCGCCGTGTGGAAATCGTGCCAAGGTTACGTCGTAGCCGGCACGATCGCATCGCGCGCGGCATCCGCTGCGAGCTCGAGGTCGAACCCATCTTCGCGGACGCGAAGGTCGTAGTAAAAAATCGCGATGAATGCCGTCGTAAACGCGGCGGTTGCGATGCGCACGACCGTCTCATAGATCGACCCCGCAACCGTGCTGTGCGAGAGACTCACGATAATCGACTGACCGAGCAGCGCGACGATCCCGATGCCGAGACTAATCGCAACGAACGCGATTCCCACGAGCAGCGAGCGCACGAGCCCCACACCGAAGAACACGCGCCGCAGCCCTTGCGCGAAAGCGACGATCGTCCCCGCGTTTTCGAGCACGCACGTAAAGTACGAGATCTGCACGGCGAGCGTCGCGACGATAAAGAACGCGATGCCCGCAAGGACGACGGCGGCACCTACGAGCACGGAGAGCGCGACGCCGACGGCGTGTAACGCCGCCGTCACGAGCACGAGCGCGAAGATGACCGCGATTGCGAGCAAGACGACGAGCACGTACACGATGAGCCCCGCGCCGAGATAGAGCACGTTGATGCCGATGAGTGGCAACCAGCGTTTGAGCGCAACACGATACGCGCTTCCAAGCGTGGTCGGCCGTTTGAAGTAGGCCGCCGCACACGCTTCGATGAGCGCTGCTGCCGGTAACGGAGCGACGAAAAAGACGAGCAAAATGAGCAGCGGATACCAGCCATTAATATGCGCTTCCGAGAGCGCATGACTGAGCGCCGCGGGATCGGCGGCTCCGGTTTTCGCGGATGGTGCGGTGAGCACGCCTTGAAAAGTCGCCGCGATCTGCGCGAGATCGCGCGTCGCGAGATGCTGCACGATCGCGTACGGAATCGCATAGATAATAAAGATAAGCGCGAGCGGGACGAAGTTCTTGACGCACAGGGTGACCGCGCGATCGAGAACTTCACCGAGCCCGAGCGGCCGTAACGATTGATCAGAACCTTGCACGACGTTCGCTGCGAGCCTCCGCTAAAGACGAGGGACTGCCGACGTCCCTCGCATAGAGATTCGGCGATGTCACAAGTCCATCCGCTCGGGACCGTCGTCGACCTCTGGCGTTATCCCGTCAAAAGCCTCGGCGCCGAAGCGCTCGACGTCGCGCAGTTCGATCGCGACGGCCTCGTCGGGGACCGCGCGAGCGCGCTCTTCGTGACCAGTTCGGGTCACGCACGAACGCAAAAAACCTATCGCGGCAAAGAAAACGAACGGCTCCACACGCTACGCGAAACACCCGACGCGATCGCCCTCGCAGCCGAGCGCGGTGTCGCGATCGCTCTCCGAAGTGATGGGCCGTTTTTCGATCTCGATCCCGTTTCCGTCATCTTCGATATCTGGCTGCGCGACGGGGAACGGCTTGTCGGCCGGAGCCTCGAGCCATTACGCTTCCGGCCCAATATCTTCGCACGCGCCGCGAGCGATTTTGCGGCAAGCGAAAACGACCTCGTCGGTCGCATTCTCGCGATCGGCGAGGTCCGTCTGCGCGTCACCGAACCGATCCATCGGTGCGTGACGCCGTCGTACGATCTCGAAACCTGCGAGAGCGATCCGCGCGTCCTCGAAATCATCGCGCGCGAGCGCGCGAATACGATGGGCATCTACGCACGTGTCGTACGACCCGGTTCCATGCGCGCACGGGATACGATCGGCTTCGCCATCGATTGAGAGAAACGCCTACGAGAGGCTGCGCCGGCCTTCGAGCGCTTTCGCGAGCGTCACTTCATCCGCGTAATCGAGATCGCCGCCGATCGGTAAGCCATAGGCGAGCCGCGTCACGTTCACACCCGATGGTGAGATGAGTTTCGCGAGATAGAGCGCGGTCGCTTCGCCTTCCGCATTGGGATTCGTGGCAACGACGAGTTCGGTCGGTTTTTCGTGCGCGATGCGCTGCACGAGTTCTTTCACGCGGAGTTGCGCGGGCCCGATGCCATCCATCGGCGAGATCACGCCGCCGAGCACGTGATAGCGACCGCGAAATGCCGACGTGCGTTCGATCGCGTAGATGTCTTTGGCTTCCGCGACGATACACAGCAACGCGCCATCGCGCCGCGTGTCGGTGCAGATCGCGCACGGGTCTTCTTCCGTGAGCGAGAAGCATACCGAGCACAACCGCACGCGATCTTTGACCGCGACGATCGCATCGACGAGCGCTTGCGCTTCCGCGCGTGGGCGATTGAGAATATAGAAAACGAGTCGCGCCGCGGTTTTCGGTCCGACGGTCGGCAACTTTGAAAACTCATTGATGAGACTCTGAACGGGCCCCGCGAGAACGTTCGTGTTACATCAGCCCCGGGATGCGCATACCGCCGGTCACGACGCTCATGCGTTTTTCCGTCGCATCTTTCGCGCTCTTCACGGCGGCGTTGACGGCGACGGCAATGAGATCTTCGAGTGTCTCGGCGTCGTCGGGATCGATCGCTTCCTTCGCGACCTTGACGCTGGTGACGGTGTATTCACCCGACATCGTGACGGTAACGGCGCCACCACCGGCCGTGCCCGTGACGCTCATCGACGCGATCTCCTCTTGCGCGCGCGTCATTTCCGCCTGCATCTTTTTTACTTGCGCCATCATCTGCTGTTGATTCATGTCGACTCCGTTCCACCGATCTTGTTGCGAGCGTATGCGAGTAAATCGATTTCGCCGCTGGGTCCAGTCGCGCTTTCCGCAAACGATTTCGACGCTTCCACGACGTTCGCGCGGCCGGTTGGTGGAGCGGCACCGCGGACACGAATCGCGATACGAAGCCGAGCGCGGAGGACATCGGCCACGGCATCTTCGATAAGCGCCGTGCGATCGCGGATGAGCCCCTCTTGAATGGCATCGCCGACACCGATCGTCAGCACCGTCGCATCGACCGCGTCGACCGTCGCGCGCGAGAGCAAGCCGCGGAGTGGCTTGTGCTTCTCTTCCGCGCGCATGCGGATTTGGTCCCATTGGGAGCGCACTTGCTGCAACGTTGGGTTCGGCGGAACGCCGGACCCCGTCGGTGGCGGGTTCGGGGCCTCGATGGGGGATTCGACGATGGAGTTTGAGGTGGGCGGGGGAGCGGAGGCGATCGGCGGCTCGGTCGGTGTGGATAGGGTCGGGACGATGTGGAGCTTCGGCGGGGACGTGGAGCGATCGCTGCTTCGGGCGGGCGATGCCGCCTCAAGGGGTGCGCGGGGAGGCGCTTCGGGGAGCGACGCGGACGCGACGGGCGCGGGCATGTCGACATCAGCGGGGGGCGGCGCGTCGAATGTGGGCGGCGGCGCGTTTGCGGCGGGCGCGCGGCGCGTGGCTGATCGAGCGATCGGCGGCGCGAGCGTCGCCGCGATGATTGGTGCGCCAGATTCGAGGAGAGCGACGCGGGTGGCGAGCGCTTCAAGGCTTGGATCTTCGCCTTGCACGATGAGGCGCAGAACCGCCGTCTCGAGTTCGAGCCGCGGATTGCCCGAGGAGCGGCCCGCGGCGAGCGCGTCGGCGAGGAGCCGCAACCCGCGCACGATACGCGGCTGCGCGGTCGCTTCCGCGAGCGCGATCACGGCCTCGGTATCGGTCGCGGAGAGATCGCGCGCGAGCAGATCGTGATCGATGCGCGCGACCAAAAGATTGCGATATTCGCCGATCGCGCCGCGCACGAGACCGAGCATATCGGCACCCGCGTCGCTCGCTTCATCGATGATACGCAGCGCCGGCGCCGCCTGCGCGCCAAGGATCGCATCGACGAGCGCACGTGCGTACTGACGGCCCGTCGCGCCAAACGCCGCGTCGACCGTCGCGGCGTCGACGTGACCGCCCGCATACGAGGCAACCTGTTCGAGCATCGTGAGCGCATCGCGCAAACCGCCATCCGCACGATACGCGATCGCGCCGAGGCCGCCGTCGTCGATCGAGATGCCTTCGGCACGTGCAATCGCACGCATGCGCTCGATCATCACGGCGACGGGAATGCGCCGGAACGCATACCGCTGGCAACGCGAGAGAATCGTCGGCGGGAGCGCTTCGGGAGCGGTCGTCGCGAGGATGAAGATCACGTGTGCGGGCGGCTCTTCGAGCGTTTTGAGAAACGCGTTCGCGCCCTCGCGAGTAAGCATGTGCGCCTCGTCGATGATGAAGACTTTCATCCGCATCGACGCCGGCGCGAACTTCGCCGAATCGCGCAACGACCGGATCTCGTCGATCCCGCGGTTGGAGGCGGCATCGATCTCGATGACGTCGAGCGCCGTTCCCGCCAGCATCGCGAGACAATTCTCGCACGTGTTGTCGGGTTCGGCCGTCGGGCCGCGTACGCAATCGATACAGCGTGCGAGGATCTTCGCAGCGGAAGTCTTCCCACTCCCGCGAGGACCCGAGAAGAGATATGCGTGAGCGAGTTTGTCGGATTCCAGGGCGGTGCGCAGCGTCCGTACGACCGCATCCTGCCCGACTAAATCCGTGAACGACTTCGGCCGCCAGGTTCGGTAGAGGGACACGGGTGCTCGTTTCGGCTCGCATTGCCGCGACCCCGCCCAGTGCGTGAAGCGACGAGGTTTAACGTCACGAGGTTCTGGGTAACGCCTTCGGCATAACCACCGCCATTCAGTCGGTCGGTGCATCGCCATCGGCAGAGGTGCGGAGTTGGCTAGGCGCGTCGAAACGAGCGAAGCCCTCGAACAGTCGCTACAAAGACTCTTCGGATTTCCACATTTTCAAACGGGCCAAGAAGAGGTCGTGTCGCGCGTTCTCGCCGGTGAAGATACGCTCGCGATCCTGGCCACCGGCGCTGGCAAGAGTTTATGTTATCAGTTGCCTGCGATGTTGCTCGACGGAACGACGGTCGTTGTGAGCCCGCTCATCGCGCTCATGAAAGACCAGATCGATATGCTGGCCGAGCGCGGCTTTAAAAATAACATCGCACTCAATTCCACGCTCTCCGACGATCAAGAGGCGCGCGCGATCGCGCGCGTCGCGTCAGGATCGGTCAAAATCGTTTTCGTTACCCCGGAAAAGCTTGAGGACGAGACGTTTCTGGGAATGCTCAAAACGATTGCGGTGCCACTCTTCGTCATCGACGAAGCGCACTGCATCAGTCAATGGGGCCACGATTTCCGCCCCGCCTACCTGGCGCTCGGCCAGGTGATCGCGGCCCTCGGTGCCCCGACCGTCCTCGCACTCACGGCGACGGCGACGCCCGCGGTTCGCGAGGATATTCTCGTGCAACTCGGTCTCCCGCAGACCAAAACGATCGTCAAGGGTTTCGATCGTCCGAATCTGCGCTACGAAGTCATTCGCGCCGAAAACGAAACCGCGAAATTACGGAGCCTCAAGTCGCTTTTCGAACGCGGGCTCGGCGGAACGGGAATCATCTACACGGCAACGATCAAGAACGCGCTCGAAGTCCAGAAGTATCTTCACGATGCGCTCGATCTTCCCGCAGCCGTCTACCACTCGAAACTCCAGAAGCACGATCGCAACTCGGTTCACGAATTATTCATGGGTGAAGCGATTCGTGCCGTCGTGGCAACCAACGCGTTCGGCCTCGGTATCGACAAGTCCAATATTCGTTTCGTCGTGCACTACGATCTGCCGGGCTCCGTGGAGGCCTACACGCAAGAAGCGGGCCGCGCGGGTCGCGACGGTAACGTGTCGCGATGTATCCTCTTGTATCGCATGAGCGACACGCGCGTGCAAAATTATTTCCTCACCGGTAAGTATCCCAGTATCGAAGACGTGCAAAAAATCTTCGAGACGTTACGCTACTTCGGCGGTCAGAGCGATGGTGTCTCGCTCGCCGATCTCCGCAAGATCTCGCAACTGCCGCTCACGAAACTCAAAGTCGTCCTCGCGCTCCTCAAAAAAGCAAAGTTCATCGAGATGCGCGCGCGCGCGCGATACGGACTCACGAGCGACGCGCTGGAGAATCCCGAACTCGTTTTGAGCCTCGCGAATTACGACACGAAAAAATCGTACGATCAAAGTAAACTCGCGATGATGCTCCAGTACGCCGAAACGCGCGACTGCCGCCGCAAATTCATTCTCAATTATTTCGGCGAGGAATATCACGCGAAGAGCTGCGGCCAATGCGACAACTGCTTGCGTGTCGCGGCCGCCGCGAGCGTTCCCAATGCCCGGCCACCCGCCGTCGATCCGCGCGTACAAAGTGGATATCGGATCGCCGACGTCGTCTCGCATCCGAAATTCGGGCAAGGCACGGTCGAGCGTGCGGAGAAGGATCTCGTAACGGTTTTGTTTCCCAACTTCGGATACAAGACGCTCCTCGCTTCGGCCGTCGCACGCGAAGCGAAAATCGCATAACTCGCCAAGGAGGCAGATGACCCGCGGTGTAGGCACGGCGCGTTTCGCCACGTTCGTGTTCGCCCTCGCGTTCGTCGTTCGCGGCGCACAGGCGCAAGCGCCGCCACCGACTTCGGCACCCGTCGCGCCGCCGGCTCCCGTCGCGAGTGTGGCACCATTGCCGGTGCCGCCCGAGTCCAATCCCACGCCGCAGGTCGCGCCGGGAACGTCGCCCACGACGATACCCCCGACGCCACCGCCGATCATCGTCGACCCGCCCTCGGGTGGCGTGACGATCGGTGGATCGCAGGCGCTTCGGGTGATGCAGGTGCTCGGCAAAGTGTCGATCGTCGTCGCCGATCCCAGCGTCATCGATGCGACGATCGATCAAGCGACGCGCATCGTGACGATCGTCGGCAAAAAGATCGGCGCGACGACCTTCCTCGTTCGTGACGATCGCGGACTCGAGCGAACCGTCTCCGTACGCGTCGCATATCTCGCGGGGAGCATCGCGACCGACGCGTTCGTACGCGTAACGGGCCGCCCCGCATCGACGGAGTTCTTACGCGAACAGGCGATCGACGCCGCCGTCGCCCGCGTCGTTGCGCGCACCGGAGCGACGATCGTTGCCACACCGGAGAGCGTCGCCGTCGCGCGACCGCTCACCGTCGATAACATCACGACGATCGACGTGCCGATCATCGTCAGCGGCGATACGCTCTTCACCGTGTCGGGCACGACGCACGTGCGCGTCGAGAATTTCGCGCAACCGCGGACGCGACCGCGCTCGTTACTCGTCAGCGATTATCCCGAAACGCTCAAAGAGAACGGCATTCTTTTCTCGACCGACGTCACCGCGAAACAAGCCGAACGCTTTCTGTATTATCACTATAATCCCGGTGGCCAGCCCGAGCGACGGATCGTTCTCAAGGTCGCAAATGCATCGTCGCAACCGGCGCTCGTGCAGTATATCGCGGGCACCGCCGGCCCGGGAGCCAACGAAATGGAAGTCGGGCATCTCTCCACGCAACGCTTCCTCGTTCGCGAAGCGCAGAACGAGGGCACCGTCGTCACGATTCCCGGCAACACGACGATGGCGATCATGGAGCAGTCGTTGCCCCCCCGAACGACGGTGAGTGGCCTCATGCAGTTGCACGAAATCGAGGGCGCGCCGCTGCATCTCACGCTCGTCGCACAAAACGCCACCGATCCCATCGATGGGCCCATTCCCACATCCGCGCTCCTCGTTGGCGATCGACCGCACGCCCGCGGCATCTATTCGATACCGGAATTTTTCTTCGACTACAGCTACGATGCCGAAGGCCCCAATCTCGAGGTGCCGATCGGTCAGATTCCGCTTCCCAATCTCGTCGTCGGGCAGACGCTCGCGGGCGATTATGGCGTGCTGCAATCAGTCACCATTCGTATGGTCAATAACGATCGGCACAACGCCCGCGAGCTCGCGCTCTACGCGAGCCCACGTGGCGGGCGCGCGACGGGTACGTTCGTGATCGATCGCGTGCTCGTCCAGGCCCACGCGATGCCGGCATACGGTCACTTCAAACTCCGGCAGTATACGATTCCGCCGGGAAGCTTCGTACGCACGGAGATCGTCACGATGCCCGAGGGTGGCTCGTCCTATCCTTTACGACTCATCGTGGGCCCCGACGACGGCAGCTCCGCGCCCGGATCGCCCGATTCGTTTATCTATTAACGAAGGGCGTGCGCGTACGTCGCCGCGACGTCGCGCGCGGCACGCGCCCACCCGAACCGCTCGCACGCACGTGGACGGTGTGTTGCGGCTCGCACGTCGGCCGCGATGGGGTCGTCTGCGATCGCGGCGATGGCGTACACCCACGCCGCAACATCGTGCGGCGGCACGAGGGCCGCGGCGTCGCCCGCAACTTCCGGTAGCGAGGACGCGTCGGCGGCTACCGTAGGTAGCCCCGCACACAACGCCTGGGCGACGCCGTAACCGAAGCCTTCGTACGTCGAGGGGA
This sequence comes from Rhodospirillales bacterium, assembly GCA_043743145.1. Taxonomy (GTDB): domain Bacteria; phylum Vulcanimicrobiota; class Vulcanimicrobiia; order Vulcanimicrobiales; family Vulcanimicrobiaceae; genus JANYGA01. Next base: position 8,841 of record JAYTXC010000252.1, read on the forward strand.
CGGCGGCAACGGTCGCGCGCGCATAAAGATCGAGCACCTCGTCGCGAGCGACATAGCCGCGCACGTCGAGTCGCGGCGCGACGCCGAGGTCGCGAGCGAGCGCGAGACAGCGGTCGCGATAGGGCGTAGGCGGCCCGACCGAGACGAGGCGGAGTGCGGGAAGATCGACGAGCGCGCGTACGAGCACTTCGAGATTCTTACGCGGCTCGACGGTCCCCACGGCGAGGATGAAGGGTGCGGTATCGTCACGTCGTCGTTCGATCGCCATGACGTCCGTAGCAACGCCGGGAGCGACGACGTCGACGCGCGCCCCGTCGAGATCGACGCACGCGAGCAACTCGTCGCGTGAGAAGATGGAATCGACGACGATGCGCGCCGCTTGCCGGTAACGCGCGAGTTGGAACGTGCCGAAGTACGCCCGCGCATACGGCCGCGCGTGCGCTTGCACGCGTAGCCATGCGACATCGTGAACGGTCGCGACGATCGGCATCGCGTGCAC
>JAYTXC010000253.1:0-8616 GCA_043743145.1 Rhodospirillales bacterium
CTTAACTCCGTCGACGAACGGGACGCCCGGCGCCGGCGTAACATCGCCCGATGTCGAGATGATGTAGATCGGGGTGATATCGAGTGATGGCGTATGCGATTCGGCAAACGCCGTCATGGGGCGGCACATCGCGATTGCCCCGACTGCCGCTGACATTATTGTTAATAGCTTAAAGATTTTCAACGAAAGAATGCTCCTCGCCCGGTTTGGCGCGTAAGCGCGATACGCGAACGGGCGTGCGACAACACGCACCCAAGAGCTCGACTAATCGATCGCTTCAAGAGGACAATGTTGATCGTGCGCTCGCTACGATCGCGGAAGTATTTTCGGGATAGTACCATGCGTCTGGGTGAGGTACCAGAGTGTAAAGTGCCAACACGCCAAGGACCCCCCTTCGGCCACGTCGCCTACTTCAGGTAGGTGTCGAACCACGTACGCGAACGCTTCGTTACGTCGGCCCGATGCGCGGGAAGGCGAATGCCATGGCCTTCGCCCGGATAGATTACGAGTTGCGTCGGAACGCCGAGCGTATGCAAGGCGTGCCAGAATTCGAGCGACTGCGAAGCCGGCGTCTCGACGTCGCGTTCGCCCACGTACGCGAAGGTCGGTGTCTTCGCATGCGTGATAAATTCGATCGGTGAGGAACGGCGGTAAATCGCGGGATCCTCGTACGCGCTCGAACCGAAGAAGGGGATCATCCATTCATCGATACCGTTCTCGCCGTAGTACGATTGCCAATTCGAGAGGCCCGCGCCCGCGACGGCAGCCTTGAAGCGAGTGGTTTGCGTGATCGCCCACATCGTCATGAATCCGCCGTAGCTTCCGCCGGTTAAACCCAGGCGCGCGTCGTCGATCGGCGCTTGCTTCTCGACGGCATCGACGCCCGCGAGGATATCGCGGAGATCGCCGTAGCCGAAGTCGCGAACGTTCGCCTGCGTGAACGCTTCGCCGTTGCCGAAACTGCCGCGGGGGTTTGGGTAGAAGACGAAGTACCCGTCACGAAGGTAATCGCGCGTGGTGCCGTTGCCGACGAAGCGAGGCACGCTCGCAGCCGACGGCCCACCGTGCACGTCGACGATCATCGGGTATTTTTTCGCCGGATCGAGATCGCGCGGCGCGAGCAACCAGCCTTGCACGCCGTCGAACGCATCGCTCTTCCACGTGATGCTCGTCGCCCGAGCGGCGGGCGCGAGCCCGGCATTCGCGTGTGTGAGATCGTGCCAATCGCCGAGGTTGCCAACCGCGATCTCCGGCGGATGTTCGAAATCTTGGCGCACGACGGCGCTCGTCGCGTTTCGGCATGCCGATGAGAACGCGCCGTCGCCCGCCGAGATCGTTTCGGGCGCGCTCCAGAGTGGCGCGAACGGACCCACGGCCGGCGCAGACGGCACGAGGACCGGCCGGCCGTCGAAGGGCACGACGTGGAGCGAAGTGCTGCCACCCTGGAGGGTCGTGATGAGGATCTTCGCACCGCTCGTACTATCGGCACGACAATCCCACGCGACCGCCCGCACGGACGACGTCGCGCCCTCCGTGAGGTTGGCGACGACGCGCTGCTCCGTCGTCGACGCGACGTAGAGATCGCCGCCCGTCGAGCCGAAATCGCTCATGATACCGCCGATGAAGGCGACGAATTTCCCATCGGGCGAGACGCGCGGGTCGGCGAGTTGCTGCTTCGCGTCGATCGGCGCGTAGAGCACGCGCTCCGTCGCGTTCTCGCGAGCGAACGCATAGAGTTTCGCGATCCACCAGTTGTTGTCGCCGTTACCGCGTGCGGCGGTTCCGACGAAGCCGTTGCCGTCGGGCATCCAATCGTATTCGTAGACGTAGAGATTTGCGGGCGATGCGAAACGCAACATGCCGCCCGGCGTGACGACGCCGATGCGCTGCTCGTCTTCATCGACGCCGATCTCGCCCACGATCGGGGCACCCGCTTGCGTCGCGCCGACTTCCTTGCGCGCGTTCGCCGTCGCGAGCACGGCGAGTACGCCGCCGCGCGAGAAACGCGGAGAGACGAGCGTGCCGGAAAATTCGAGCATTTTCTTGGGCACGAATGCATCGGGTGCGACCGTGTAGAGAAAGCGCCGTTTCGATTTCGGTGATTTGAGGACGAACACGAGTTGCGTGCCATCGGGCGACCACGTGGGGTAGGACGGGACGCATTCCGTGCTCGGCTCGCATGGCATCATCACTTCGTGCGCGGCGTCGTTGTGGACCGCTCGCACGATGAGGTGTTGGCGGACGGGCGTGCCGTCGATGCGGGCTTCGTCGCTTTCGATCGCCGCGACGCGCTTGCCGTCGGGCGCGATTGCGAGCGAGCCGAATGCATGCAACGGTCGTTCGCGCGGCGCGGCGGCGGTGACGTGCGGTGCGAGCGTGACGAGTACGATGACGAGCGCAGATACGAAAGCCGCTGCACGAGCAGCGGCTTTCGTTCGACGCGCGCGACCCGCGCCGCGGGAGGCGAACGGTGCCGACACGCGCGGTTAAACGGCGACCGGCGTTGCGCTGTTGCGGACGTGCGCGGGCTGCGCAGCCATCGATTCGACGAGCGCGACGAACGCACGAACGGGGTACCCGGTCGGGCCCTTCGCAAGCGATGCGGTTTCCTTATCGGTGTAGGCGGTGCCCGCGATATCGAGATGGATCCACGGCGTCTCGCCGACGAATGCTTTGAGGAATGCTGCTGCCGTGAGCGAACCCGCAGCGCGCCCCGTCGAGTTGCGCAGATCGGCGATCTCGCTTTTTACCGTCGATGAAAACTCGTCGAAGAGCGGGAGGTGCCAGTACTTCTCGGTCGTCGTTTTTGCGACGGCGAGAAACGCTTCGCAGAACGCGTCGTCGTTTGAAATCGTGCCCGTCGCGCTATGACCGAGGGCGACCACGATCGCGCCCGTAAGCGTCGCGGCATCGACGATTTTGGTCGCGCCGAGTTCGCGCGCGTAGCAGAGGGCGTCTGCGAGGATGAGGCGACCCTCGGCATCAGTGTTGATGACTTCGATCGTCTTGCCGTTCATCGCGCGCAAGATGTCACCGGGCTTCATCGCGCGCGAGCCGGGCATGTTTTCACTCGCGGGAACGACGCCGATCACGTTGAGTTTTGGTTTGATCTGGCCGATCGCCGACATCGCCGCGAGCACGCCCGCGCCGCCGCACATGTCGTACTTCATTTCGTGCATATCTTGGGCGGGCTTGATCGAGATGCCGCCGGTGTCGAATGTCAGGCCCTTTCCGACGAGGGCGAGCTTCTCGGTCGACGACGGATCGCCGATATACTCGAGCACGATCATCCGCGCTTCCTCGTCGCTCCCGCGCGAAACGCCGAGGATCGAGCCCATGCCTTTGGCAAGCATCTGTACTTCGTCGAGTGCATGAAACTTCAGTCCCGTTGCTTTCGCGATTTCGTCCGCTTTCGCTTCGAGGTGCTTGGGCGTCATATCATTTGCGGGTGTGAGCGCGAGGATGCGCGCGAGGTTGACGGCCTCGCCGAGGATCGCGCCGTGCGCGACGCCGCTCTCGAGCTCCGGGCGATCGAATTCGTGCGCTCCCGCCGTCGCGACGATCGCGACCGTATCGATGAGGATCGGCTTCTCGGGTTCGGTGCGGTATGTCGTGCTATCGATCGTGCCCGCGAGTGCGCCCTCCGCAACGAATGCGGCCGCGCGGTTCGCATGCGCGCCGACTTCGAGCGGCAGTGCGATGGCAAGCGAAGTAACTTTGCGTTTCCCGAGATAGCGCACCGCTGCGCCCGCGTACGCGGCAAGCCCGGCGACATCGAATTTTTCGCGCGTGCCCAGACCGACGACGAGCACGCGTTTGACAGGGTGGCCGCTTGCGTGAATGAGGGCGACGTCGCCCGCTTTGCCCGCGATCTCGCCCGATGCCAGAACGTCTGCGATCGCACCGCCGAGCTCGGAATCCGCGGCTTGCGCGGCGCCATCGAGGCGGCCATCCGCAAAGACGGGGACGACGAGGGCTCCGGCGCTCAGGGCGTTCGGAGCTCCCGACGTAACGTGAAATTGCATGACGTACCTTTCGATTGGTTGAAGCCGTTTGAGATGCGGAATCCGGACGAATTGCGAGCATCGAGCGACGCGCCCCTCCCCGATGCATACGCACGAGCCGGAGTCGACATCGCTGCTGGCAATGCCGCGGTCGCGCGTTATAAAGATGTGACGTCGCAATGGCGGCATCCGAGCCAGCTCGGAGCGATCGGCGGTTTCAGCGGCCTTTTCGAAATGCCGGGCGATCCCTCGCGCGCGCTCGTCGGCTCAGCCGACGGCGTCGGGACGAAGATTCTCATCGCAGCCGAAGCCAAGCGCTACGGCAGCGTTGGCGCCGATCTCGTCAACCACTGCGTCAACGATATTCTCGTCGTCAACGCGAAGCCGCTCTTCTTTCTCGATTATCTCGCCGTCGGCAAGCTCGATCCCGACGTCGCGGGCGAGATCGTTGCGGGCGTCCAACGCGCCTGTCGCGAGAACGATTGCGCGCTTTTGGGTGGCGAGACCGCGGAAATGCCGGGCCTCTATCAGGAAGGGCATTTCGATCTCGCGGGAACGATCGTCGGCATGGTGGATCGTGCGCGCGTCCCCGATCCCGCACGCGTGGAAGCGGGCGATGCCATCATCGGCCTGCCCGCAATCGGGCTCCACACCAACGGCTACTCGCTCGCGCGCGCGATCGTCCCCGTCGCCGAATGGCGCTCGCAGCTTCCAGGCGCCGAATCCGGCGTCACGTGGCTCGATGCGCTGCTGGTCGAACACCCGTCGTACGCGCCTGCCGTTCGCGCAATCGAAGCGGTCGCCGACGTGAAATCGATGGCGCACATTACGGGCGGTGGCCTTCTGGAAAACGTGCCGCGCACGCTGCCGCCAGCGTGTAAGGCCGTCTTCGAAGCGTCGCGCTGGAGCGTGCCACCGCTCATCGCCTAACTCGTTCGCCGAGGCAACCTCGAACACGCCGAAAAATACCGGACGCTCAATATGGGCATCGGCTACACGCTCATCGTGCCGCGCGCGCAAGCGGCGAACGCGACGTTGGCGTGGCCCGGCGCGCGTATCGTCGGCTGGGTTGAGGAGCGCGTCTCGGGCGAGCCGCCCGTCATCGTGCACCCCGCACGCGAGTAGGCCCGTGCGTAGCCATCTGCTGATCGATCTCGACGATGCGCTCTTCACTCAGGACGACGTGCATCACGAGATCGAGGCGCTCGATCGCGAGCGCGGTATCTACTGCGGCCGCGAACATCGCACACCCGAGCGCGTCCTTGCGTGGATCGACGATCGCTTCGGTGGGACGGCATCGTACGAGGCCGCCGCGGGCGGCATCTGGCTCGCGCAAGAAGCGGGCGAATTCGTGGGTTTTGCGGCGTTCGATGCGCGTGGCCTCGCCTACGACGATCTTCGCTTTTGGATGGCGCGAGACGGCGTGGGCATCGTCGGCCCGATCGGCGTCGTGCCATCGGCTCGTGGCCGCGGGATCGGCCGGACGCTCCTCCATGCGGCGGCGTTCTCGATGCGCGAGCGTGGGTATCGTCAGGCCCTCGTTCCCGCCGTCGCGGACGCACGTGCGGTCGCGTTTCTCGAACGGCACGCGCACGCGCGCTTCGTGCAACACGCCGACGACCGCCGTGCGCGTCGCTTTCGCACGACCGTGCTCGCGTCGGGAAACGGCAGTAATTTCGCGGGTGTGCTCGAGGCCTCGACCACGGGGCGCCTCCCGCTCGAGGTCACCGCGCTCGTCGCGAATCGACCGCAGGCGCGAGCGCTCGATCGCGCCCGCGAGGCGGGGATCGCGGCACAGGTGGTCGCGTGGGATCGCACGAGCGAATCGCGCGATGCCTACGACGACCGCGTGATCGCCGCGGTCGCGGCAACATCTCCAGATCTCGTCTTGCTCCTGGGCTGGATGCACGTCTTACCCGTTACGTTTCTCGCGCGTTTTCCCGAGACGCTCAACATCCATCCCGCGATGCTGCCCTACGATTTCGCGCTCGATACGATCACGATGCCCGACGGCACCGAGATCCCGGCATTTCGCGGCGCGCACGCCTTCGAGGACGCACTTGCTGCCGGACGCGGTTGGAGTGGGGCGACGATGCATCGCGTCGGTGTCGCCGTGGATCGCGGGAGCGTTTACGCCCGTGCGCCGCTTCGTCTCTGCGCGGATCGCAATCGAACGGAACTCGAGATGGCGTTGCACGCCCTCGAACGCCGTGTCACGGAAACCGCCATCCGACGTTGGGTGCGCGAACGGCTCTAATGGTTCGGGCGCGCTTCATCCACAGCTTCCACAGCTCGCTTGTTACGGAAATGTGGAGAAGGGGAGCGCGGGATTCGCGGCGAGCGTGCGGGGATCGCAGCGCACCGATTCGCCTTGGCGGTCGGCGGCAGCCGCGATCATGGCGGCATTATCGGTACAAAAGCGCAAATGCGGAATGGCGCAGGCGATGCTCCGCCGCTCTGCCCACGCGCGAAAGGCTGCCTGGAGCCCGGAGTTTGCCGCGACACCGCCCGAGAGCACGACCGACGTGTACGTCGCGCGCCGCGACGCGCGATCGAGCCGATCGATGAGCACGTCGACGACGGCCCCTTGAAACGATGCCGCAATATCGGCGGGATTCGCCGCGCGACCGGCGTCGGTTTCGAGAAAATACTTTACCGCTGTCTTAATCCCCGAAAACGACATGTCGAGCGCGTCGCCGGGTGCGCGGTAGCGCGGAAAGGCGATCGCCTTGGGATCGCCCGAACGCGCGAGGCGATCGATCTCGGGGCCACCGGGAAAGGGAAGTCCGAGGAGGCGCGCGGTTTTATCGAACGCTTCACCCGCGGCGTCGTCGCGCGTTTTGGCGACGACGCGCAGATCCGTCGGATGGTGGACGGCGACGATCTGCGAGTGCCCTCCGGAGACCAGGAGTGCGAGAAACGGATACGTCGGCTCGATGCCGGAGTCGATGAACGGCGCGAAAATATGGCCGTGGAGATGATTGACCGCGTAGAGCGGTTTGCGCGCCGCATACGCGATCGCTTTCGCCGATGCGACACCGACGACGAGGCTGCCGACGAGCCCGGGACCGGCCGTGACCGCAATGCCATCGAGATCCGCGAGCGTAACGTTCGCGCGTTCGAGTGCGTCTTGCACGGCCGCGCTCAAAAGCGCGAGATGCTGGCGGCTCGCGATCTCCGGGACGATGCCGCCAAATTTTGCGTGGAAGGCATCTTGATTCGTCGAGACGTTGGAGAGCGCGGTCGTGCCGTCGCGTACGACGGCCGTTGCCGTGTCATCGCACGACGTTTCGATTCCCAAAAGCAGCATGGTTTCGGAGGGTGATTCGCGATCGAACGCGCTTGCTCCGGGTCGGCGTTCGCGCACGACGGCACCACTCACGACACCCTAGCGGGGGGTATCGTGGAGGAGCGTCCAGAGTAATCCCGATTTCAAAGCGAGATAACACCTGTGGCCGAGCGGTTCGACCGTCGCGATCACGATGCGCTGCCTTCAAGCGACCGCGGGCGATCCAACCCCGCGATGTGCGTGCGGTTGCGTCCCGATCGTTTCGCCGCGTAGAGCGCGTGGTCGGCACGAGCCATTAAATCTCCCGGTTTTCCCCCAGCCGTCGCCTGCGACGACGCGACGCCGATGCTCACCGTCAAGTGACCCGCGAGGCATCCGGGATATTGCTTGATCGCGAGGGCCGCGACACTTTCGCGGATGTGTTCGGCAAACGTGAACGCGCCGTCGCTCTTGGTATTGGGAAGAACGATTGCGAACTCTTCACCGCCGATACGCCCGGCGAAATCGAGCGGTAGCGAAATCGCGCCTTGCAAGACAACCGCAACGGCGCGGAGCGCCACGTCGCCCGCGGGATGCCCGAACGTATCGTTAAAGAGCTTAAATTCATCGACATCGATGATGAGGAGCGAGAGCGGCGAGCCCTCGTGCTTCGCGATCGTGACGCCGTTCTCAAAGCGAACATCGAACCCACGCCGGTTGTTGAGCCCCGTTAAAGCATCGGTATCGGATGCGACTTCGAGCGACCGGTTTGCCGTCGAAAGGCCGGCGATGATCGCACTCATTTGGGTGACGAGGGCGATTGGGAAGGCGACGGATGCGACGCACCAATCCATACGCGCGATATACCAACCCACGGTAAAGCGGCCGCCACCGAGAACGCACGCGAGCATCGTGTCGCAGAAAAAGGCGACGAGCGTTACGGCGATCCAGATATCGACGACTTTTTGTAACCGCGTCCCGCGGATAAAAATAAAGAGGAGCACCGCGTTCGCGACGAGCAACGCGGGTTCGACGACATGCGTTGCGACGAAGGAAAAGTGCCCGTTCGCAAGCACAATGGGCGGGAGCGAGTCGCTGCGCAAGACCGTGATAAAAAGAATCATGCCGACGGCGAACGCGCTCGATGCAAAGAAGCGCGTAACGTACCGACGGTTGCGAATGTGGCTAGCATCGTCGTAGTGCATTCGAGCGCTCGAGACGGCATACGCACCGAGGCAGACGAAAAATCCGTAGTGCCAGGCGGGATAGAGCCAGGCTGCCGTTTGCGGTCCCGAGCCAAAGAGATTGGTCGTCGCGAAAAGGTGTGGAAATGTTAGGAGATAG
>JAYTXC010000254.1:0-9812 GCA_043743145.1 Rhodospirillales bacterium
ATCTTCACGCGGGCGCGTTCGCCCGGCACCGGGCCGAGCACGTAGACGACCATGCCATCGGCACGTCCGACGGCCTGACCCGTCTTCGCGATGAGATCGGTGCACAGAATCTCGACGACGTCTCCGGGATGGAGGACCGGGCGAACGTCGGTCTTCGGAGGCGTGGTCGGAAGGGCGCTACTCAGGTTTCTTTTCATCGAGCTGCTTGAGCAGTCGATTCGCTTCATCGATTAACTGTTGGATGCGTTCGGTTGTGGGATCGGCTGGCGGTCGCGCGAGGGTCGCGCGCACAAGGGCATAGGCGAAACCGGCCGCCACGATTGCGACACCGATGAAGGTGAGGGCACGTGTCGTGGATTCACCCGAGCCGGGCTCGGGGGTCGCCGGTTGCGACGACGCGTCCGACGCGGCGGAGTTTGCGTGATTCGCGTACGTTTCGAGGCTCGATCCGTCTGCCATAATGAGCGGTTGTGTTCGCCCACGACGCGACGCATCCCGCGCCGCTACGTGCTCTCAGCTGCGGAATCGACACGCACGCTGGCAAGGGCCGTTTCGAGCCCCGAGCGCGTGACCGGGCGAAGGACCGCACCCGACGCTCCCGCGGCGCGCGCGTGCGCGACGAGCGTCGTTTCATCGAGCGCCGCGATGATGACAACGGCGGCATCGGGCGCGGCGCCGCGAATCGCCGCCACGACAAAGGTCGGGCTACCGGGCGGCAGCCGGCCATCGACGAGGATCGCGTCGATCGCGATATCGGGAAGCCGAACGAGCGCATCTTCGAGCGATGCCGCCTCACCGACGATCGTGTGGCCGAGCGCGATTGCGACGTGGCCGATGGCCGCGCGCATGACGAACGCATCGTCGACGACGTAGAGCCGCATCAGCGGCGACGCGCATCGTCGCGTCGTGCCGTCCGGTTGTCCCACGCACGCTTTGCGATTTTCTGGAGCGTTGCCGGCCCCGTTTGGCCCGCCGCGGCTTCCACGTGCGCTGCGACGCGGTCGGCGGGAATCTCGCAGAGCGACGAGATCTCGCTTCCGCCACGCCCGACGACGTAGTACCGGTCGAGCACACGCAAAACGTGGATGCTCGCTGCACCCGGCAGGTACGTCGTCTCGAGGAGCGTGACGAGCTTGCCGCCGCCACCTTCGAGACGAACGCGTAGTGCGCGACGCGCGACGAGCTGAATGCCTGCGAGCACGAGCCCGATCACGACGCACGCCGCGAGCAGGCGCCCGACGAAGGCGAGCTCCATGCTTACGGCCCCGCCACAATCGCACGCCGAAACGCAACGACCGCGTCGCGCACGGCCTCGGGGCTTTCGGCGACTTCGAGAACATTGCCCGACGTTAGGGTAACGGCGCTCGCACCGCCGGCGACGGCTTCAACCGTCTCGATGATATCGGCGTTGACGACGACGATGTGGCCACTAGGCCGATGTAACACGATCACGCGGCGTCCTTCCGAGCGTCGCGCGCGCGTGCCTCGTACGCCAGCCCCGCCACCTCGTCGAGTTCGTTTGCTTCGATGCGATCGCAGGCGAGCGCGTGCGCGTCGGCCGCGCGCCGCCGGTGACGCTCGCGTGCGTCCCGTTCGTTTTGCCGCGTCGCGAGAAGCTCGCGCGCACGCATGAGATCGCGTTCGAACCGCTCGATTTTCGCATCGGCACCGCGCCTGCGCGTTGCGTATACGCCGAGACATCGCTCGTGCGCGACGAGCCCGACCACGCCACCGCGAATCATCACGCCGGGGCGATCGCTCGCAGTCGCATCCACCAGGAGCGCGGCTCGCAGCACACGCTCGTCACGATCGACGGCCGCGCGTAGCGCGAGCGCGCCGGAATGCGCATCGCGCGCGGACGCAACCTGCCGCGCGGCCGCACGTTCGCGATCGCACGCGACGTCGAGTGCGACCTGATGGGCATATCGAAACCGCTTCACGCGAACATCGTCGCGACGAAGGTCGCGAACGACAAGCCCCTAGGGCAGAGCCATCGCGCTTCGCTCGGGCCCGAGCGAGACGCCGTCGATCGGCACACCGAGGGAGCGTTGCAATGCCTCGACGTATGCGCGCGCATTATGCGGCAGATCCGCAATCTTGCGGATCGCCGAGAGATCCTCGCTCCAGCCGTCGTACCACGCGAGCTCGAGCTCGAGATTCGCATCACCCGCCGACTCGAAGCCCACCGTCTTACCGCCGCTCCGATATCCCGTCACAATCGCGACCTTCGCGCAGCCGCTGAGCACGTCGAGCTTCGTGATGACGGCCGACGTAAGGCCGTTCACGCGCACCGCATATTTCGTCGCGACGGCATCGAACCAACCGCACCGCCGCGGCCGGCCCGTTACCGTTCCGAATTCGCCACCGCGCGACCGCAGCGCATCGCCCGTCGCGTCGAAGAGTTCCGACGGAAACGGCCCCGCGCCGACGCGCGTGCAGTACGCCTTCGCGACGCCGACGACGTTGCCGATCGCCGTCGGGCCGAGCCCGAGCCCCGTACATGCGCCGCCCGCGATCGTGCTCGAACTCGTCACGAACGGATACGTGCCGTAGCCGACATCGAGCAACGTGCCCTGCGCGCCTTCGATAAGCACGCGTTTATCGGATTCGAGCATTTCGTGCAGATACGAGACGCCGTCGACGACGTGCGGCAACACACGCGGCAGATGTTTGAGCGTTTGCGCGATCACGTCTTCTTCGCGCGGGGCCGCGTCCATCATCGCAAACTGCGACGAGCGCGACATAATATTGTACCGTATCTTATCGGCGAGCGCTTCTCTCTTGCGCAGTTCGCCGAAACTGATGCCGATACGCGCGACCTTATCTGTATACGTCGGCCCGATGCCGCGGCCGGTCGTGCCGATCGCGGCATCGCCGCGCGCCTTCTCACTCGCGCGATCGAGCGCGACGTGATACGGAAACACGACGTGCGCTCGGTCGGAAATTTTTATCCGTGAAACGTCGACGCCGATGCTCGCGAGCATGTCGAGTTCGGCGACGAAGCCATCGAGACTCACGACGCATCCACCGCCGATGAAGAGTTGCGGCCGCTCCTGGAGGACGCCACTCGGCACGATGCGTAGCGCCAGTTTGCGATCTCCAACCACGAGCGTGTGCCCGGCATTATCACCGCCGCCGAAGCGCGCGACGAGATCGTAATCTTTCGCAAACGAGTCGACGACACGCCCTTTGCCTTCATCACCCCATTGAATGCCGAGAACGATGTCTGCGCGATTGGACGTCATGGCCGACCTATTCGCCGCGAAACTCGAGATCGCTCGTGTTGCCCATCGGCAACGCCGCCGTGCCGTTGAACGACGTCATGACGAATTCCGAAAAGAGGGCGTTTGGCCAGCCGAAATCCTTGCGCGAAAATTTCAGCGGATCGCTCGGATCGAACGACTCGTGCAAGAGATGATCGCCTGGATCGCTCGCAAGCAACTGTCCTAGAACATCTTTGCGCTCGGCATCCGTCGTGGCGGTGAGACCTTGGATCAACAGCGCGAGCGGCCAGACATATCCGTCGCTCGTGTGCGCGCTCCCGATGCCGCGCGCGATCGAGCCAACGTAATAATACGGATTGTCTTTCGAGAGTAAAAAGCGACGCGTATTTTTGTAGACGAAGCTGTCGGCTTTCGTGTAACCGAGATACGGCGCCGAGAGCAAACTCGGAATATTCGCATCGTCCATCAACGTCTGGTGACCGAGTCCGTCGACTTCGTAGGCGTAGACGTAGCCGTAGTTCGGCGTGAAAACTTCGCCGAATTTTTGAATGCCGTCCTGCACTTCGGCGCGAAGCGTTTTCGCGCGATTGCTCTTGAGCAGATTGCGATACACGGTCCGCTCGATCTCCTCGAGGTCGCCAAGCGCGACGACGGCCATCATCTCCGAGGGGATGAGATAATTGTACTTACACGCATCGTCGGAAGGCCGAAAACCCGTCCAGATCATGCCCGTATAGGCGACGGGGTTGGGGCCGGGGTTGCCATTATCATCGCGCATTTCGCGATGCGTGTATTTGGAATTGCGTCCGTGGTCCTGTTCGCGCTCCATCGTTTCGAGTGCCTTATCGAAGCCCAGTGACTGATCGCCCGTGAAGATCGACGCATCACCCGTCGTCTTCCAATAACTCCACGACAAGATGATCGGATAGGCGAGCGAATCGAGTTCGAATTTCTGTTCCCAAACACGGTAGTCGATCGTAAAGGCATTCGCGTACGGATCGACTTGGAGATACTTGCCCTCGCGCGCGATGATGCCGCGCAAGAGCCCCGCAACTTTCATGTCGTTCTTCGCAAAAAATAAATACGGGCGAACCTGGGCGCTCGCATCGCGCAACCACTCCGCGGGGATATCACCCGTCTTCACATAGGCGGTCCCATCGGCCGCGATCGTCGCCTGTTGGCTCGTGTTGAGCAAGGCGGCGCGGTACATTTTCTCCAGGCGATTATTGGGATTATTGTACGCCGAGGCTGCCTTGGCGATCGATTCGAGTTCGACTGCGCCCGCCGGCGCCAGGCACAACAGAAACGTCGCAGCTACCAACGCCGCCAAAAGTGCACGCATATCGCGCGTTACGGGAGCGTTGCGGCGATCACCTCGGCGGCTTAGGGAACCGTGACCTCGGCGGGGGGCGAAGATTTCCCAAAGACATGCTGGGCGGTGCCGTAGGCGATGCGATACAGCGCGCGCGACTTTGCGGGAGGCGAAGCATCGACGACCTGGGTGCCCGTCATCGGTCCCGCGATCGTCCGCCACCGCTTCCCGTCGTCGTTCGATCGTTGAACGAAGACATCGAGACCCGGTGGCGCGGCGGTAAAGTCGATCGTGACGTGAGCGAACGGCGCTCCTGCAAACGACGCACGCGGCGCGGGCGCGTCGGCAACCGCCATCGCTCCGATGCGAACGACGATGGGGACGCTCGGTTCGCTACGATTACCGCCGCGATCGAGGGCGACGAGGCGATACCAATACGTATCTCCCACCGCCACGTAGTGGTCCGCAAACGAGCGCGCGTCGCCGGGCAGCGGATCGCCAACGACGATGCCGGGATCCGCTTTCGATCCGCCACGTAACACCACGAACTGCGCCGTCGCGCGGACGGGCGCGACCGGGGCGAAGCGCAGTTCGGCAACGCCGCCGCGGCCGCTCGCCGCGCGAATCACGGGTGCGCTCGGGCGGGTCATATCGAGAAGGGTAACTTCAACGGGATCGCTCGGCGCACTGAGCGCGCTATCGTATCCGACGAGCACGACGCGATAACTGAGATGGCCGCTCTTTCCAAAGCCGAAGTAGTCATCGAATTGCGGCACGTTACTCGGCGTCGGAGTCAGGTTGATCCACGCGCGCTCGTCGTCGGCACGGCGTTGCACGAGATAGCCCGCAAAACGACCAGCCGCGGCCTTCCACGTGAGACGCACGCGCGTCCGGCCGATATCGGCGCGGAGATCCGCGATCGTCGGTGGTTTGCCACTTCCGAGTGCCCCGCCCGAAACCGCAAGCGACGGCGCGCCGGGTGTACCTTGCGGATCGACGACGATGACACGGTAATAATACGTCGACCCCGCAATCACGGCGGTGTCGTCGTAATTCGCGCTGCGCGCCGCAAGCGGAGTCCGCGTGAGCAAGGTGTACGGTCCGCCGAAGAACGGCGAACGTTCGACCACGTAGCCCGCGGTATGGTCGCTCGCGCGCGGCGTCCACGACACGACGGTATGGCCCGGTTCTGCTCGAACCGCGATGCGCAGCGGCGTGACGGCCGCGAAGTCGGGTACGTGCACGCGAACCGATGCAACACCACTGCGACGGCCGAAGAAATCGCGCGCAAAGACCATGTAGGTGACGTCGTCGGCGGGCGCGCGACGATCCGCGTAACTCACGCGTGCGCCCGTCGCAACGCCGACGACGAACGGTTGCGCCGTCAGGAGCGTCATTTTGCCGTCCGATCCGACGCGTTCGAGATCGAATGCAACGCTTGGAACCTCGGAGTTTTGACGCGTGGGCAACCACGAGAGCGTCACGGCCCCACCCTCAACCGTCGCGCGCGCCGCCGTCGGCGCCCCCGGAGCCGCGGTCGCAACCGCAGCGTCGATCGGTTTGCTCACGAGCACCGTCCCATCGGGTGCGCCCGAGGCTCCGAGCCCGACGGCGCGATACCGCTTGGCGCCACCGCCGACGCTCGTGAGCGTCGTTGCAAGCGCGAGGCTTCGCGCGAAGGCAAAGTCGCTCGTCGCCCGCAGACCGAGGACGCTGTAGGATTCGACCGCCGCCTCGGAGCTGGCGCCACGCGCGCGAATCGCGTCGACAACCTTTCGACCCTCGGCATCGGGCGCGACGCGCGCGATGGTTTGCCCCGCGGCGTCATCGATCCGAAAGCCGCCCGCCGGCATTTTCCCAACCGGCGGAAACCAGAAGAGCGTGATCGAGCCGCGCCCATCGGATGCGGCGACGAAGCCGCCGTCGGAGCTGCCCGCGTGTACCGCCACACGCGCACCGATCGTCACGATCGCGACGACGAGGACGAACGCGAACGCGCGCATCAGAGACTCGCCGAGACGGTGACGTTGATATCGGGCACGATCGGCATCGAGATGTGCACGCGAGCCTTCCCGCTCGCGCGGATCGGAACGGCTTCGAAGTGGATCTGCGCCGACGCCGAAACGCTGAAGCAGATCGCTAAACATGCGCCGATCTCGAGCGAACCTTCCACATCCCCGATAAGATGTGGTTGCGGTGTAATCTGTAATTCTGTCAAAAGATAGCCCCGAATGTACGCGCCGACCGAACTCCCGCCGGCCGAAAAATCGATCGAGACTTTCGTACCGACATCGAGCCCACGGACACTGCCGAGTTCGAACCATGAATCCGCATCGTAGACGATGATGTGGGCCGTGATCGGATTCTCTTTCTTTCCGAGATAGATATCCCACGAACTCGAATCGAAATGCATGCCCGCCGCGTAATCGCCACCGCCGTAATGCGGTCCCGGAATCGTCGCGTACACGACCTCCTCGAGCCCCGGCGGTTTGATCTTGCCCTCGAGCCGACCGTCGAATGCGCCACCGCCGTATTGGAAGTAGCCGTCGAACGAAGCGACCCCGGCGCTACCGCCGCCGATTTCGTGAGAGTGACTGAGGATCGAGGCTTCATAGTCGAGCCGCGCCACGAACGAGCCGGTCACGATTTTGAATTGTCCGTCGAACCAATACGTATACGCTTCGTCGGGCGAACCGACGATGAGGCCCGCGAGGAAGACGAGATCCGCGCTCGGATCGAAGCTCGCCGTCGCCGCGACGTCTTCGGCTTTGGTGACCTTGACGTGATACCCGAGTCCGCCGCCGATCTTGTAGAGATTGACGCCGGGCGCGAGTGGCGTACCAGCACCCGGAAACGAGAGATCTCCACGAACGACCCAGTAATCGGTATCGCCATTGCGACCGAGGACGAACTGCGCGCGGACGGGCGGCCCATCGAACATCGCGAGATCGACGTCGCCGCGATAGGTGATGCCGTCATCGGTCTTCGGGACCATATGCGAATCGGTTGCCGCTTTTGGTTGGCCGATCGGCATCACGACCTCGGTCGCAAACGGGTCCATCGTGCCAGCTGGTAAATTCGTGCCATCCGGCGTCGCGCCGAAATGCACGCTCGTCTCGCTTTTGGGAAGCGCACCCGAGAGCCGAACGCCCGTATGAAAGACGAAGGCAAATTGATTTCCCGATCCCGGGGGCGAGGTAACGTCGACGCTTTCGAGATCGAGCGGCGTCTTTGCGAATTTCGTCGCGCCCGTCAGCGCGATATTCTCCATCGACGTGCTATTCGAAAAGAGTGGATGGCCCGCAAACGTGAACGCGATATTCGGCACGTCCACGTGACCGAACGCCACGCTACCCTCGATGAAATCGACGTGACCGTCGCCGAGGACGGTGAACCCGACACCCTTTTGCGCGGAAAACGAAAGCTTGTCGACGGTCATCGTAACGCCGTTGTGATAATCCCGATGCACTGGCGGCGCGGTGAGTGCGAGTTCTTGCGAGCCGCTGGTCACGAGCGTCCCATCGCCGATGAGATCGGCATCGAGCCACGGTGCGTGCACGTCGATCTTGCCAAGCGTGGCGCTGAGATTGCTGTGCGAGACGTCGACATCGAGGGTTTCGAAGCCGATGGATCCAGCCTGCAACGCACGCTTGAAATTGACGGTCTGGTGTGGAATTTTGCCGCAGAGCCCTTCGCCGCCGATCGTCCAATTCGTCGTGGGGAGATCGATGTTGCCGAGATCGAAGGCGTTGAAGCGCAGCGTCATCGGCGCGATTTCGATGCCGACGAATGCGGGTGTCGCAGCGTCACACGCGCCCGCCGCGGGCGTGCCGTCTTTCGCACTGTAATCGAAGACGGCTTTGGCCGCTTGCAACGTCATGCCGCTGTTACCGATCTCCGTTGCGGGGAGATCGACGGGGCCTGAGATCCAGTTGCCGTCGGTGTCGAGTGGCGCCACGATCGGCGCGAAGGTGACGACGGACCCAACACCGCTCGGGTGTAACAACCCATCGCGGAGCGCGAAGCCGATGGTCAAGTCCAGATGCTTTGTCGCATTGCGCGTGCCGTCGGTCGATGCGTGGACGCGCGCGATATCGGCACTCGCCCCCGCGAACGGAAGATGTTGGAGGGCGTTCGGCGATCCGATGTCGATCTCGCCGCTCGTCACGACGTCGCCGTCGGGAACATTCCAATCGTGGATCGCAATGGGAACCGGAACGACTTTCACGCCGCCTGCATCGGGAAGATACGACATCAGGAGCGCGCCCGTGCCGCTGTACCGCGTTCCGGTTTGCGTCACTTTTCCGTTCACGTCGGTAATTTTAAAATCACCTTCGGCCGTTCGGAACGTGAACGAGCACGGCGAGCCTGCCTTGGCGTTGACGGCGTCGTAACTTCCCGGATTCGACGTCCGATGCGCATCGGTATCAGCCGATGATCCCTCAAGTGATGATGCGAGATTCGCATCCGCGTAGGCGACCGTCGGGAGACCATTGACGGCTCCGGCGAATGGTGAGAGAACGCCGAATTTCATTCCCGAGCGTGACACATCGGCAAAGCTCGACGACGTCGACGATGCCGATGACCTTCCGACACTCGCGCTCGTGCTCGTGAGTCGCGCGAGGAGGTTGCGTCCGAAATACGGCGAGATGACCGTCGTCGGCGGGACGTCGACGGTGATGCGCACGGCGTGCGGCCCGAGATGCGTCGTGTCGAACGGTGCGTCCGGGGCGAGCGGCACGTCGCCCATCAGCGCTTCGCGAACGCCGAGGCGCCGCTCGAGCAACGTCGGTGCGATCACCGTGGTGTCGCCGCGACCGAGGCCCGTCGCCGAGGGCGAACTCAATTTTGGAATCGTGCGTTTGCCCAGTATCACGCCATCGAGCGACCAGCTGACGATCGCATCGCCCGTGCCGTAAAAGCTGAGCGTCCCATCCGACGTCAAGCCTTGGTCGCACGTGCCCGCGCGACCGTACACGAGCTCGCTCGGCCCGGGTCGATGCTTCGGTGCAGGCGTTGCGATCGCGGGATTCACGCGCGAATTTTGCGCGCGAACCTCGCCTCCACTTGCGGGAGGCAATCGCTTCCCTACGGTCCCATCACCGAATCGGAGAGCGCCCGCCTCTGCACCGCCCGCAGCTGCAGCACCCGCAAATCCGCCGACGCGCGTTGCGATGCGATCGATCGCGCCCGCGAAGATCGCACGGCCGCCCAAACTCGGCGCGGCGATCGTGTGCTCGCCAAAATCGTCGAGCGTTACGCGCGCGAGTTTGAGC
>JAYTXC010000255.1:0-3496 GCA_043743145.1 Rhodospirillales bacterium
CACACGCGCGACGGCGGGACCTCGACGCGCAATCCGGCTGCGCGTTCCGCGACGATCCCCGCAACGTTCTGGCTCTCACCCATCGCATCGCTCATCACGCGGTCGTAGCCACGCGCGCTTTCACCGACGGGAAGCACGCGATCCCGCCTCACGATACGCGTTCCGGGCAACACGGCCGCTGCGAGCAAGAGCACGGAAGCCCGCGCGAGGACGACGTCGGTGAGATAGAGCCGTCGGTCCGGCGCCGCGTGACCCGCGACGGTAATGCGTTGTCCGAGGTCGATCGCACCACCGGGTGCGAGCACGTAGAAGGGCGTCGGCACGATCGAGAGACCCGCGAGAATCGCGAGCACGACGACGGTCCATATGTAGACAGCGTTACGCCGCCCGCCCATACGCGAAGACCTAGCGGTGTACTTCGAGCGTGTCGAGTTCGACCGTCGCCGCATCTTGGGCATCGAATGCCGCGCGTTTCGAGCGTGCCGCGGCTTCCGCAACGGGCGCCTGTGGCGCTGCGGCTGCCGGTTGCGCCGCGCGCGGGATCAACGCATCTTGACCTTTGCGAACGGAGCCGAGGGCGAGTGCGAGCCGTCCTTCGAGATCGGCGAGCACCTGTTGCGCGTAGCCGTCGGCACCGGCACGTATACGCTGCGCTTTCGCTTCAGCTTCGCGCAACACGATGTCGGCCGTGATCCGCGCAGCCTTCACGATATCTTGTTGCTCGACGAGTTCGTTCTTCTGCGCGACGGCTTCCGTAACGATCGCTTGCGCTTTCTCTTGTGCATCGCGGACGATGCGATCCTTATTCGTTGCGATCACTTTCGCGCGGCCAACTTCTTCTGGTAACGTCGAACGCATCTTCTCGATGAATTCGACGAGCTTCTCTTCGCTGAGAATCCGATAGCCGAGCGGCATCCACGTGCCTTCGCGAACGTAGCCTTCGAGTTTATCGATGACGCGGTAAATCGACAACGGGTGGTCCTTTCCTAAGAAACGGGACGGGCGTGGCTTTTGCGGTTCATGAATTCGAGCACGACGTCGGGCACGTATTTGGTGATGTCACCGCCCTGGAGAAAGACCTCCTTGATGAGGCTCGAGCTCACGAACGAATAGCTCGAATCGGACATGAGGAACATCGTATCGACGTTGGAGAGCGAGCGATTCATGTGTGCGAACGCCATCTCATTTTCAAAATCCGAGACGACGCGCAAGCCTTTGACGATCACGTCGGCATTGGTGCGCTTGACGTAATCGGCGAGCAATCCGCGAAACCGATCAACGCGTACGTTCTTGTATTCGCTCGTGCAACGCCGTAACATCTCTTCGCGTTCTTCGAGGTCGAAAAATGGCGACCGTTTTTGCGGATTGACGACCACGGCGACGGTGACGAGCGGAAAGATCGCTGCTGCCCGCGCGATAACGTCGAGGTGGCCTTTTGTCGGCGGATCGAACGATCCCGGATAGATCGCATGGCTCTGCGGAATACCCGCGCTATCGCGCATCGCCGACCTGTAGGAATTGTAACATCACCTCTCCGTAGCGTTGCTCGCGCACCGTCGAAAATCCGAGCCGCTCGAACGCGGGCGCATTTTCGCGGCGTTCGTAGACGACGATCGTCGACGCGTCGATCGCGCCGCGCTCGAGCAAGTTGCCGAAGGTGAGCAGCGGCGGCGGCAAGGCGTACGGCGGATCTGCATACACAAAATCGAAACGGCCGGTCAAACGCTTCACGGCCGTTTCGGCGGGCGCGCAAAGGATCGTCGCGCGTTTCTCGACGTCAAAATCGCGCGCAGCGTCGCGGATTGCCTGGGCGGTCGGCGCATGGAGTTCGACGAAGGTCACGGTCGCCGCGCCGCGTGAAAGCGACTCGAAACCGATCGCGCCGGTGCCGGAAAAAAGATCGAGGACGCGTGCGTCCACGATCTCATCGCTCAGGATCGAAAAGAGCGCCTCTTTGACACGACCGGGGGTCGGTCGAACCGTCGCTCCATGTGGCGAGCGAATGACGCGCGAACGAAGTTCGCCGCCGGTCACGCGCACTGGGGTCTTCGCGTCATCCGGCGAGATTCGTCGCCTCATCGTGTCGCCCTTGGTCGAGCGCGGCCTGGAGAATATCGGGGAGTTCGGCGAGCGAACGAATCGTGTGCTTGGGCCGCGTGAGATCTTCCGGGAACGACGCTCCCGCTTCTTCGTACCAGACCGTCGTGATACCGAGCGCAGCCGCGCCTGCGATGTCGCCGTGCGGATCGTCGCCGACGTACCACAACTCGTTAACGGGGACTTCGAAATGCTTCGCAAGGAGAGCGAAGGCATCGGGATGCGGTTTGCGCACGCCGATCCGTTCGCTTACGTACACCGGGCCGCGAAAGCCGATGAGCCGACCTTTTTCTTCTTGTAACGGACTCCAGCCGTTGGTCAGGAGCGCGTAACGAACGCCCATCGCATCGAGCGTCGCGAGCAGGGCTTCGGTCTCGGGACGCGCGCGTACGAATTCGGGAACGCGCGCAACAACGGCGTCGCGGAAATCGGACGCGCGATCCGCGATTGAATTGCCAACGGGGACGAATCGTTCGAAGAAGCCGGCGATGGCCGTTTCGACCGAGAGGTCACCCGAGCGATAGCGCTCCAGTACGCCGTCGATGGCCCCTTCCGCGTCTGCGATATCGTATCGCACGCCTTGATCGCGCGCGAAATCGGCGAGCATCGCGAGTGCGACGGTGCGTTCGATCTGATGATCGAGCCCGAGCGTATGATCGAAATCGAATCCGACGGCAAGAGATGATGACATGGGTTGGCTCTTCCCATACAACGACACGGCTACTCCTCGAACCGAGCGCGCCTACCCAGTGGCCGGATAAGCGACCGCGGCAAGGTACGTCGTGGCCAACGCCGACGATCGGCGAAACGACGCTTGATCACAGCGGCACGGTCGCAGCATCTCGGACGATGGAAAAGGACATTCGTTCATCGGTCCCGCCGGAAAACGTTTGCGCGCTCGTGTACATCCTCGGCGCGACAGCCGGGCAAGCATTGCTCGGAGCAACGTTTCGTGTCACGCCGTCTCGCGGCGTGCTCACGCGCGCAGCGTTCGCGGAGAACGTTATGGCGACGAACCATCCCTCAGCGATCTCGCGTGCCGACTCGCGTGTCCGGACGATGAGCATCGCGCCTTCGTCGCCGATCTCAAGACCGCGCGGGAAGTCTTGGACTGGTTTATTGCGGTGTGACGCGTTCTTCTACTCGAGAATATAGAGCGGTCGCGGCTCGGCTTCGACTGGAGCGATAGACCATAGCGCTTCGAGCGCGTGCGACGTCGTGAGATCGCCGCAAGGCAATATGTCATCGGAGACGATTGCCAAAACGCGGCAGACGCGTGTCCGCCACGACGACAATTCTGATCGACAACCAGCCGCTAACTCCCGATCAGCATCGCACGCGCGTTTGCGTCGCGATCGACGAGTCCCCGCAACGCGCGGTGCTCGGCGCGTTCGAGTCG
>JAYTXC010000256.1:0-18062 GCA_043743145.1 Rhodospirillales bacterium
ACCGAGGGCGACCATCTCGTGCGCTCGCGCGCGCGCGCGATCGACGCCGCTGTACGTGCCCTTGTCGTAGAACGAATCCGGCGTGACGTTGAGGATACCCATCACGCGTGCGCGCGCGTCGAGATCGAGGTGGCGATCCCGCATCCGTAGCGTCGTCGCGCGCGACCCATCGGCAACGAATGCGCGGAGCGCTTCGGTCGCGAGCGCGGCGCCTTCCGAATTGCCGGCGAGCGCGACGCGCGCGACATCGAGCGCGACATGTGTCGCGACCACGACCAGCCGCGCGTCGTCGTGATGCACGACCGCGCCCGCCGCACGGAGCGCGCCCGCAAGCGCACGCGCGCCGGGCCCCGGTGATTCGATGACGACGATGCGTGTCTCAGCCGCGTTGCGTGCGGCATCGAGCGCGATTGCGGGAAGATACGCGCGCAGGCGTTCGGTTGCGGTGGTCGCAGCGTCGCGTGCGAGGACGCGTGCGCTTGGCGGAATCGTCACGCCCCTCTGACGGCGTTCGCGTCGAGTGCGTGCCGCACGCGCGCGCGGATATCTTCCAGATGTGCGCGCGTGGCGACGTCGAGCGTGCGCGATCGCAGCGCCACGTCGACGGCGGGTGCGAGGCGGCGAAGTTCGTAGCTCGCGAGCGATGCCGTATCGCTCGGATAGCCGATCGATTGAACGACGAAGCTCGGAGCGAGCGCGTAGGCGACGAGGAGCCCGGCGAAGCGCCGCTGCAATGCGCGATGCTGGGCGGAAATCGTCGCGAGGTTCGGCCGCAGATCGTCCCACACGGCTTCTTGCGTCCACGTGAAGAGATCGTCGAGCGACATCGTGCGCGTCCCCGGTTTGGCCTTGTACGCGGCATTGGCAAGTCGACTCATCGTGTCGGGGGAGAACATCGCGTACATCACGCCGTCTTGCAGAGCAGCGACTTCTTCTTCGATCGGAAAATCGGGCGCGTCGATATGGTCGATACCGCGATGCAAGTAGTGATTGGGGCCGAGATCGGCCAGGAGCGTTGGCGCGAACTGGAGCGCATGCTCGGAAAAGACGTGTTGCGCGAGCATCGCGAAAGCACGCCGTGCTTCGGCGCGCGGTACGGGACGGATGGGTGCGGCGCCACCGGGCTGACCGCGATGGTCGCGCGAGGTGTACGTGCCGCCCACGTATTTCGTCGCGAGCATCGCCGCACGGCGATACGTGCCGAGCAGCGTTTCGAAAGTCGCGCGTTCTTCCGCGTACGGCCGATCGTCGCGCGGATAGATGCGATCGAGCCGCCGCGCGAGATCGGCCGCAACGGCAAACTGGTTCGCATCGAAAGCGAGAGGATCGCGCGAGAGATGGAACGTCGCGATCCGCGGATCGATCGCGAGCGGTCCGTTCGCATCTTCATCGGTCGCGTAGGCGAACTGCGGCTTCGTGCTCTCACTTGCGATCGTGCGCAGGAACGCACGTTCCGCGCCGGGCGTGCGCGCGCCGCCGGACGACGCGTACCCATAGCGAATCGCCCAATAATCGTACGGCCCGAGTTTGAGTTGGAAGTAATCGCCCTGCGGCGTTCCGGGCGGCGAAATATTCACCGGCGTGTAGCCCATGACCGAACCGACAAGGCCGTGCGTTTGCGTAAATTGCTTGTCGTGGAGGCTCGCGAGTGGATAGAGCGTGGCGGAGACAAAATTATGCCGCAAGCCAAAGTTGTGACCGGACTCGTGCAAGACGACCGACGTAAGCCAATCCTTTGCATACCGCTCCGTCGCCTCGGGCGTCGCCCCATTCGCGCGTAACGCAATGGAACCGGCGGCTGCGAGATCGGCCGAATCGTACGCATTGGTGTCGCACGTCGCCGTGTCGACGCAAACGCTCGCGCGTGCGTTCGGAGCGAGCGGTAAGCCCGATGCGTCGCGCGCGATCCGCGATGGCACCACTTGATCCGCGTAGCCGCGTTTGATCGACCGGAGCGTCTCGCCATCGATCACGATCTCGACGCGGATGATCTCGCCCGTGCGCGGGTCGGAGATGTGCGGTCCGTACGCGGAGAACGGTCGACGATCGCTCGTGATCCAGCGGACGGTCGAGTAGCGCACGTCGTCGGGATCCCACGCCGCATCGGTCGGCTGATCGCGAACTTCGACGGCGTTGGGAATACCCGCTTTTGCAAACGCGCTATTCCACGCGAGCAGACCCGCACGAATCGCGGGCTTATATTGCGCGGGAATCTCATTGGTTAAGTAGTACACGATCGGCCCGCGTTCGAAATTCCAACGGCTGATATAGCGGACGAATGGCGAGGGTGACGTGTCGTCATCGAACCGCTTGTGCGCGGTGATAAAGTACCCCACGCGATCGTCGGCGAGTCGTGGCACGTAACTCTCGGGTGCGGGCGGTTCCACGATCGAGTAGTGCATCCGCAACCGCACGCCGCGGCCATCGGGCGCACCGCTGAGATCGCCCGCGGGTCCGGCGAAAGCGAGATTTGCGAGGATCTCGTCGTTCTTCGGCAAGGCCTTCGTGCGTTCGATATACGACTTCGTCGAATCGACGGTGAATTTCGATGCGGCCGGTCCGCCGAAAAGCACGAACGTCGTTGCGGCACGACCGCCGAGATCTCGGCCGACATTCTCGAAATCCGTCAGGAAAAATGCGGCGGAAACCACGACGCGTTTCGTCGCTTCGTCTTCGGCAAGGATCGGCGTGGTATTGATGACGGAGTCGGTCACTGAGATCGCGAGCGCGTTCGCCGCAGCGGAGTTTGCGGGTGCCGTAAAATCCGCATTTTTATCGATCCAGAGGACGCGTTTGCCGACGCGTTTGAACTCGATGAGGATCGGCGAAAAAATTCGGCCCGCGAAGGCATCCGCGCCAACGCCCGACGCGAGCACCGGCGCCACGATGAAGGGGTGGTCGAGTTCGTTCGCACCGAGATCGAGATAGACGTCATCATCTTTTTTGAGGAGATCGATGAGACCGCTCTGCCGCTCGGCTTTCTTCACGAACGTCGCATAGGCCAGTGGCGAGGCCGGTACGACCGCGTCGACCGCCGCCGCTCGAGCCGCGGGCGACGCCGTGGCTCCCGGTGATGCGCTTGCCACCGGGCTCGGCCCCGGAGAAGCGGGGGCTGGCGCTTCGGCAGCTCGCGCGTTCGCGCCAAGCACGAGAACGGCGAAGACGAATGGAACGATACGACGGACGATCACAAAAAGTGCCTCGGGCGCGCGCGTGAAGAGCTCAGCGGTACGCCGCTCGAGCGACGGTCCCCCGCTCGCGGCTACATCGCGGCGGTTGCGGGCCCGTCCGTCGCGCGACGCTTGCGTTTGCCGCGCCAACGATTCGTCGTACGCTTTTTCAGGGTTGCTGCACTCGGCCGGCGCGGTGCGGGCGCAGCTTCGGCCGCTTCGATCCGTTTCATCGCATCGTGCATTGCTGCGGGAAGGCTCGGCGCGCTAACGAGATCGCGTGCGGGGCGGCGGCCTTTTTTAAAGCTCGCGACCCAGAGTTCGCTCCGACGCGTGACATCGACGACTTCGGCTTCCATCGACAGCGAGCGACGATCGACGTCGAGGGTACGCATCGCAAACGCGTCAGCGTTCTGATCGGGTGCGACCTTCTTCGCCATCTCAACCATACGATCGTATTTTTCGGTAAAGTTCGGGATGCGACGACCCATGCGGTCGCGCGCCGTTCGCTCCGGCGGCCGTTCGAGACGCCAATGCTCGGGCGTGATCATCTGCCATGCTGCAGCGCTACGCGTCTTCGGCTTGCCGGCGTTCTCGGCATCGAGCAGCGCGGCATCGATCGCTTCGGCCGTGCGCGCGCGCGCCGCTTCGCGCGGGGCGACTTCGAAGAGCTTCTCGTATTTGGTCGCGATCTCGGAGATGAGATTGCCCTGCGCGTCGATTTGCGCGGGCAAGCCCCAGAGCGTCGGCAACGTGACGAGTTGATGGCGCCGCGCTTGATCGACGATGTCGACGATCGTCGCGAAGGGTTTGCGGCTCTGCAAGAGCCACGTGCGTCGCGCTTCCGCCGTTGGAAAACTCGATACGATAAAGGCGTCTTCATCGAGCGGGCGCAAACCGCGGCCCGTGACCTGCGTGTACAGCGTCGTCGATTTCGTCGGGCGCGCGTTGATGATCGCCTCGATCGATGGGACATCGAAGCCCTCGAGATAGAGCCCGCAGTTCACGAGCACGTCGATTTTCGTGCCGCGGAAATCGGCGACGATGCGCTCGCGTTCGGCCTGCGGCGTCTCACCGCTGGCGAATGCCGCTTTGATGCCGGCGTCTTTAAAGAGGTTCGCGATATTGCGCGCATGCTCGACCGAGGCGCTGAAGACCAACGTCTTTTTTCCCGGTAGGAGCGTTCGATAGGCATCGAGCACCGCGGCGTTACGCTCGTCGGTATCGACGGCTTCGGCAAGTTGACCCTGCACGAAATCGCCGGCACGCGAACCGACCTTGTCGAGATCGACCTGCGTTTCGACAGCATACGATCGAACCGGAACGAGATACCCCGCGTCGATCGCGGCGCGCGCGTCCATCGTGTAGACGATGTCGGGGAAGATTTCGTCGAGCTGTGCGCCATCGCCGCGATGTGGGGTTGCGGTGAAGCCGACGATCATCGCGTCGGGGCGCTTGAGCAGAATTTTGTCGACGATCGCGCGGTAGGTCGGGGCAGCCGCGTGGTGCGCTTCGTCGATTACGAAGAGCGCGATCCGACGTCCGAACTTCGTCGCAAACCGCGTGAGTCGCGTGCCTGTCAGTGTTTGCACGGTGCCGACGATGATGCTGCAATCGTCGGCGGCGCTCGCATCCGCTTTTTCGATGCCGACGATCGCGTCGGGATTTTGCGCGTGCATCTTCTCGACAAGTTGCGTGATGAGTTCGTCGCGGTGCGCGACGACGAGCGTCACGTCGCCCGGCCGAAGCTCGAGGAGGTCGGGGAGCGTCGCGATGACGACCGACTTGCCGAGGCCGGTTGCCAGCGACACGAGTTGCGCGCGAAAGCCACGCTTCCGCGCTTCCACAATCGCCTGCTGCGCCTCGACTTGATACGGGCGTAGCCGGAGGGTACTGAAATTCAAGGTCGGGCCCTGTTCATCACACGGGTCGTGATTATGATGACCACGGAGCTAAGCGCTCGACGTAGACACCTAAAAGCCACTATTTGCAAGAGCGCAAAAAATTCCCGCTAACGATTACGGTTCGACCGCGGCTTCTCGGTCGGCCAGGAGTTGTTCACGGTACTCGCGCTCGGTCGAGAGCCAGCCCGAGAAGCGCTGTTCGAAGATTTCGGGCCGGAGAAGCATGATGTCGTGGAACGCTTCGTAGCTCTTCTCATGATATTCGTGATATTTTCCGAGGAGCTCGGGGCCTGAGACGATGCCCTTTTCGATCACGACGTCGGCAAGCGCCCGCAGGCGTACGCGCAAAAAGGCGATCGTATCGAGCATGTTTCCGAAGAGTTCGATGCCGACGGTTTCGGATTCGACCGTTGGTAGCGTGGAGTCGGCGGGCGCCGGGTGCGCGATCGCGAGTGCGCGCAACTCCCCCATCGTATGAAACGTCTGCCCGAATGCACCCCACGTGTGGCTGCCACCGGGAGCGACACTGTAGCTGCAATGCTGGCCTGCGAGCACGAACGTGACGAGCTCCGCATCGTTCGTTTCGAGAACGTACGAATCGGCAAGTAACGCGCTACGGCGTACGAGGCTGACGCTTCCGTCGAGCGCGACTTCGTCCAAAACGGGACTCCTGCATAAGGTACTGCTGTCGCACGACGGCGACTGCTACGAGGTCCTTCGGCGAGCGACGTCCGACCCCTTAGGCTAGCTTTAAAGAAGCGCCCGCCGCAAATCTCCGAGCGCCGCGGAGAGCGTCGCATTGAAGCGCGCCGCGAGCGCACCGTCGATCACGCGGTGATCGTACGACAGCGAGAGCGGCAACATCAGCCGCGGCACGAACGTCGTGCCGTCCCAAACGGGCCTCATCGCCGAACGACTCACGCCGAGGATCGCAACCTCGGGTGCGTTGACGATCGGGGTAAACGACGTCCCCCCGATGCCGCCGAGGCTTGAGATCGTAAAGGTCGCCCCCGTCATCTCGGCCATCGAAAGCTTGCCGTCGCGCGCTTTTGCGGCGAGCGCCGCCGTCTCCGTCGCGATCGCGAGTACGCCCTTCGTATCGGCGCCGGCAAGGACGGGGACCACGAGACCTTGCGGCGTGTCCGCAGCAAAACCGATGTTGTAATACTTCTTGAGCACGAGTGCATCGCCGTCGAGCGAGCTATTGACTTCAGGATGCGCGCGGAGCGCCACGACGACAGCCTTCATCACGAAAGCGAGCATCGTTACCTTTGCGTCCGAACGCTCGTTGTTGATCGCTTTACGAAACGCTTCGAGCCCCGTGATGTCGGCTTCATCGTTATTCGTGACGTGCGGGATCGCGAGCCAATTCCGATGGAGATTGGGGCCGGAAAACTTGCGGATGCGCGAGAGTTTGACGATCTCGATCTCGCCATATTTTGCATAATCGACGACCGGCCACGCGGGCACACCGTACGGCGTTCCGCTCGATATCACGTTCGTCGTCGCCGGTGCGGCGAGTGCGACTTTGACGAAATTCTGCACGTCGTCGCGCGTGATGCGCGCGTGCGGTCCGCTCCCGCTGACGCGATGCAGATCGACGCCGAGCTCGCGCGCGAAGCGCCGAATCGACGGGCTCGCGTGCACGACGCCGTTCGAGACGGCCCCGTCGTGTGCGGCGGGCGGCGCGGATGGCGGCGGCACCTCAGGCGACGGTACGACGATTGCTGCTTCAGGCGTCGTTGGCGTCGCAGCGATCGCCGGCGGCGGAGCTTGAACGGGCGCTGCAGCGGCGGGTTGTGCGACCGTAATCGTCGGCGTAGCGGCGGCAGCAGCCTCGCCTTCAGTCGTGAGCTGGAGGAGGACGGAGCCTTCGGAGACGTTGTCACCGAGCTTCACGTCGATGCGCCCGACCGTGCCCGCAAATGGCGATGGTACCTCCATCGTCGCTTTCTCGGATTCGATGGCGACGAGCGGGTCCTCGACGCGGACGACGTCGCCAACTTTGACGAGCAACTCGACGATCGGGACGTTCTTGAAATCGCCGATATTCGGCACGCGAATCTCGTGCGTGATCGCCATGCGCCTACACCTTCACTGGATTGGGTTTGTTCGGATCGATACCGAGTGTTTTGACGGCGTCGGCCACGACGCTTCGCGCGATCGTGCCGTCGGCTGCAAGTGCATTGAGTGCTGCGAGCGCGATCCATCGAGCGTCGACTTCGAAGAAGTCGCGTAATTTCCGGCGATAGTCGCTGCGCCCGAAACCATCCGTGCCGAGTGCGTGAAACCGGCGGTCGACGAACGGCCGAATTTGATCTGCGTACGATTTGAGATAATCGGTTGCCGCTACGAGCGGCCCACGGCGGCCTTCTAACGCGGCTGAAATATACGGGACGCGTGGCTCGTCGCCGGGATGGAGCAAGTTGAAACGCTCGGCTGCAAGCCCGTCGCGACGCAGTTCGTTGAAGCTCGTCGCGCTCCATACGTCGGCATCGATGCCGAACGTTTCTGCAAGCAATTCTGCCGCACCGATGACCTCGCGCAAGATCGCCCCCGAGCCCATGAGTTGCACGCGCGGCCGCGTCGCATCACCCGCATCGCGCAAGAGATACGCGCCGCGCAAGATGCCGTCTTCCACGCCCGCGGGCATCGCCGGATGCGCGTAGTTTTCGTTGAGGACCGTAATGTAGTAGTAGACGTCTTCTTGCTCTGCGTACATGCGGCGCATGCCATCGCGCACGATCACCGCGAGTTCGTAATTGTACGTGGGATCGTAGCTCACGCAATTGGGAATGAACGCGGCAAAGAGCTGGCTGTGTCCGTCCTCGTGCTGCAAACCTTCGCCGTTGAGCGTGGTGCGACCGGAGGTCCCACCGATGAGGAATCCGCGGCTGCGCATATCGCCCGCCGCCCACGCGAGATCGCCGACGCGTTGGAAACCGAACATCGAGTAAAAGATGAAGAACGGGATCATCGGCACGTCGCTCACCGAATAGCTCGTGGCCGCCGCAATCCACGAACAGAGCGCGCCCGCTTCGTTGATGCCTTCTTGGAGAATCTGCCCCGCAACGTCTTCGCGGTAGTACATCAACTGCGCGGAATCTTGCGGCTTGTAGTTCTGTCCGAGGGGCGAGTAGATGCCGAGCTGACGGAACATGCCTTCCATGCCGAACGTCCGCGATTCATCCGCCACGATCGGTACGACGCGTGGGCCGATCGTTTTATCCTTGAGCATCGCCGAGAGCAGCCGCACGAACGCCATCGTCGTCGAGATTTCGCGTTCGCCCGTACCGATGAGTTGGCTCTCGAACGCCGAGAGTTCGGGCGCCGCAAGCGACGTCGTCGACGTCCGCCGACGCTGTGGGACGTGACCGAGCGCGGCGGTACGCTCGCGCAAATACGCGCCTTCGGCGCTGTCGGCCGGAGGCCGGTAGAACGGGACCTTCGGGAGCTCGGCATCGGAGACCGGGATCGCAAAACGATCGCGGAATTGGCGCATCGCGGCGATATCGAGATGCTTTTGTTGGTGTGCGATATTCTGCGCTTCACCCGACGAGCCCATACCATACCCTTTGATCGTCTTCGCGAGGACGACCGTGGGTTGCCCGACGTGTTCCGAAGCGGCTTTGTAGGCCGCGTAGACTTTGCGCGGATCGTGGCCACCGCGTTGCAGCGCCCAAATTTGTTCGTCGGTCCAATCCGCGACGAGTGCGGCCGTTTCCGGATAGCGACCGAAGAAATGCTCGCGCACGTAGGCGCCATCGTTGGCTTTGAACGTTTGGTAATCGCCGTCGACGCACTCGCCCATGAGCTGCACGAGTCGGCCCGTGGTATCGCGCTCGAGGAGTGGATCCCAATTGCCGCCCCAGATCACCTTGAGCACGTTCCAACCAGCACCTCGAAATTCGCGCTCGAGCTCTTGGATGATGCTGCCGTTTCCGCGCACGGGACCATCGAGGCGCTGCAAGTTGCAGTTGACGACGAAGATGAGATTGTCGAGTCCCTCGCGCGCCGCAATCGAGATCGCACCGAGCGATTCCGGTTCGTCGGTCTCGCCGTCGCCGAGAAAGCACCAGACTTTCCGGCCCGTCGTATCGGCGAGGCCACGATTATGTAAGTACTTGAGGAATCGGGCCTGGTAGATCGCTTGGATCGGCCCGAGCCCCATCGAAACGGTCGCGACCTGCCAGAAGTCAGGCATCAACCACGGATGCGGATACGACGAGAGTCCACCGCCGTCGACTTCCTGTCGGAAACGCGCGAGTTGCGCTTCGCTGATGCGCCCTTCGAGAAATGCGCGCGCGTAGACGCCGGGCGATGAGTGACCCTGGAAGAAGACCAGATCGCCACCAAAATCGGCCGATGGCGCGCGGAAAAAATGATTGAAGCCGACGTCGTAGAGCGTCGCCGACGATGCGAAGCTCGCGACGTGTCCACCGAGCTCGCTACTGGTTTCGTTCGCGCGGACGACCATCGCCATCGCATTCCAGCGAATGTAATGACGCAAGCGCGTCTCGAGTTCTTCGTTGCCCGGCATCATCGGTTGTTGCGCGACCGTGATCGTATTGACGTACGGCGTCTGCACGCCGAGTTCCACGTGCGCGCCACCGGTCTGCGCGCGTTCGACAACGCGTTCGACGAGTTGTCGCGCCCGTGCGGGGCCTTCGCTTGCGAGCACGCCGTCGACCGCGTCGAGCCATTCTTGGGTTTCGCGCGGGTCGATGTCGTCGAGATACGTAGACGTCATGCTTCCGACAATTACCGCGCGCGACCGCGACTCCCGCGCGTGGACCGCTCCGCGCGTTGAATTGGAGCCATCCAATTTTGCTCGAGCGGTATAATCGCGCGCCGCCAAGTATCACGGTGCCGGTGAACCCACGCAACCGACTCGCCTATCTCACGATCAGCTTCGCCTTGAACCTTTCCTCAGAAATCGGCGGCGTCGCGATCGCATGGCACGTTTTCACGCTCGCACATCGGCCGCTCGATCTCGGCCTCGTGGGCCTCGCGCTCTTTCTCCCATCATTTCTTTTCGTGCTCCCGGCCGGTATCTTCGCCGATCGGCACGACCGTTTACGCATCGCGACGATCTGCGCGTTCACCGAAGCCGCGGCGCTCCTCGGTCTCATCGCAATCGTCCTCGCGCACGTTACCGCGCTACCGGTGTATCTCGCGATGTTGCTCGTGATCGGGTCGGCGCGTGCCTTCGATGCACCCGCAATCCGCTCGATCCTACCCGCGCTCGTCTCGCCCGATGAGTACGTGCGCGTTCAAGCCACCTATGCGTCGCTCCGCGAATTCGTGCGCATCGGCGGCCCCGCCGTCGGCGGCCTGCTCGTTGCCCTGAGCGTGCCGCTCGCGCTCGCAAGCGCCGCGGTGCTCGTCTCGATCGCGGCGTTCACGTATCCATTCGTGACACTCGCCCGCGCGCCACGGCCGCTCGCTCGGGCGACGTGGCACGATGCTTTCGGTGGCTTACGCTTCATCCGATCGCAGCCGATTATTGCCGCCGCGATCTCACTCGATCTCTTCGCGGTTTTACTCGGCGGTGCGACGGCGCTCTTACCGGCGTTCGCAAGCGACATCTTTCACGTCGGCGCGCAGGGTCTCGGCACGATGCGCGCCGCGCCCGCACTCGGTGCGGCGCTCGTCGCTGCCGTGATCGCACGACGACCGCTCGAGCGCCATATCGGCCCGACGTTACTTGCGACCGTCGCCGTGTTCGGCGCGGCAACGATCGCCTTCGCACTCTCGCGCGATTTTTTGCTCACGCTCGCGTTGCTCGCACTCATCGGCGGCAGCGATATGGTCAGCGTCGTGATCCGTAGCGGTCTCGTGCAACTCGCGACGCCCGATGCGATGCGCGGGCGTGTCAACGCGGTCGAGAACGTCTTCATCGGCGCATCGAACGAACTCGGTGAATTCGAATCCGGTACGCTCGCAGCATTCGTCGGTGTCGTACCCGCCGTCGTGATCGGCGGTATCGGTACCCTCGCCGTCATCGCGCTGTGGGCGGCGTTCGTACCCCAGTTACGGCGCGCCGACCGGTTCGCGCGCGCCACGTAAGACTACGGCAGCAACAACACGCGCGCGATCGCGGCACCCGGGGCATACGGCCGTGCGTCCATATCGAATTCGCAGCGCGTATTCCACGCACGCGCGACGGCAATTTCGTCGTAGCCGAGCATGACCGCAAGACGGCAGAGCTCTTCGCCCGTGAGCTTCCCGCTCTCGCGCAACGTTTCGATCGCCGCGATGGCGAGTTCGAGCGCACGGCCGGCGCCGCTCGGCCGCCGACGCAAACGATCCGGAGGCGCCGCATCGTAGCTCTTCGTCGCCGCATCGAGGGCGATGAGTTCGCGTAGGTCTTGCAGGTTCGGATCCACGGTGCTCTCCCGGGTCGCCCGCACGGTCACCGTACGCGGCGCTCCATCTCGTTATCGGCGCGAATACGCCCTCACTTCAGAAAGCACCGGGGTCCGAACGCAAAGAAATCACAACCGTTGCCCCAGCCGGACGTAGATTGCACGCGCATTCGGATACGAGGACGGGATATAGCCTGCCGTTCCATACGTGTAGGGCAGCGCCGGGTGTTGCCCGTCGCGCGTGGGCACACCGTTGCCGAGCGTGTAGGGCTGCGTCGTCGCGCACGTCGGTCCGCCGCCGAGGGAACTGCAGAGCGATGCGCCGTAGGCGCCGCCGGCGTAGCCCGGCGGACCGATGAGATAGGGATTTCCCTGCGTCTGCGTGGGTCGCGCGTTTGCGAAGAGATTCTCGATATCGATCGCGAGCGTCGTTCCGCGGCCGATATTCGCCTTGATGCGCAGCGAGGCGAGGAGCTGCGGCTGCGACCGCAGCGTATTGGGGTCGTCACCTTCGCGCGTGCCGAGCGTTGCGATGTACGGGTTGCTCGCCGCGTCGAACGGCCGCGCGGGGTCGGCGAGAAAGTAATAATTGAATCCCGGATTGATGAAGTTATCGTTCGCGAGGCGGACCGGCTTGTGCGTGATCGGATCGAACGCGAAGACGCGGCGGCCGTTGCCATACGGATATCCCGATTGGTACGAGAGCGTCGGCGCGATCGTCACCCCGCTGCCAACTTTGACTTCGTACGT
Organism: Rhodospirillales bacterium; assembly: GCA_043743145.1. Taxonomy (GTDB): domain Bacteria; phylum Vulcanimicrobiota; class Vulcanimicrobiia; order Vulcanimicrobiales; family Vulcanimicrobiaceae; genus JANYGA01. The sequence continues at coordinate 12,193 of JAYTXC010000256.1, forward strand.
CGCGAGGGCCGAGAGATCGGGCACGTAACCGAGCGGGAAGAGATGCCCGGCCGCAATTGCGGGCGCGTTGAGCGCGTTGTACCCGAACTGTGACGCACTCGACGAAAAACCGCGCGTATACGTCGCGCTCACGCTCAGGCCGCCGGTCGATGCCGCGAACTCGAAGCCGTGAACGAGCAGATTGCCGGCATTCGTCGGCACGCCGACGGCACTCGCGTTGTCGCCCGATTGCGTCGCGCTACGAAGGTTAAACGGGAGCACGTCGATGAGATTGCGTTCGTTTTTGGCAAAGTAGCCGATGCGCGCGCGGAGCGCACCCGTGCGTTGCAACGCGATTTGCAAAGCATCGCCCGCTTCGGGCGCGATCGCAACGAATGGCGTTCCGGCGTCGATTCGCTCGGCTTCGAGTGGGTTCGGCGCCTGGGTCGTATGATCGAACGTCACGAGCAACGCCGTCTTGGGCGCGAAGCTGTAGTTGAGCCCGAGATGCGGATCGATCGCGCTCACGCCATAGCGATGCCCGTCGCTCCGCACGATCCACGTCCCGGTCGCGCGGAGCGTCGAGGTCAACACGAGCCGCTCCGTCGGCGAGAAGCGATCGGCGAGATAGCCGAGATACGAATTGAGGACGGGTTGCGAGGTGATGTGATTGTCGAGCGTCGGCACGCGCTGATCGAGGCTCGATTCCTGCGTACGAACTTCGGCACCGTAGTTTATCTCGTGGATGCGGCTCGCAACGTCTTGCACGTCGAGCCCGATGCCGAAGAGCCGCGCATTTTGATTGCCGTAGTACGCGACGGGCCCATTGGGAAATGAGAGATCGTCGAAAAACGGGGCGCGTGTTTGCGATCCGTATTGCGACCCGTACCCCTGCAGGCGAATCGTCGATCGGTCGTAGGAGCGGAGGTCTTGAATCTTTTGCACGCCGTAGGTGCCGCGAATACGGGTCGGCGTGCGCACGATGGCATCGAGCGAAGGGGCGCCCGGGTAGGCGCTGGTCGCGCCGGAAAACGCACCATAGGTCTGACCGGCGAACGGGGTACCGTATTGATCGTATACCGCTTGACCTTCGAGCGTAACGAGGGAGATCTCGTCGCGCTTGTTGATTCGCAGATGAGCGTTCGCACCGATCGACCACGTTGCGCGACTCGAAAGCGAAAGACCGTACGTCGCGGCCTCGACGGGATAGAACGTGTGGCCGTCGCCATAGGCGATCGCTTCGTTCCCGAGCGTCGCATCGAACGCGTAGCGTCGCTGGAGATCCGGCGTCGCCCACCGGCTCGCGAATTCGGCGTCGTGTGCGCCGGGCGTGATGCCGCCCGATAGCGTCAGTGTCGTTCGCGCGGGATAGACGCCGGTTGCGGGGATCTCATCGACGACGCCCGCTAAACCCTGATTGCTCGAGGTCGAGAATCCGCCCGTCGTAATCTGCGTGTAGCCGAGACCCGTCGTGGGAAGCTGCGCGCCGACCACATTGCCTCCGGGCTCCGCGATGAGTGCTTGCGGCACGGGCACGGCATCGTAACTGAAGACCGTGTCTTTGACTTTGCCGCCCTGCAAGATGACGTTCGCGAATTGGTCTTGTTGCACGCCCGGCGCCGCGGCAACCGCACCTTGCACGGTGCCTTGCGTGTACGATCCCAAGCCCGACGACGACGCCGATGCGAGCCCGCGCGCCGCGTCACCCGTTACGCGAAACACGTCTTGCGTCTCGCCGAAACCACTGCCGCCGAGCACGCCGCGCGCGACCGAACGGCCGATCTCGCGGAGCGCTTTCGCAAGCGTCGTCGTCGCGTCGACGCGCGCACCGGGCAAGACCGTCACACCCATGAGCGAGCGCGACTCGAAACCCGATGCGACGAAGCTGAGCGTATACGTATCGGGTGCGACGCCGACGAAAGCGAAGCGACCATCACGATCGTCGCGCGTGCGATACGTCCCCGACGGCGACGACGCCGCAATCTCGACGAGCGGTACCGGAAGGCCGGTCGTACTCGACGTTACGCGACCGACGATGATCCCCGTTGTTGCTTCTGCGGCGCGAATACACGTCGCGGACCCAAGACACGCGATGACGACGCTGACGGCAACCGAAAAGACCGTGATAAAACGACGCGTGCGCAGAACAAACATATCTGACGTCCTCTTTTAAAAAAACAGCTGCGAGACCCGAAGGGCGAGATCGAGCTAAGCTGTTTTCGGGGGCGCGCGATCGCCGAAGAGCGTCAATTCCTCGCATGCGTCGTGCCGTGAAATCTCGCGTCGAACCCGCGCTCGATAGGATCCCGCCGTTGCGACGCAACGCGCAAGCCAGGCGCCGAGCATCGCGATGCACGCCGCGACCGCCTCGCACGTCGCGACGAGCGTCCGCGCAAAGAGCGCGAGCGCGTGCGCGATGAGCACCGCGAACACAACGTATGCGCCAGCGCTTGCGAGCGCGAATGACGGCGAGCCGCCTGCCGTTGAGAAAGGCGACGCGCCCCCGAAGCCGCGTTCGTACTCCTCCATCGCGACGACAATACCGAATGCGGATCCCAAAATTGCGGCGACCTGCTTCCACCATATCGCCGCGCGGAGATCGCGAGCGAGACCGATCACCCAGTCAGCGTCGCGCCGTTGCGATCCATGGTTACGAACGATCCCGAGGCCCAGTGCGAAAAGAAAGGCTGCGGCAAGCCCGAGAACGGGGATGACGCCCTGATGGTTCGTATCGAGGGCAATCGATCCGAACGATGCCTGACCCGCAATGGTCTCGACGAACGTATCGCCACACGCAGCCGTGAGCAGCGCGCAGATACCGTAGGCGAGATAGCGCAGAGACCGACAGGTCGTCATGATGCGATTTACGCCTGCGCGCCTGCCCCTTACTGCTCGCGATCGCGGCGAACGAGCACTTTTTTGCCACGGATCGTCGCCCCGCGCAGGGCGGCGATAATCGCATCGGCCGCATTGCCCGGCACTTCGACGAGCGAAAAACGATCCGCGATATCGATGTGGCCGATATCTTTGGAATCGATGTGCGCTTCGTTTGCGATGGCACCGACGAGATCGGCTGGTCGGATCCCGCCACTTCGCCCGACGCCGATGTAGATCCGCGTCGAGTCGCTCGATTTGAGCCGCAGCTTCGGACCCGTCCGCTCGCTCGCGCCGCCCACGCCATTGGCACGTTCGATGCGCACGCTCGGTCGCGCGGTCGTGCGCGCGGCGGTCGGGCGTTCGATGCGCACGGGCACTTCGTCACGCGGGATCTCGACATCGTCTCGCGTGCCGCCGTCGCGCGCCATGTCGGCAATCTTGACGGCAGCCGCGGCGATTTCGACGACATCGAAATCGTTTGACAGCGATTCGACCACACTGCGATACGCGTCGATACCGCCCGCTTCGAGCGTCTCTTGCAAGGCATCGCGCATCAGTTCGAGACGTCGCGCGCGCAAATCATGGACGGTCGGTACGTTCTCCGTCGTGATCTTGCGTTTGGTGAGATGTTCGATATTTCGCAGGAGTCGCGTCTCGCGCGCCTCAGCGAACGTGATCGCAACGCCTTCGCGACCGGCGCGTCCGGTACGACCGATGCGATGCACGTACGCGTCGGGCGATGCGGGCACGTCGAAATTGACGACGTGCGAGACGTGATCGATATCGAGACCGCGCGCCGCGACGTCGGTCGCGACGAGAATGTCGCTCGTCTTGTCGCGGAAGCGCCGTAACACGCGATCGCGCTGTTCTTGCGAGAGCCCGCCGTGCAGAGCTTCGGCGCCGTAACCGCGAGCGCCGAGCGTTTGCGTGAGTTCGTCGACTTCGATGCGCGTACGACAGAAGACGATCGCCGATGCGTCGTCTTCCATATCCAGGACGCGCGCGAGGGCGGCGGCTTTGTGACGACGTTGCACCACGTAGGCGACCTCGCGAACGCGCGGCGCTTCGCCCGCGGCGAGCGCTTCTCGCACGATCGTCACGCGCACGGGATCCTTGAGATGTCGCTTGGCGATTTCGAGAATGCGGCGCGCCATCGTCGCGGAGAACAGTGCGGTCTGGCGTTCTTTGGGAACGGCTGCGAGAATCGCTTCGAGTTCGTCCGCGAAGCCCATGTCGAGCATCTCGTCGGCTTCGTCGAGCACGACCGCTTCAACCGCATCGAACGAGATCGTTCCGCGTCGAACATGATCGAGCGCGCGGCCCGGCGTCGCGACCACGACGTCGACGCCACGCTGGAGGGCGCGCAACTGCTGATGCATCGATTGACCGCCATACACGGGCAAGACGCGCACATCGAGTGGGCGACCGTAGGTGTGCACGGCTTCCGCGACTTGCATCGCGAGTTCGCGTGTCGGCACCAGAATGAGCGCACGAATTTTGCGCGCGTCACCGGAGGCGCGACCGATACGATTGAGCAGGGGAAGCGCGAATGCGGCCGTTTTGCCGGTGCCGGTTGCTGCTTGGCCGAGGACGTCGCGGCCGGCCAGGAACGGCGGGATCGCTTCACGTTGGATGTCGGTCGGCTCTTCATAGCCGAGCGCTGCGAGGGCACCGACGAGCGCCGGGTCGAGTCCGAGCGCGTTAAAACCGTCGGTTGGGGTGTTTTCCATATTTCCAGGTGGTTCGCCGGATGACGCGACCACAACTGTGTCCGTATCCGATGCCACAGGTCGCCTTCTTTACGCCACCCTTTGTTGCGTCGCCGGGATGGACATCTGGCAAAGGCTCCGCCACGCTGCCCCAATTGCGCTCCACACGATTCATTCCGCTCGTTCCCTTGGCCAATGCCATGCGTACCAAACGATCATGAGCGTGAGAACGGCCTCGAGCACGCCTAAAAAGATGTAGTACGTCCACGCTCCTGGCATGGTGATGATGCTTATGACGGTGTAGATTACCCCAAGAATAATGTTGAACCATCGGCTGACGTTTGGCTGGAGCACGAGCGATAGAACGACCATGAGGCCTGGAATCGCCACTGACACCGCGGCACCAAGTAACCCGGGTTGTGTAGCGATGAGTCCGGCCTTCCCGGAGATGATGTCCGTGAGTGTTCGCTGCTTGAAAAAGCCGAAGAGATCTCCGTAAACATAAAAAAGCATCGTCGTCATCCAGAGCGCCGATAGCTTGAGCTTCACGTGAATCGCGATGTCGCTGAGTTTCGTTGTGACCTCCTCGTCCGATCATTCAGCGTAAGGCTTCGAGTCGATGGCGAGTGGAAGTTCGCTCGGCGGTCAACCGGTGTAGCGCTCGATGTACCGGAATGTTTCGGCTCGTTACGTTTGCGCGCTCCGAAAGCACGTCGTAGCATGATCGTCGACGACACCGGTTGCCTGAAGAAATGCGTACACGATCGTCGGGCCGACGAAGGTAAACCCGTTCGTACGAAGCTGCTTCGAAATGCGTTCCGCGAGCGGCGTCGAGGCGGGAAGCTCGTCGCTCACAGCGCGTCGCGTCACGATCGGAATGCCGTCGACGTATGCCCAGAGGAACGACGCGAACGATCCATGCGCGCGCGCAATCTCGACGAACGCGGCGGCGTTGCTCACCGTCGACGCGATCTTACCGCGGTGCCGCACGATACCCGGATCGCGCACGAGTGCTTCGATTTTCGCCTCATCGAAACGCGCGACGCGTTCCGGATCGAATCCCGCAAAAGCGGCGCGGTAGCCATCGCGTTTGCGCAAAACCGTGTCCCAACTCAACCCCGCCTGCGCGCCCTCGAGCGTGAGCAATTCGAAAAGTCGCCGATCGTCGCGTTCGGGGACGCCCCATTCGGCGTCGTGATACGAGATCGCAGGCTCTCGCCGCGCCCACGCACAGCGCACGCGCTCCATCGTCTCGGCATGCATCGCACGCGAGTTCGCGATGAGCGTGGGACGCTCCGTCGATCA
>JAYTXC010000257.1:0-3353 GCA_043743145.1 Rhodospirillales bacterium
ATCGATCGCGGAACATTAGGAATCGTTTTGAGCGTATACGACGATCCCGAAAAGGGCACGGCGCCGCCGTATTGCGGCGGCGCGTTGGTAAGCGACGTAAGCGCGACGAGTGCGTTCGGACTACCCAATGCCGCGAGTCCGGCCGTCACGGCGACAGCATTGGAACTGCCACCGAGAATTGCGATGGATTGCCCGTCGGCGAGGAGTGGTGCGTTCGATGGAGACGCCGTCGCCGAGGGCGATGCGGAACCGCTGGGCGTGGGAGCCGGTGGGTATTTCGAGAGATCGTACGGCAAGCCGACGGGCACGATCGAGCCGACATTCGCACCAAAAACGTCTTGGGCGAGCGTGAAACCACCCGAGCCGTTCTGTAAGAGCGCCACGGCAACCGACGTATCGACGGCAAAGGCGAGTCCGCCAACAGCGGATGAAAACGCGACGCCGGGCGGTGTTGCCGCGGGCGCTGCGGTGGCGGCGCAAAGATTCCCCGACGTATCTTCAAAGTGAGTGACCTGCACGCCCTTGAACGCGCCGCCGTTTCCGCCGTCGGGCTCGTAGGCGATGCCATTCGTCGCGCCGCACGGCGAGGTAAGGACCGTCGGGATATTCGAGGGAGCGACGGTTGCCGTCGCGATCGCGCTCGGCGATGGTGTCGGCGAGCTACCGTTCTTCGAACACGCGGCGAAGCCGAGTGAAGCGGCCGCAAGCAGAATTCCGAGCGTGCGCGGTCGCGTCAGATTGAGTCGAGCCAACGTGGGAGGTCCCTTCGGATTGGTGCGGATACGGAGCGCGCGGCTAGGCCGAGCGCTTCGCCACAGCCTTCCCGGCGTGCTCGTGCACGACGTGAGTGTATTGACCGTTGGTCGACGCGATGCCGCGCTTTACCTCGGTGGTGAGCATCGACGTGGCTCCCAGCTTTTTCGCCGCGTATTCGCACGCGATCCAGGGATCCGTATGATCGCCGCACGTGTAGAAGTCGACGGCGGCGTAGCCAGCCTCAGGCCACGTGTGGATCGAAATATGCGATTCGGCGAGCACGACGACGCCGGAGACGCCTTGCGGTTGGAAGCGGTGAAAAACGACCTTCAAAATTTGTGCGTTCGATTCGCGGGCGGCGTTTTCCATGATCTTCTGGACGCCATCGACGTCGGTCAGCAAGTCCTGTCGACAGCCTGAGAGCTCGCAGACGATGTGGGTACCACGTGTTTCCATTCGGTGTTCTTGTCCTCGGGTTCGCGGGGGGTAATCCCACCTCCAGGCTACGCCGGCTGGCGCGTGCAGTGCACTTGCGTCCCCGACCTATCGACGTGATCTTGTCGGCACCGTGCCCATCTCTGGGTGGTGCGGACGTCTCGTCGCGCAGGCACGTTGGGCGTGCCGTCCCTCATTGCCGCTTTTACGGCATACAGGTCCAGTTTCCGAAGATTGACGTAAGGAAAGGGCGGACCCGACGGTTATGATAGCCCCCCTACCCCCCCTTGTAAAGGCCTGGCACGACGCTTCCGATCGCGCGCGCTTGCCGTTGCAAGGGATGCCACGCTTCTGCGAATTCGTGAACGAGCGATGAAAGAGTGCGCAATCAGGCCGCAAAACGGGATCCAGTCCCACTTTAACCCTCCCCGAGTGCAGAACTCACGACTCCGTAGGGATACCATCCCACTTTGTCCCCCCGTCGCCGTACCGGCATCTGAGGACGTGATCACCACCGCACTTTGCAAGGGTCGAAACTTACGACGTCGTCTCACGCGAGATTCGGGCCTTCTTTTATAGGACGCCTTCATGTGTTCTCGATCGGGAACTTTCCGAGCGTAAAAAAGATAATGAAGATCACCCTGAAGTATCTTGACTATCGTCCCCCTCGGGCGTAGCCTTACCGGGTATGGCAACGGAAATCAAAGGCTCAGTCGCCCCGGAATCGCTCATCGAAGACTACCGTCATGGATTCCACGATTCTGAAGAAACCTACCGCTTCAAGTCGGCAAAGGGTCTCAATCGCGAGATCGTGACACGTATCTCGGAGATGAAAAAAGAGCCCGAATGGATGCTCAACTTCCGACTCAAAGCCTATGAGACGTTTCGCGAAAAGCCCATGCCCGATTGGGGCGACACGGAACGGCTGAACGAAATCGATTTCAACGATATTCGCTATTTCGTCAAAGCGGGCGATAAGGCGGAAGTCTCGTGGGACGACGTGCCCGCCGATATCAAGAAGACGTTCGACCGGCTCGGCATTCCCGAAGCCGAGCGTAAGTTTCTCTCCGGCGTCTCCGCGCAGTACGAGTCGGAAGTCGTGTACCACTCCGTTCGCGAGGACCTCGCCAAAGACGGCGTGATCTTCTGCGACATGGATACGGCGCTACGCGAGCATCCCGAGATCATCAAGAAGTATCTCGCAACCGTCATCCCCGTTGGCGACAATAAATTCTCCGCACTCAATTCGTCGGTGTGGTCGGGCGGCTCGTTCGTCTACGTCCCACCGGGCGTCGAAGTAAAGTCGCCACTGCAAGCCTACTTCCGGATCAACACGGAAAATATGGGCCAGTTCGAGCGCACGTTGATCATCGCAGACAAGGGCTCGAAAGTTCATTACATCGAGGGCTGCACGGCTCCGCAGTTTTCGACCGCATCGCTCCATAGCGCCGTCGTCGAACTCATCGCCATGGAAGGCGCCTCGATCCGCTACACGACGATCCAAAACTGGTATCGGAACATCTTCAATCTCGTCACGAAGCGTGCGGTCGCGCACAAGAACGCGACGGTCGAGTGGGTTGACGGCAACATCGGCTCACGCCTCACGATGAAGTACCCCTCCATCTATCTCATGGGCGAAGGCGCGCGCGGCGAGATCCTGTCGATGGCGTTCGCGGGTGAAGGCCAGCATCAAGATGCTGGTGCGAAGATCATCCACGCGGCACCAAATACGACCTCGGTCGTCACGAACAAATCGTGTTCCGCGCATGGCGGAAAGACGACGTACCGCGGCCTCATCGAAATCTTCCCGGGTGCCGTCGGCGCGAAGACGCGCGTCAAGTGCGACGCGCTGATCATGGATGCTGAATCGTCGAGCGACACGAAGCCGACGATGAAGATCGACGAACAGCACGCGACCGTCGAGCATGAGGCGTCGGTCTCGAAAATCGGCGAAGAGCAGCTGTTCTATGCGATGTCACGCGGTTTGAGCGAAGCCGACGCAACGGCAATGATCGTCAACGGCTTCTTCGATTTCTTCGTCAAGGAACTGCCGATGGAATACGCCGTCGAACTCAACCGTCTCGTCAAGATGGAAATGGAAGGCGCGGTCGGTTGATCCCGAGCGCTCCGGCGAAGAAGAGTCCCGCTAGCGCGGGGCTCTT
>JAYTXC010000258.1:0-12108 GCA_043743145.1 Rhodospirillales bacterium
CCTGCCTGCGAGCCTCCTGCCGAATCTTTACATGGCCTCGTGAGGGGCACGCAGGAGTGAGAAATCGGCGGTCGTTCCCAACCTGCCGTTTTTTCGTCATGATCGCGTGACCGGGAAGCTTTATTGAAGTTCCGAATAATCGAACGATCGCGCATGTCTTGCGGGGTGTCGTTTCGCATGGACGATCCGTCGATCCAACCCGTGGTGCTCGCCGAAAGGCACGTTTTCCAACGCTCGCTCGTCGTCGCGCTGACGGTTCTCGTCATCGCACTCGTCGTTCCGGCTTCGAAGATGTTTTGGGGGAGCGGCTTCACGGAAAACGTCGGCGTATTTGCACTCCATGTGGACGCGGTGTCGGGCCGCATCGATCGGCTCGATTTGCTGGGTCCCGCGGGCAAAGCCGGTCTCCGTGTCGGCGACATCGTGGAGCTGGCACGTCTGCAGCCCTCCGATCGGTGGATCGTGACGCAGTACGTGACGACTCCGGGAAAGCGCGTCACGGTGCCCGTACGGCGCGGTACGGCGACCCATTTCGTGACATTGACGGCGGCTGCGGTCGCGCCCCGGCGGACGCGGTGGCAGATGGTCGTGCTTGCCGAGGGAATGCTGGTCGGAGTACTCTTCGCGACGATCGGTGCGTGGTTCGTCATTCTGCGGCCCGGCATGATGTCGTGGTCGTTCTACGTTTTTTGTCTCGGGGTCGTGCCGCGTCGACCGCTCAAACTCTTTTTCGACCACGTGCTCTCCGGGCCGGCGTTTTCGTTCGCTTGGATCACGGTCGATGTGGCGTTCGGCACTTTGCCGTTGCTCTTTATCGTCCCGTTTCTGCTGCGATTCCCGCACGAACGTCGCGACGGTTGGCGTCGGCGCGCCGCGCGATCCGTCACGGTCGGGCTCGCTCTTGCGATTCCGGCTTTCATCGCGATCGCGATCTGGAAATATTACCACCTTACCGAAATCACCGGGGTCGAACGGTTCGTTCTCTGGTTCGCCTACGTGATCGGTGCGGCGTTCTGTCTGGCAAACTACCTTGAAGCGACGCCGTCCGATCGCCAACGCTTGCGGTGGTCGTTTGTAGGAACGCTCGTCTGCGTGGTATCGATCCTCGGCATGGATCTCGCGACGAGGTATGGGAATTTAGCGATACGCGGCGTGTTGCTGATCCTGACCCTCGCCGCGCCCTGCTCCATTCTCTACGCGGTCGTCCGACGTCATGTCGTCGATGTCACCTTCGTGGTCAATCGCGCGCTCATCTACGCGGCGCTGACGACGTCGCTCCTCGTGATCGTGGAGATCGTGCATCATGAATTCGCTCGCGCCGTCGATGCGGCAGTCGAGACGTTCGGCGACCGCAACGCGCTCGCAGCGGCGCTGCTGGGCGGGCACCGTTTCGTCGACGTCGCCAGCATGACGATCGCCGTGCTTCTCGGCTTCGGTGTAGCGCGCGTGGAACGCAGCATCGAAACGGCGGTGAACCGCGTGGTCTTCCGCGCACATCATCGTGCTGCAGAACGCGTCGCGCTCCTCGCTCAGAGCTTTCCGCTCGTCGCAACGTCGGACGACATCGATCGGGCGCTGACCGTCGAGGCGACGGCGGCGCTCGCGATCGCCTCCGCTGCCGTCTTCCGACGCACGGGCGCAAATGCGTCCTTCGTTCGGATTTCTGACGTCGGGTGGAGCGACGCGCAGGTCACGATCATCGGCGCTGACGATCTCGTGGTTCGGAACGTGCGACACGATCGCCGAAACGTCGTTTTCGCCGCATCGTCGTGGCATCGAAGCGATCTGCCCAAGGGAATTTTCGCTCCATCGGTCGTGCTCCCGATCGTCGTTCGTGGTGACGTGCTCGGTATCGTGGTGTATGGATTCCATCGCAATGGAACGGCGCTACTGACCGCGGAAATCGACATGCTCGGATGCCTCGTCGATGCCGCGTCGGTCGCCGCGAATCATCTCGCCGTCATCGAAAGCGACCGCCGCATCGCCGAGCTCGAGGGACGCCTCGCACGCTTCGAACGCAGCGCGATTGCAACGTAGTTTGCGATACGCTCGCATGCACGCGAGCGTCATCGATGGTCGAACGATTCCTACATGGCTTCGAGCAGGGCGCGCAGGAGCGGTAAGTGCTCCGCGGGTTTGCGATCGGGAATATCGATCGAAATTTTGCCTTCGCCGAATCGGAAACGGTTTTTCGTGAGCGACTGCAGTTTGGGGATCGTCGTCGGGCTCAGTTCGAAGCCGCTGCCGACGCCGAGCGTGAGCCGCGTGGTATCGATGATGACGCGCGTGACGCCTTTCTCGATCGCTTTGGTGCGCAATTTCGTCACCTCGACGAGATTGGCGAGTTGAATCGGTAAGGTACCGAAGCGATCGCGCAAGCCTTCGGCGATCTCGTCGACGACCGTTTCGCTGCGGGCGTTCGCGAGCTGTTGGTAGGCCGCGATCTTCTGCGAGACTTGCGGGATGTAGTCGTTGGGAATATAGGCATCGATCTTGACGTCGATAACGGCTTCGCGCTTCTCGGGCATGTTTTCGCGCGACCCCTTGCGTTCCGCGATCGCCTCGGCGAGCAGTTCGCAGTACGTTTCGAAACCGACGGCGCCGATGAAGCCCGATTGCGCGGCCCCGAGCAGGTTGCCCGCGCCGCGAATCTCGAGATCGCGCATGGCGACTTGCAGGCCGCTCCCGAGATGCGTGAACTCGCGGATCGCTTCGAGCCGCGCCTTCGCATCTTCGGAGAGCGCTTTGTGCGCCTGATAGAGCAGATACGCGTAGGCCTGATGATTCGATCGACCGACGCGGCCGCGTAATTGATAGAGTTGCGCGAGGCCGAACTTGTCGGCGTCGTTTACGATGATCGTATTGACGTTGGGGATATCGATCCCGTTTTCGATGATCGTCGTAGCCACGAGCACGTCGATCTCGCCCTCGACGAACTTCGTCATGATCGGCTCGAGTTCGCTCTCGCCCATCTGACCGTGGCCGACCGCGATGCGCGCCTTGGGCACGAGCTGTTCGAGTGCGCGCGCGACACCGTAAATCGATTCGATCCGGTTGTGAAGGTAGTAGATCTGGCCGCCGCGATCGAGTTCGTTCGCGATCGCTTTCTGGACGATGGCGTCGCTCGCGGGCACGACGACCGTTTTGATCGACATGCGATTCTTCGGTGCCGTTTGAATCATCGAGAGATCCCGGACGCCCAAGAGCGACATGTGTAACGTGCGCGGAATTGGTGTCGCCGAGAGTGTCAGCACGTCGACCGTCGCTTTCATCTGCTTGAGGCGCTCTTTGTGCATCACGCCGAAACGCTGCTCTTCATCGACGACGATGAGACCGAGATCTTTAAAGACGACATCTTTTTGGAGCAAACGATGCGTGCCCACGACGACGTCGACTTTGCCATCGGCAAGATCTTTGAGCGTCTGTTGTTGCTCTTTTTTGGTCTTGAAGCGCGAGAGCTCTTCGATCCGCACGGGGAAGCTCGCATATCGCGCACTAAACGTGCGATAGTGTTGTGCCGCGAGTAGCGTCGTCGGTACGAGAACCGCGACTTGTCGCTTATCGGCGATCGCTTTGAAGGTCGCGCGCACGGCGACTTCGGTCTTGCCGTAGCCGACATCGCCGCAGACGACGCGATCCATGGGCTTAGTTTTTTCCATGTCCGACTTCGCGTCGTCGATCGCTTTTTGTTGATCGGGCGTCGTCTCGTAGGGGAAGGATTCTTCGAGTTCGGCTTGCCACGGCGTGTCGGCCCCGAACGCATGCCCGGCAGCGATTTCGCGCTCCGCGTAGAGGCCGACGAGCCCCTCGGCGACCTTTGCGAGATTCTCCGAAACGCGCGTCTTGACGCGCGCCCAATCGGCACCGCCCATCTTGGAAAGCTTCGGTGCCGCGCCTTCGCTCGCGCCGTACTTGGTGACCTGATGCATCTGCGTTACGGGCACGAGCATGCGGTCCGTTCCCGCATACTTCAGATCTAAATAATCTTGGGTGGCGCCGAGAATTTTCTCGGTGCGCAGGCCCAAATATTGGCCGATGCCGTGGACCGCGTGGACGACATAGTCGGTCACTTTGAGATCGCCGAGCGTGACGGGCACGCCTTCCTTAACGGCGCGCAACTTGACGCGTTTGGGCGGCTGACCGTAGATCTCGCGATCGCCCAAGACGTGCAGCCGTAAACCGGGAATATGATAGCCCGATTCGATGTTGCCTTGATCGACGAAGACGACGCCGCCGCGCGTCATGCCGGGATTGCGCCCCACGAACGATGCGGTACCCGTCTCGCGCAGATGTAACATCGTCGCGCTACGTTCGACGGTGAGGTCGGCCGCGCGGAGCATCTCGGTCAAGCGCGACGCGCCCGAGGCCACGCACGCGACCGTCTCGCCATCGGCGACCCACGTTTTCACTTGATCGAGAAACATCGTGATCTGACGATTGAAGTGTTCGACGGGGCGCGTTTCGAGAACGAAGGTTTCCAGTGAGTGCGGGAGCCACGGTGTCGGCTCGGCTTCGATCGCACCCGGCATGATGAGCGTGCCTCGCGCGCGGAATGCATCACCGAGCGTGCCGAGCGACGGATGCGGCGCCATGACGTCGGCGAGGAGCGCTTCGCCGATGAGATCTTCATCGACCGAAAGTTCGCCCGATTCGACGGCAGCCAAGAGCACGTTCTCTTCGCGCAAGCGCTCGTCATCGAGACCACGTTCGATCGTGGCGAGCATCGCGGGCTCTTCGAGCACGACGATGCCGCTCGGTGCGAGATAATCGAGCAGCGTCTCGCGCTCGTCGAAAGCGAGGGGTAACCACGTTTCGGGTAACTCTGCGCCGCTTGCGATATACGCGCGTGCGGCAGAAACGGTCGCAGGCGTTCCCGTGATGCGTTCGAGGACGCGATCCCGGTACGATTCGTCGCGAGGAATCTCGCTCCACGGCACGATCTCGAGTAGGTTCGTTCGCGCGTCGGTACTGCGTTGCGTGGCGAGATCGAACGAGCGGATCGATTCGATCTCGTCGCCGAAAAATTCCACGCGCATCGGAAAATCAGCCGTCGCAGGCCAGAGGTCCACGATGCCGCCGCGAACGGCGAACTCACCCGCTGCTGCAACGACGTCGGTTCGGTGGTAGCCGCTGCCGAAGAGCGCCTCTTGCAACGTCTCGAAACCGACCTCGCCACCGACTTCGAGCGTGAAGGTCCGTTCTTTGAATATCGCACGCGGCATTACGAACTGGCGTAATGCTGCCACGGGAAGCACGACCACGAGCGCGCGATTCGCGAGCAGATCGGCGAAAAGCGTCATGCGCGCGCTGCGCTCCGAGGGGCTTTCGATCACGCCCACGCTCTCCTCGCGCGGACGAACGAGCGTCACTTCGGGCGCGGGCGCGGCGGCCTTGCCGGCCGCGGCGTCGCTCGATTTGCCGTCGCCGAGATAATACGTTAGGTCGGCGAAGGTGCGCTCCGCGATATCGGGCGTCGGCACGACGACGAAAAGCGGGACGCGAAGCGCCCGGAAGATGCCGGCGAGAAGATACGGCCGTGCGGCCGACGTCGTCTCGTGCAAAGAAAAAGCGCCCGTATGCGTGCGCAGACGTTCGAGGAGTCCGGCGAGCGGCCGACTAGAACTCGGGAGCGCGCGGACGAGCGATGGGGCGAGCGTAGCGATAGAGAGCCTCGTGCGATAGGAAAGAGATGCGGCGCCTGCGTTCGACTCCCGGACCCAGGACCCGGTTGCAAGGCGAGCGAGTGCGCTGGGTCTTGACACTCGTTTCGCCTGCCCGGAAATCTGGCACTGTCCCGACGAGACTGCCAAGTTCGGGGACCTGACGTCGGCATAGCGCGAACGAGATCGCGCGATTTTCGCGTCGGCAAGAACGATCGCCGCGTGTTTACGCGGCCGCTCGTGATCCCACGGCTTGCTCACGCTCACGCTCGGCCCGCATCCCAAGGCCCAACCGCGTACGATCGCGGTCGACGCGTTACTTCAGCGTGAGGGGAAGGGTGACGGTCGCGTTACGGCCGTCGCCCGTGCTCGCGGTGAACGTCACGCTATAGGTTCTGTTCTTAACGAACGCGGGAACCTCGCCGACGTATCCCTCGAACGTGAAGAGCCCGGACGCTTTCTTGGGAATAGGAATCGTATTACCGAACGTTTCGGCGACGACGGTCGTGACCACATCGCTCGTGAGGACGCGCACGCGCACGGTTCCGGGTGTCACGAGCGTCGCGTCGCTGAGATCGATCTCGGCGATCTGCGGTGGATTGGGCCCGGGGAACGGCGTCGATTCGACGCTCGGCGTTGGTTTATAGACGAAGTGAAATTCCGGCGTTGCCGATGGGCTCGGCGACGGGGCCGGCAGCGTCGGCGGGGTCGTCGGTGACGTTGTTTGCGCGAGAACGAGCGCACTCGCAACGATCGCGAGCCCGAAGCCAAACCACATTAGTTGAGCAAGACCGGCACGCGGACGATCGCGGTGCGACCGGTTGCCGTCGTCGCGATGAACTCGATCTCGAGCGTCATCCCAGCCGCGATAAACGGGATTTTCGGTAGCGTACTCGTCGCTTCAAAATTTCCCGGCGTAATGAGTGGGACGATGCCTTCGCGACCATTGCTGCGGCTTACGACTTTGACGACGTCGGGCGTCGTCGAGACTTTGATATTGATCGGGCCGAGCGAACGCAATTTTTTATCGTTCATATAGACGGCATAGATCGTCGGCCCACCGGCACGTCCGCCATTGCGTGGAACGAACCGATATTTATAGGCGAGCGGCGTCGCAGTTTGCGCGGCGGTTCCGACTGGTGCGGGGATTGCCGTCGCGCCCACGGTCGGGGAAATGCTCGATTGCGCCGATGTATTCGGCGGCGGCGCCGACGGCGCGGCCTGTGCGATACGCGTGGCGTGCGTCGTGTGTGCGTGCGCTAGCGCGTGGGGTGCGATGAGGCTAGCAAAAAGGGTGATGAGTGCGATCACGTTCGGTATGGTCCTTTCTCGAGGATGGTATCGATTGCACGTCGACCGTCGGCGCCCGTCGCGATACATGGCATTTCCATGAACGCGGACGGGGCTCTGAAGATGCCCGGATCGGTTCCCCTCAAGGACGCGGTCGTGAGCTTGAAGATGCTCTTCTGGCACGGCGGGGGATGACGGCGAAGGCGAGTGGAGCGATCGAAAGGCCCGCTAGGAGATGTGCCGTTCCGACATCGGATATGCCCGCCGCGTCAGGTAGGTAACGCGTGAGATTGCAAATCGTCGCGATGCCGAGCGCGATTGCTGGCCTTGTTCCGCCCGCCGCGAGGGCGAACGGGAGCAGCCACAGGGCATACCACGGATAGGCGTTGGGGAGCGCGCAAAGCGCTGCGATCCCGATCCAGGCGAATCCTCGCCGATCGTTGCGGACGACACGCACGGCTCCGGTCACTGCGGCCACACACGCGATCGCAAGCGCGGGAAGAAGACCGATGAACCCTTGGATTGAGAGGCTCGGCGCGTAGCGGCCGTGAGCACCGATGCGAGCGAGGGCTGGCAACAGCGGTGGAATCGTGAATGCCGCAGCGATCGCACATCCGATCGTAAGTGCCATGAAGATGCGTCGTCGTCGATCCGGGAATTGGCCGGTGAGTGTGACGAGCGTGAGACCGAGAACGAGCAGTGCACCTGTCGCCTTGAAAAGCGGTGAGAGGCCGACGACCAGCGCCCCTACGACGACGCGCCCACGCGAAAACACGAGCGCAGCGAGACTTCCAGAGAGCGCCACGAACGCGTCGTTATGCCCTTCGGCAACGCTCCAGAGAATGACGGGATGCAGCGCGAACGCCGCGGTGCTTACGAATCGATGACGTGGAGAACACGACGCGAGCGCCGCATGTAAGGCGATGACGCTGCCGAGAAACGCGACGATGGTGAAGAGCCGAAGCGATCCGAGTGCGAGGGCGACGTCGGTTTTCGTCATAACGACGACCGCGCGCGCGATCGCAAGCATACCGGGCCCGTAGACATCGACGGGAAACGGTCCACTCCATTGAAATCTTGCCGCATCGAGATAGGGATCGTGCAGCGATACGGGTGCGATTCGATACGGGTCGAGGCCCCGAATGGCGAGATCGCCATACGCGGCGTACGCATAGAGATCGCTTGAAAAAACGAAGGGCCAAGCGAGGGCGAACCCGATACCGACGAGCGCCGCCGTGACGATCGCGCGGAGATCGCCCGCGCTCGCCTCCGCGCGCGAACGACCCACCGCACGCACCAGCAAGATGGTCGTGAGCGCGATGCTCGTAGCGAGGATCGCGAAGGCACCCGCGCCGTACGCGCCCCAATTTGTAGCGACAACGAGCGGTTGCCGAAAATCGATCGCGATGGTCGCGGGATGATGCATGGCGAACACGCGCGCGGCGACCGCGCCGAGACCGATGGGAAGCATCGCGGCGACGAGCGATGACGTGAGGCGCATCGCGGCTACACGCGTGACGAAGCGGGTTCGGGCGCGTCTTTGCGCGCGGCGCCGAGTGCGAGAACGATCCACCAAAGTTCGCCGACTTTCGGATAGAACACGAGGAGATCGAGAAGCTGGTGCGTCGCGAGACCGATGCTCGCGCCCAGTGCACCGATCACGAAGGGCTCGCGAAAGGGACCGCGCGCAAACGCGAAAATCGAGATGGCGACGAGAGCGAGCGTCGCGATCGCGAGCGGAATGCCGCCTTCCACGAGCGCCTGAAGATACAGACTGTTCGCGTGCGTATGCAACTCGGGAAAGCCCGCAAGCCCGAGTTCGCGCTCGAAGTTTCCGGCGCCGATTCCGAAAATTGGATGAGCACGCCACAAGACGAACGCGGCATGCCAGAGCTGCGAGCGGTTTCCGACACTTCCCGGCTGTGAGGCTTCGGAGATGCTTGAGAGATGCCCGACAACCGCGCCGACGCCCACGCCAGAATGGCCGAGCGAAAGGCCCCAAAGTGCGAGAATAACGATTCCCGCGACGAGTCCGCTCGTCAAGAGTGCTAACTCGCGACCGCGCATGCGTCGTGGCGAAGCGATATTAACGATGGCAAGCGCTGCGATTGCGGTCGGAATGCCGGTGCGCGAAATACTGCACACGAGCGCCGTCAATCCCAGCGTCAACGCGACGACCGCACTAGGCATCCGCGCTTTCGCGAGCAAGAGCGCAAAGACGACGGCGAGCGCGATCCCGAGATAGGCCGAGAGTTGGTTTGGGCCTTCGAGTGGGCCCGCGATGCGCGGAATTGGGTGGCCGAGAAACCACATGCCTGATGGCGCGCCGATAATCTCATCGGCCAGCGCGAGCACGCTGACGAGCGCGAGGCTCGCGATCATCGCGATGCCGATCGCGCGATCGTCGTGGTCGGCTCGCGCGGCAACCGCGACGACGATGAAGAGCCCGAGATATTCGATCGCTTTGAGCGTCTCACGCAACGCGGGACCGCGATAGGTCGCATGCCAGATCGAGAGTGCCGTCGCGAGCACGACGGCGGCGCCGGCGAGTGCGATCGTGCGCGTCGTGCGACCGCGCAACGCTTCGAGCGAGGCGCCTCGCATGATGAGACCCACGATCGCTCCGACGAGCGCCATCTTCGGCAACGTGAGCGTCGTCGCTCCGACGTTGCGATAGAGCGCGAAGGGCACGAAACCGATGAGCGCTGCGATGCCGAATGCCGGACGCTTCCACGTAAGGAGTGCAACCGCGCAAATCGTCGCCGCGAAAGCGACGATCCCGAATGCATCGAGCGGGACGATTGCGATCGTTTGATCCACGACTGGACGGGTGAACACGTGACGCGGGCTTCGTGTCGCACGCGTGCGAATCCCAGGCTCGGTGGATGAAGCAATGATGCGACGTGCGATTGCGCGCAAACGCGATGGGGAAGCGCTCGAAGCACCCGTGTGGCACGCGATCGTCGAACGCTATCTCGCAAACGCAATCGACGACGCACAACTCGCGGCTCTTTTGATGGCGAGTACGATTCGCGGCCTCGACGATGACGAAACGGCAGCGCTAACGAGCGCCTTCATCGCGAGCGGCGAAACGCTGCACGCACCAGACGAACGGACCGTCGACAAACATAGTTCGGGCGGCGTTGCCGATACGGCTTCGCTCATCGTCGTCCCGCTCGTCGCTGCGTGCGGTGTGCCCGTCGCGAAGCTCTCGGGTCGGGCGCTCGGCCACACGGGTGGCACGCTCGATAAACTGGAGGCGTTGCCGGGCCTTCGCACCGATCTCGCACCCGAAGCATTCTTCGCGATCGTCGAGCGCGTCGGTTGTGCGATCGCGGCGCAGAGCGCGCGACTCGTGCCTGCCGACAAACGCATCTACGCGTTGCGTGACCGAACGTCGACCGTCCCCGCACCGGGGTTGATCGCGGCGTCGATCGTTTCGAAAAAAATCGCGGGCGGTGCGCGCGCGATCGTGTATGACGTCAAGTGCGGCAATGGTGCCTTCCTGCGCGATATCGCAGGCGCGCGTGCGCTCGCGCGATCGCTCGTAACGCTCACGCGCGCGTTTGGGCGGCGCGCACGTGCGATCGTTTCAGATATGAACGAACCGCTCGGCCGCGCGATCGGGACCGGGCTCGAACTCGGCGAGGCGCGCGATTGCTTACGCGGGACGAGCGACGATCCGCGACTCCTGGCAATCGTCATGCGCCTCGGATCCGCGATGCTCGCAGCGGCCGCACCCGCAAGCTTCCAGGAAGGCGAGGCTCGCGCATCGCTCGAGGCAGCCTTGCATCGTGGGCATGCGTATGAAACGTTCGTCGCGATGCTCGTCGCGCAGGGCGGCTCGGCTCACGACCTCGAGACGTTCGCACCACATCCGACCGCCGTCGACGCGATTGCGGAGCACGATGGGTATGTGGTCGGCATCGAAACGGTCGTACTCGGCGAGTGCGCGCGCGATCTCGTCACTGCGGCGGGAGCTCGTGCGGGCATCGTCGTGCGCGCGCGCATCGGCGATCGCATCGCGCGCGGTGCGACGCTCGCGACCGTCTATGGGAATCGTGACGCGGCGATCGGAGCGACGATCGCGCGCGGCTTTACGATCGGCAACGAACCGCTGCAATCGCGAACGCTCGTCTACGACGAGATCGACGACCTTTCGGAAGTCGTTCGTGCGGCGACGAGTACGCCGTGTGCATCGGCCCGTTCGACGCTCGAGAGAAAATAGAGCGGTCGGGCTTTCACCTGATCGTAGATCCTGCCGAGATACTCACCCGCGATGCCGATCGTCACGAGCTGCACGCCACCCAAGAAGAGGACGACAACCATGATCGACGTGTAGCCGGGTTCGTTGAGTCCTAATAATTTTAGTGCGATGACGAGGATCGCGTAGAGAAACGCGACGGCGCTTACGATGAATCCGAGGTAGGTCGCGAAGCGAAGCGGGATCTCGGAAAACGACGTAATGCCGTCGATTGCGAACTTCAACATCTTCGAGATCGGATATTTCGTCTCGCCCGTGAAGCGCGCTTCGCGTTCGTACTCGACGCCGATCTGATTGAAGCCGACCCAACTCACGAGTCCGCGCAAAAATCGGTGTTTTTCCCTCGTCTCACCGAGCGCGTCGACGACGCGCCGGCTCATCAAGCGAAAATCACCCGTGTCGACGGGAATCGAGACGTTCGTGAGACGCCGAATCGTGCGATAGAAGATGCGGGCGGTCATGAGTTTGAAGAAGCTCTCGCCCTTGCGCGTCTTGCGCGTCGCGTAGACGACGTCGAAGCCCTCACGCCATTTCGCGAGAAACGCCTCGATGAGTTCGGGGGGATCTTGCAGGTCGCCATCCATGAGGATCACGGCCTCCCCGCGCGCGATATCGAGACCGGCGGTTGCGGCAATTTGATGGCCGAAATTTCGCGAGAGGTCCGCGACGACCAGGCTCGGCACGGTGACTTGCAGCGAGCGTAAGATCGCGAGCGTGTTATCGCGCGAGCCATCGTTGACTGCGACGATCTCGTACGTATCGTCGCGTGCGACGCGGTCCATGATCGTCGTGATGCGCCGGATCAATTCGGCGACGTTGCCTTCCTCGTTGAAGAGCGGCACGACGATGCTGATGAAGCTCATGCGAGTTCCGTTCGGACGGCTTGCCAGAAGA
>JAYTXC010000259.1:0-1607 GCA_043743145.1 Rhodospirillales bacterium
CCACGCGACGCGCGCGTACCGACGCCGGTCGCGCATGCTGCTACGCTTTCGCGAGACGCTGGCGACGCGCTTCGAAGAGAAGGATACCAGCGGCGACCGATGCGTTGAGCGAATTGACTTCGCCGTACATCGGAATCTTCACGAGATAGTCACACTCTTTGCGCACCACGGGCGAGATACCGTCGCCTTCGGCGCCGATAACGATCGCGATATCGCCCGTAAAGTCCGCGCGCGTATACTCCGTCGCGCCGACGTCACCGGCCGCGCCCGCTGCCCAAATCCCCGCTTTTTTCATGGTCCGAATCGCACCCGCGATATTGGAAACACGAGCGATCGGAACGTGTGCGGTCGCACCCGCGGAAGCCTTACGCACCGTGGCATTCACTCCGGCTGCGCGACGTTCGGGCATGACGATCGCGGTCGCCCCCGCGCACTCGGCACTGCGGATGATCGCGCCCGCGTTATGCGGATCGGTGATGTGATCGAGCACGACGAAGAGGCCGTTTCCCGGCTTACGCGCGGCGATCGTCTCTTCGAGCGTGACGTATTCGAACGGCACGCCGAAGGCGACTACGCTCTGGTGCGCGCGGTAGGGAAATTGCGAGAAAAACATGCGATTTTCGAAACGAACGCTTACGCCCGTTTCGTTCGCGAGTTCCAGTAATCGCTTGAGCGCGGGATCGCGCTTGCGTTCGTCACCGATGTAGAGTTTACGCAACGCCTCGCCACCGACGATCGCTTCCTCCACGGCGTGTAGGCCGTAGATCACGTCGTCGAGATCGATTGCGTCTTTGCGGTTGGGCGGGCGGCTAGATCCTAAGCGTCGACGCTCCACGACGTTCCTTCCTTGGAGTCGGCGAGCGTCACACCGGCACTCGTGAGTGCCACGCGTAATCGGTCGGCGATAGTAAAGTCCTTGTTCGATTTTGCGACGAGCCGTGCCTCGACGATCGCGTCGATCGCATCGGGGCCTGCGGCGCCGTCGAGGGCGACGACGTCGCCCACGGCCGCTCGAAGATCGGCAAGCGTAGCGTCGGCAAGACGATCGCCACCGCGTCCCGCTATCCGGAGCGAAGCGGAGCCGACGGTGACGACACGTTCGGTCGCAATCGCTCGCACGACGTGCACGCGATCGTTTGGCGAGATGCCCAAGATCGTCATCGCCTCATGCACGAATGCGGCCACGGGACTCGCGCCACCGGTGCGCATAATTCCGGTTGTGGCGCCGACAATATCGAAAAGAACCGACAATGCGCCCGACGTGTTCATATCGTCGTCGAGCGCCGCTTCGAAGCGCTCGAGATATGGCTTGACGACGGGATTCATCGCGTGAAGGCGCCGTTCGTGCGCACCTTGCGCATGCGACGCGTTGCCCACCACGTTCGCGTCCGCGGCATCACCCGCTACGACGGGCGCCGTACGCAAGGCATCATACGCGGCCTGCAAGCGGCGTAGTCCCGTCGTCGCACCTTCGATCGAGGCTTCGGTAAAGTTCATCGGTTTACGATAACCCGATTGCAAAAACAGCAGCCGGACGGCTTGCGGATCGTGACGATCCAAAAGCGCGTATAACGGTTCGAAGTTGCCGAGCGATTTCGACATTTTCT
>JAYTXC010000260.1:0-2394 GCA_043743145.1 Rhodospirillales bacterium
TGCCACGCCCGCCGCGATGCCGACGGCCGCGAAAACGTCGGGTGCTTGTTCGGCGAGAATCGCAGCGAGTGCGCCGCCGGCCGAAAGACCGGCGACGAAAATGCGGTCGCGATCGATCGGATGGCGTGCGACGATATCGTTTACCAGTGAAATAATCTGCGCCGGCTCGCCCGCATCGCGACGTTGATGCTTCTCGAGATACCAATTCCAACAGCGGTTGGGATTGTCGCCGAGGTTCTGTTCGGGATAGACCACGTAGGCGCCGACGCGCTCGGCGACGGAATCGAAACGCGTCCCGGCGGCAAAATCGCTCGCGGTTTGCGTGCAGCCGTGGAGAGCGACGACGAGCGGTGCCCGGTCGCCAGCGAGTCGGCTCGCGGTGGGCACGAAGAGACGGTGCTTGATACCGCCTACTTCACGAGTGGCAAGACGTCGCTCGGAGCGATCGGATAGAATCCAAGGACGAGCGTCGCAACCGCGCAAAGCGCCACGCACGCCCAGGGCAGCGCGCTCGTGGGAACGACGGCGCGACGGATCGGAGCCCCCGTGGTCTGCGCGTACATCGCGCGCACGATTTTGAAATAGACATAGACCGAGATCGCCGTCCCAATAACCAGGAGCGCCGCCAGCCAGACGAAGCCCGCATTGACGGCGCTTGCCAGGATGAGGATCTTCCCCGTAAATCCGGCCGTCGGCGGCAAGCCCGCAAGCGAGAGCAAAAAGAACGTCATCGCCGCGGCGAGCCCGGGTTGGCGATAGCCGAGTCCGTTGAACGACGTGAGTTGCGATCCTTCGTCACGATCGCGTGAGAGTAGCGCGACGACCGCGAACGCACCGAGATTCATGAACATGTACGCGCCGAGATAAAAAATCGCGTACCGCAATCCAAGCGCCGTCGTACCCGCGAGCGACGCGACGATATAGCCGAGTTGGGCGATACCCGAATAGGCGAGGAGGCGTTTAATATCGGTCTGCGCGAGCGCGGCGACGTTACCGACGATCATCGAGAGTGCCGCGACGATCCAGACGGGCAACATGATCGCGTGGCCGTGCGGCGATGGCAGTGCCGCGTAGGCAAAGCGCGCGAGCACCGCAAGCGTTCCCGCCTTCGTGACGACACTCATGAACGCGGTCACGGGAAGCGGCGCGCCCTCGTACACGTCGGGCGTCCAGACATGGAACGGCACGAGACTGAGCTTGAAGCAGATGCCGATGAGAAACATGCCCGCGCCGATGTCGAAGAGCGCGCTCGATGCGGGCGGATTTGCGAGCGCCGAAAGCGCCACACTTCCCGTCGCGCCGAAGAGCAACGCCATACCGTAGAGCAAGAAACCCGATGCGGTCGAGGATAAGATCAAGTACTTGAGCGCCGACTCGCGCGCGCCCGGGCGCGACGACATCGCACACAGGCAGTAAAGCGCGAGTGAGAGCAGTTCGATGCCGAGGAACACGGTCAAAAGATTCGATGCGCCCGCCATCAGCATCGCGCCGCTCGCACTCCAGAGCATGAGCGCGATCGCCCCGCCGGATTGATCTTCGCGACCGAGCGGATACGACATGAGCAATGAAAAAACGGCCGAGACGACCACGATCTCTTCGAAGACGATCGCGAAGCCGCCATTGACGAACGCCCCGCCGAATGCGGCGATCGGATGACCCCAGCCCTGTAACGCAAGGACGCCCGCGACGACGAGACCGATGATGCCCACGCCGATGTTTGCCGCGCGCCGCACTTTTTTCGGCGTCAGCAGATCGGCGAGGATCACGGCCAGCGCCGTGACCGCCACGACGAAGGTGGGGACGAGCGCCGCGTAATCGGCCGAGACGTACGGGATGACGAGTTGGGGCGTGTTCATTGGTTTACTTCTTCACGATCGCGAGCGTCGATTGCACGCCCGCCGTTGCGACGCTCCGCGTCGGCTGATCCAGATGCGTGACCGGGCCCGGATTGATGCCCAAGAGCACGATCGCGATGACGAGCGGTGCGAGTGCGAGCCCTTCGAGGAGCGAAAGATCCTCGCGCTCGGGAAGATCGTCGTGTTCGGGTCCGTGCATCACGCCTTGAAAGACGCGCAGCATATACGCAGCCGCGATGACGACCGGCACGAGTGCGACGACCGTTTGCCACACGAATCCCGCGCGATAGAGCCCGGTGAGGATGAGGATCTCGCCGGCAAACCCGCAGAGCCCGGGTAACCCGAGCGCGGCGAGCGCGACGATCGTGAGGCTGCCCGCGAGTTTGGGGTTGCGGCCGCCGAGACCGCCAAGCCGTGAGAGCAGACGCGTGCCTTCGCGCACCTCGATCTCGCCGACCGTCATGAAAAGCCCGGCGCTAAAGAGGCCGTGCGCGACGATGTAGACCACGGCCCCGCCAATCGCGATCGGATTAAAACT
>JAYTXC010000261.1:0-15780 GCA_043743145.1 Rhodospirillales bacterium
TCGTCGCCGTTGCCGGCAATTCGATCGAGACGCCACGCTTGCTCCTCAATTCCGCGTCGAGCAAACGTCCCGACGGTCTCGCGAATAGCTCGGGTCAAGTCGGGCGTAATTACATGCGCCACCTCACGGGCTCGGTCTATGGCATTTTCGATGAGCCCGTGCACATGTATCGCGGCACGACGATGGCGGGCATCATCCAAGACGAAGCCGATCACAATCCGTCGCGTGGGTTTGCCGGCGGATACGAGATGGAGACGATCTCACTCGGGCTCCCGTTCTTCGCAGCGTTCCTGGACCCCGGAGCGTGGGGATCGGATTTCACGATGTTCATGGATAACTACGCGCACGTTGCCGGCATGTGGATCGTGGGCGAGGATATGCCGCGGTCGACCAATCGCGTCACGCTCAACACCGATCATAAAGATCAGCACGGCATGCCCGTTCCCAACGTTCATTACGACGATCACAAAAACGATCTCGCGATGCGCGAACACGCCTTCACGCAGGGCTCGAAAGTCTACCAGGCCGTCGGCGCGAAGCACTTGATGCGGACGCCGCCCTACCCCTCGACACACAACCTCGGGACGAGTCGGATGAGTGCCGATCCGACCAAAGGCGTCGTGAACGCGCACGGGCAAAGCCACGACGTGCGCAATCTCTTCATCTCCGACGGGAGCCAGTTCACGACGAGTGCGTCCGAGAATCCGACGCTCACGATCGTCGCGCTCGCAATCCGTCAGGCCGAGTACATCACGGCGGCGATGAGCAAGCAACTCGTCTGATGTGTTCGATCTACGCGCGTGCCGATTCCATTCTGTATGAATCGCGCACGCGCTCGCTTCGCATCCGCGGCGTCTTGACGACCATTCGGCTCGAAAATCATTTTTGGGACGTTTTGAGCGAGATCGCCGCGCGCGAAGATTGTACGACGAACGAACTCATCGTCACGCTCCACGGTGAACTCACCGACGCGCGTGACGATGCGTTCAATTTCGCATCGTTTTTACGTGTGTGCTGCCTGCGGTATCTCTCGCAACTCGCCGGTCGTCTCTTGGAGATCGACGTGACCGCACAAGCCAAACCACCCTTACGCGCGATTCGCTAGGAGTCCGATGTCCCGCTTTCTCCATACCTCGATTTTCGTTAGCGATATGTCCGAGACGATCGAGTTCTATAAAAAACTCGGCCTCTCGTTACTCGATGGCCCGCTCCATTATCCGGGTAATGCCGATATGGCGTTCGTGGGATCGGATTGGAATTCGTACATCGAGCTGATCTACGATCTCGAAGATCACCCACCGTACGAACTCGGCAATCGATACGAACATCTCGCGCTCGAAATCGACGGCGATTTCAAAGCTTTCATCGAACGTATTCGCGGCGAAGGCGTGAAGGTAACGAGCGGTCCCAAAAAATCGCCAAGCGGTGGCCGCTGGCTCGCCTTCGTCGAAGATCCCAACGGCATTCCTGTCGAGCTCCTCGAGAAAACGTCAGGCCCGATCACGTAAGGCGAGCATCGCGTGAACGCCATCGTCGTACGACGTCTTGACGATCGGTCCGTGCAATGTGTGCAGGGCCGTATCGTCCAAGAGAAGCGGCTCGGTGAGGAGATCGTGCGTCTCCATGCGTTCGATACGCGCAATTACTTCGGGTTGCGTCGTCGTGCTGTCGCTCGCGAGATGCCAGACGCGGCCGTAGGCGCCCGGGGTGTCGATCAGTCGCACGACGACACCCCCAAATATCGGGGAGGAACACGAACTCGAGCAGAGCATCGATCGGCCCGATCAGCGATACCGGGAACGTAAAATTCCAGCAGCCGAAGCACGCTGCCGCGATTCTTGCGGGCGCGGTCGGCATCGAGAAGAAGACCCTCTTGCCACTGCGCATCCGGCCTTTGAACGTATGCGGTCCGCGTGGTCGTGGTCATGGTCGTGTGCCGTACCGTGGGCGTGCTCGTGCTCCGTTTCACGACGTCCGGCGCGCAAGCGAATCCGCGCTTATCGTGGCTCAACGCCGCGAACGAGCGGTGCCACGCGCGTGCCGAGGAGCTCGATGGCCGACATCAGCTTTTCATGCGGTAGCGAAGCGACGCTCATTTGAAATTGGATGCGCGAGATTCCACCGAGCGCATCGCTGTGCGCGCGCAGCTTTACCGCAACTTCTTCGGGATTGCCGACGAGCAGCGCCCCGCGTGCACTGCGCAGCGCATCGAATTGCCGTCGCGTCACCGGCGGCCACCCGCGCTCCTCGCCAATCTTGGTAAACGCCGCCGCATAACCGGGATAGAAATCGGCGATTGCGGCCTCCGTCGTTTCGGCCACGTAGCCGAGCGCGTGCACGCCGACGCGGAGCGCTTCGGGTGGATGTCCGGCGCGGCGGCCCGCCTCGCGATAGAGATCGACGAGCGGGCGAAAGCGATGCGTCTCGCCGCCGATAATTGCGATCATGAGTGGTAACCCGAGCACGCCCGCGCGAGCGAACGATTCGGGTGTTCCCCCGACCCCGAGCCAAATCGGCAGCCGCACTTGCAACGGTCGCGGATAGACGCCCTGACCCGAAAGTGCGGGCCGATGCGCACCCGACCACGTGACGTGTTCGTTCTCGCGCAGGGTCAACAACAGATCGAGTTTTTCCGCGAAGAGCGCGTCGTAATCCTCAAGCCGTAAACCAAAGAGTGGGAAGGCTTCAACAAACGATCCGCGGCCGGCGACGATCTCCGCGCGCCCGTTCGAAAGCAAATCGAGCGTCGCGAATTGCTGAAAGACGCGCACGGGATCGGCTGCGCTCAGCACGGTGACCGCGCTCGCGAGACGGATTCGCGACGTGCGCGATGCGGCGGCTGCCAAGATCACGGCGGGTGCCGAATCCAAGAAATCGTCGCGATGATGTTCGCCGATGCCGAAAGCGTCGAGCCCGACACGATCGGCATGCACGATCTCTTCGATGAGGTGCTGGAGATGCTCGGCGGCGCCGACGTTCGACCCGCTGCCATCGTGCGGAAGCGCCGCGAAACTATCGACGCCGATTTGCATGATTCGCCCATCCGTTCTGACGCGAGAAGACGACGTTGATGCATCGCTGTCATGAGCACCTTTGCATCCGATAGCGACCGCACGCATCGGCGGCCTCGGGTCGCGCTGGCGTGCGCGGCAGGGACCCTCGCACGGAGCACGGATTGGTCCCCATGCTCACGTACGCGAATGTGGAGACGGCCTACGATCATTTCGTCGAATCGTTCGGCGATGGTTTACCCGTCATCTTACCGACGCCCGAGCGTGTCGACGACCTCGTTCGTGCGTCCGGTCGCGATCCCAATGAGGTCGTCGGCGCGGTCTTTCCGAGAGGCACGCTCGCGACGGTACGCGACGTTGCGGTCAACGCCGTGATGGCGGGATTGCCGAGCGCGGCGTTCGCGATCGCGCTTGCAGCGGTCGAAGCGGCAACCGATCCCATCTTTAATCTCAATGGCATTCAATCGACGACGCATCACGCCGCGCCACTCGTCATCGTGAGTGGTCCGCTCGCCGAACGCGCGGGTATGAACGCCGGTGGGAACGCGCTCGGCCAGGGTAATCGCGCGAATATGACGATCGGGCGCACGTTGCGTTTGGTGATGATGAACGTGGGCGGCGGGCGGCCGGGTGAAACCGATATGAGCGTCCAGGGCTCGCCCGCGAAGACGGGTTTTGCGTACGCGGAGCGGCTCGACGCGCTTGCGTGGCCCTCGCTCGCGCAGCGTCAAACGGGCCGCGACGATGCCACGACGGTCACGCTCTTCGCGGCCGAAGGCCCGCACATGCTCGGCGATCATCGTAGCGCCACGGGCGATCGTTTACTGCAAAACATTGCCGAGACGATGCGGGCGCCGGGCTCGACGAATGCGTGCGCGCCAGGTGAGATGGTGCTCGCGATCTGTCCGCAACACGCCGCAATCCTCGCGCGAGACGGTTTTCGTCCCGAGACGATCGCCCGTGAGCTTTTCGATCGCGCGCGTAATGCGCTTGGCTTCCTCGAAACGCTCGGCGAATTCGATGAAACGCGAACGCGGCACTTCGCCTCGGCCTACGGTGACCCGAACGATCCGCAAACGCGCGTCCCCGTCATCGTGCGTCCCGAGTCGCTTATCGTCACCGTCACGGGTGGCCGCACGGGTGGCTTCTCGACCGTCGTCCCAACCTGGCCCGCAAGCACGCACGTTTTCCGCACCGTCCGAGGTATCCAATGATCGAACTTCACGACCCCCGCGGCTTGCGTGAAACGCGGCTGGCGCGCGTCGCATCGCGACCGTCATCGCTTCACGGCTTAACGATCGGGCTGCTCGAGAACGGCAAAGAAAACGCCGATGCGCTGCTCGATCGCACGGCCGAGCGCTTGGCGCAACGCGGCGCGACGATCGTGCGCGCGCGAAAACCATCGTTTTCACGACCCGCACCGGGTGAGGTGATCGATTCACTCGCGCATTGTGCGGCCGTTATCGCAGCTCACGGCGGTTGAGGCAGCTGTGTGTCCTGCAGTCTGCGGGATGCAGCCGAACTCGAAGGACGCGGTGTGCCGACGGTCGTCTACGCAAACGACGTCTTTGCGCCGATCGCCTTTGGCACGGCGGAGATCCTCGGGTTCTCGCGCGCGTACGTCGACGCGAACGTCGTGTTCTTCAAGCACCCAACGTCCAATCTTACACGATCGCAGATTAACGGTCTCGTCGACGATGCGATCGAGACAGTCGAACACGCGGTGCTCGGCACGCGCGAAGCGCTCGCGCCGCTGGCAAGCGCGGGCGGCCGTGCGATCGATATCGTGGCGATTCGCGCGTTGCTCGATCCGTTGAGCGCGAGCCTGGGCGAAGATGGCGCGACGCTCGTTCTCGATGACGTGCGCGGCGATGTGGTGCACGCGCGACTCGATGTCGATGAATCGGCCTGCGCCGATGGCACGTGCGTTCTCCCGCATCGCAATCTCGTCGCGCTTTTGGAGGCTGCGCTCACCGCCCGATTCGGCGGGCTTCGCGTCGAACTCGACGATTCACGCGAGCGTCGCGCGGCAAGCACAAACGGTGTCGCCGCGAGTTAATCGCAGCGACACCAACCATTCTTTGCCCTCAGCGATCGTCGCTTTCGGCATGCGCGCTTGCGTCGAAGTCGAGCGAACGCGAGCCCACGATCGAATCGAAGAGCGCTTCGATGTTCGCACCGCGCGCCGAATCATCGAGCGTGATCTTCCCGATCGTAATCGCGGGAAGCGACTTTGCTTTGAGCTTTTGGTTGAGGGCGGGAAGATCGCGCGCCGTCAAGGTTGCGAAGCTCTTTTCGACATCGGCGAGATCGCGATCGAGCGCATCGACGCGCGCCATCGCATAGTTGGTCGGTGCGCCTTCGCTCGAGAGGAGCACACCGTAGATATCCGCGGTGAGTTCGCGGAGACGCTCCTCACCCGTGATCGCGCCGCCCTCTTTCGTTGCGACGAGCTTTTTGCGCAAGCCGTCGGCTCGCTCGGAGATCTGCGCGAGATCGACGTGAAGCGCGTCGCCCGCGGGCAGTTTCGCACTCTCAGTCGTCGCGCCCGATCGAATCATCGCGATCGCACTCGCGACCGTGGACATGCGCGTGAAGATGGCCTTGACGCGATTCGCGGCGACGAACTGTGCCTTGCGATCGGCGAGTGAATAGGTCGCGCGGCGATCGAGGCCAACGACGAAGGGCATCGTGTAGGTCTTGCCGTCTTTGGTGAGGCGCGCGGTGTACGTGCCCGGTAAGACGCGCGGCCCTTGGTTCGCGCCGCCGGCGATCGTCGCTGCGGGTGGGACGATCGGCGCCTTGGTCCGCATCGACCACACGACACGGTTAAGGCCTTTCCGAATTCCCGGCGGGATCGTATCGATGATGTGTCCCGACGCATCGAGAATGTCGAGGTTGAGTTTCCCAATCACTTGACGCGAACGCAAATAGTACGAAATGACCGCGCCGCTCGCCGGATTATCGCCCGCGTACGCAGCGTCGCCCTCAGACCAACCGCCACGCGCCTGCAACCGCTGCTGCACGGGGCGCCCGGGGAGAAACGTCACCTCGGAGGCGAGCGTTTGTGCCGACATATTCCGTAGTGGCGTGAGATCGTCGAGGATCCAAATGCCGCGACCGTGCGAGGCGATCACGAGATCGCGATCGCGCTCTTGTTCCACGATATCGCGCACCGCGACGGCCGGAAAATTCGCCGGCCGTAGCGCCGCCCACGATTGCCCCGCATCGACCGAGGTCCACAAGCCGAACTCGGTCCCAAGGAAGAGCAGGTTCGGATTGACGGCATCTTCGCGCACGACATGCGCGTAGCCGCGCACGCCCGTTTGCGCGCCGACGAGTTGCGTCCACGTCTTGCCGTAATCGTTCGTGCGATAGAGATACGGATCCATGTCGCCAAACGTGTGGTTATCGACGGTTGCGTATGCCGTCGCGGGATCGTGGCGACTCGCCTCGACCCAACTTATCCACGAGCCCTTGGGCACGCCCGCGAGCCCACCGCCGACGTTTTTCCACGTCGCCCCGCCGTCACGCGTGAGTTGGATGTTGCCGTCGTCGGTTCCGACCCAAATGAGCTTCCCGTTTTTTGGGCTCTCCGAGATCGAATAAATCGTGGTCGCGGTTTCGGCCGCGGAATTGTCGACGGTGATGCCGCCCGATTCTTCTTGTTTTTGGCGCGCGGGATCGTTCGTCGAAAGATCGGGTGAGATCCGATCCCACGTCGTGCCGTGATCGCGACTGCGGAAGAGGAACTGCGCGCCGATGTAGATCGTGCCGCGTTCGTTCGGGCTCATCGCGATCGGCGTATTCCAATTGAACCGAAGCTTTTCGCCACGCCGCGCCTTGGGCTGAATTTCGCGCGTCGCAAGCGTGCGCCGATCGACGCGACCGATCGTGCCACCCTGCGCTTCGGCGTAGGTGAAGTTATTGTCGCTGGGATCGGGGAACGCCCAGAAGCCATCGCCGCCGTAAAGATTTTCCCACCGGCTGTTCGTCACGCCGCCGGGATAGGCGCTATCACCGGCCCACGACGAGTTATCTTGCAGGCCGCCGTAGACTTGGTATGGATCTTTATTATCGGTACTGACATGGTAGAACTGGCTGATCGGAAGGTTGCTCGATTTCCACCATTTCGATCCACCGTCGTAGCTGAACCAAAGACCGCCGTCGTTGCCGCCGATGATGTGTTTGTTATCGGTCGGATCGATCCAGATGTCGTGCCAGTCGGCGTGACCGCCGCCCGAGGAATCGGAGAAACTCTTGCCGCCATCGTCTGAGACGATCATGCGCAAATTCATCTTGAAGACGCGCCGATCGTTGCTCGGGTCGACGACGAGTTTGCCGAAGTAAAACGGCCGCCAGACCATCCGTTGGCTACGATCGCGTTCTTGCCACGTGAGCCCGCCATCTTCCGACGAGTAGAGCGCCGAACGCGGGCTCTCGATGAATGCATAGATGTGCTTCGCATTCGAAGGCGCGGTTGCAATTTCGACGCGACCCCACGGGCCTTTGGGCAGCCCGGCGTTGGTCTCGGCCGTCATTGCCGTCCACGTCGCGCCGCCATCGGTCGAACGGAACATGCCGCTTCCCGATGGTGCCGTCGGGCCCTCACCGCCGGAGCGAAACGTCCAGCCTTTGCGCCGGAAATCCCACATGCCGGCGTAGAGCACGCGCGCGTTGCTCGGATCCATCGCAAGCGACGAGCAGCCCGTCGAAAGATTACTGCCCCGCAGGACGAGCGTCCAGGTCGAGCCGCCATCGGTCGTACGATACAGACCACGATCGGCGCTATCGCTCCACAGTTTCCCGGGCACGCAAGCGTAGACGGTGTTGCCGTCTTTGGGATCGACGATGATGCGCGCGACGCGTTCGCTCTTGGGCAAACCGACGTTGGTCCAATTCTCGCCGCCGTCGGTCGATTTGTAGATGCCGTCGCCGATCGAAACGCTATTGCGTGTCCAGCTCTCGCCCGTTCCGACCCAGACCGTTTGCGCGTTCGTCGGATCGAGGGTGATGGCACCGATCGATTGTACCGGCTGCTTATCGAAGACCGGCGCGAACGTCGTGCCGCCATCGAGCGATTTCCAGACGCCGCCCGAAGCCGCGCCCACGAAGACCGTCACATTGCCGTCTTTTTCGACGCGCGCATCGAGGGCCGAAATGCGCCCCGACATCTGCGCGGAGCCGATGTTGCGTAAGCCGATGCCTGAGACGGCGCCCGAATCGAGCGATGCCGCGCGTGCGGGTGCCACGGTGAGAGCCAGAGCACACGCGCTCGCGCATGCGATCGTGTGGATGAGGTGACGCGCGATCATGATTTCGCTCCGGGAGTCGAGGGAATGGCGAAGAGGGTATCGCTCACGGGCACGTTCGCTCGCGCCGTGTCGATCACGAGTTTTTGACGGTTTGCCGAGGTACTTTCGATCCCGCCCGTCTCGATCGAAAACGGGAAATAAACACCATCGACGCGCTCGTAATCGCTGAGTTCGCTCAAGCTCACGCGTTTGGATCCGCGCAGGATGCGCGTCTCCTCCACGCGGATTTCGAGATACGTCTCGGGATCGAGGTAATACACGTATTGCGCCGCACCGGGCTCCGCGCCGACGACGCGCAGTTTGTACGCGTCGGTGCCATCGAAATCTTCACGACCGAGATAGGTGATCGTGCCGCCCCGGGCTTTCGCTGAAAGCAACGCGCCATCGATCGAGGCTTCATCCGCGAGCGCGCGCGTTGCCTCATCGGAGATCCGTTCCGCATCGCGCCGTCCTTCGAACGGATTGATCCGCCAGCCCACGGTGCCGTCGAACCCTTGCACGAGCGTGAGGCCCTGAACGCTCGATTCGATCAGGGTCCCGCCGTTTTTCCGCGCGCGAATCGCTTTATACGTGAGTCGCGAGCCCCCGGGCTGGACGATTTTTCCGGTGAACTCAATCGTCGAAATCGCGGCAAGTTTTTCTGCGCCACCGCGTGCCGCAAGATTCTTCGCGACCAGATCGCCGACCAGGTCGGCGCGAGCGGCGCCCGCGGTGATCGCGACGAGCGCGGCAACGAGTGGAACGAGACGCGTCACAAGAAGATGCATATCGACAATTTTTGCGAGCCATTGGCGCTGTGCCTGCGACGATCGAACGAAGCGACATTGCCTACGATTCGGCCGCGCTACTGGGACGTCGACGTAAGAGCAGCACGAGCGGTGCGAGAACGATCGTCACGACCGCGAGCAGCCACGATGCGTCGGCGAAGGCGAGCGTTGTCGCCTGTTGGACGATGAGCCCGTAGAGACGCCCGATGTGCGGCAGCGCCGCGACCGCGGGCTCGTGGAGGGTTGCGTGCCCTGCGAGGATCGTCTGATGGAACGCTTCACGTCGGGCAAGCAACGTGACGAGAACGGCGGTCGCGATGGAGCCGCCGAGTTGTTGGCTCAGCGAGAGCAGTGACGAAGCCTTCGGCGTATCCGCGCCCGTTACGGAGCTCAGCACGGCAACGGAAAGCGGCGCGAGGAGTTGTGCGAAGCCGACGCCGCCGAGCGCGAGCGGAAACCAGAACGTCCAAAAGTCCGAACCCGACGTCGTGGCCTCCGCTTGGAGAACGTTGGAAATTGCAACGAGGGTAAAGCCGATGGCGAGCAAGACCCATGGCTTCACGTGCAATCGGTTGATAAAGACGAGTGTGAGCGGCGTAAAGAAGAGAATGGCGAGCGCGCGAATCAGGACGGATTCACCGCTGAGGGTTGCCGTGAACCCGAGGATCGTTTGATTGAATTGCGGTCCGAGAACGATGCCGCCGAAGAGACTAAATCCGAGCGCCATCGCAAGGAGGCACCCCGCCCACACTTTCGGGCGTGCGAGAATCCGCAGATCGACGATGGGACGTTTGGCGCCGAAGAGTTCCCACGCGACGAACGCCACGAGCGCGCAACATCCCAGTGCGAAGAACGCGTCGATCGTAACGCTCGCAAACCAATCGTTGCGTTGACCCTCGTTCAAAACGTATTGGAGCGACCCAAGTCCGAGCGCCAAGAGGACGAGGCCGATGACGTCGACCGGGATTTTTTGCGGTGGGGCGGGATTGCGCAAGAAGAGCGTGATGAGCGTTGCGGCGATGATTCCCGGCACGATGTTGATGTAGAAGACCCAATTCCAGGAAAAATTATCGGTGAGAATGCCGCCGAGCGTCGGCCCGACGCTCGGACCGACGATCGCACCGATCGCAACGAGGACCTGGCTCTTCCCGATGTCTTTGGGCGGAAACGTGTCGCGCAGAATCGCTTGCCCCGTTGCGATCAAACCGCCGCCGAAGAAGCCCTGGAAAACGCGAAAGATCACTTCCATCTCGAAGCTTTGGGCAGCACCGCAGAGCATCGACGTAATCGTGAATCCCAAGATCGCGGTGACGTAGTATTGTTTACGACCGAAGCGTTGTGCGAGCCATGGCGTGAGCGGAATGACGATCACGGCGGCGATGATATAGCCCGTGATGATCCACGTGCCTTCGTCGAGGTTCGCACCGAGATTGCCCTGAATCGTTGGTAGCGCGACGTTGACGATCGTCGCATCGAGAACCTGAAGAATGCTCGCGAGCATGACGCCGATGATGATCCACAAACGGCGGCGTCCGTATTCCACGAGCGACGGCG
This sequence comes from Rhodospirillales bacterium, assembly GCA_043743145.1. Classification (GTDB taxonomy): domain Bacteria; phylum Vulcanimicrobiota; class Vulcanimicrobiia; order Vulcanimicrobiales; family Vulcanimicrobiaceae; genus JANYGA01. The sequence goes on from JAYTXC010000261.1 coordinate 10,648, forward strand.
CCACCACCGCTACGTCGAAGCGCTCGGCTGGGAAACGGTCGCGAGAAAAAACTCCGAGCGACTTCGAACGCCGAATTTTCCGTAGATCGAGGCCACGTGGTTTTCGACGGTCCGTTCGCTCAACACCAATCGCTCGGCGATCGCGCGGTTCGAAAGCCCGCCTCGCAAGAGCGACGAAATTTGGTCCTCGCGTTTCGTCAGCGCACCCGTCTTACGCGGCGCGAGCCGTTGCGTTTGACCGAAGGCCGAACACGCCTCGTAGCGTTTGATCGCTTCGGCGTGATCGCCGCGGAGTTCGAGGGCGTAGGCGGCCAAGAGCGGCCGCTGCGTCCGCTGTGCGATCTCGAGAGCGTTCGTTGCGAGATCGTGCGCGTGGTTGCGCTTGTGATCGCGTAGCGCGACGAGTGCGGCAACGAGCGCGCGATAGATGTCGCTCGGGCCTTGGTGCCGATCGTGCTCCATGAGTTCGTGAACGCAATCGAGATGCTCGGGTGAACCGAATCGCGCAAAGGTCAAAAGCGCGAAATCGATATACCGCCGCGAGGATATCTTGCCGATCGCGCTCGCAATGAACGCGCGCGCCGCCGTCTGATCCCCGCTCATCGCTGCCGCGTAAGCGAATGCGGCGGCGAGTGGGGCGAAGCGCGCCTGCTCTTGCATCTCGTACGCGCGGTCGAGCAAAGCGGGGTCGTAGACGAAGGGAAATCGATCGGGTTGGCCCAGGTCGACGAGTAACGGAATCGCCGCGCTGTGTGCGGACATCCAGACGATCGGTGCATCGGCCTGGAGCGCGATGATATCGATAAACGTCTCGAGCGCGACTTCGAGCCGACCTTCGCCATACTGCGCGTGAAGGAGTTCGGTGCGCGCATAACAGGACGCGAGCGTGAGGCCGTTGCGGTCGGCGACGTCGATCGCTTCGCGCAACGTCGGTAAGGCGAGATCGTCGCGACCGTGCTCGCGGGCGAGTTTCGCAAAATTTATCGCCGTGTACGAGGTGATGACGGGCGTATCGAGCGTGCGCGCGAGCGCCAGGCTTCGCTGCGCGGGAAGCTCCCACGACGTCGATCCGGGTTCCTCGGCGAGCACCATCGCGCGTGCCCATTCGAGGCGGATCTCGTCGGTTGCCGCACGTCCCTCCGCGATCGCGTCGGCGAGAGCGAGTTGCTCTGCGGCCTGCGCGAACTCGTAGCGGTATGCGTAAATCGTTGCGAGCGCAACGTGCGCGGCGAAGCGCTGCGTCGCTTCCACGGAGCCCAGCGCTAAGACACGCTCGCAAGCCGCGATCGCGGCATCGACATCGCCGGACCGATACGACGCATCGGCGTGGACGGATTCGAGCAGACCGACGCTTTCGTGATCGCCGAGTTCGCGGAAAAACGGTAACGCTTCCGCGACGTATTCCATTGCCGATCGCGTATCGCCGAGAAGCATCGCACCGTGTGCGAGTTTTTTGTGGAGCGCTGCGCGTTCGGCGGGATGGTCAACGTGCTGTAGCGCTTCGTGATAGCGATCCCGCGCCGAGGCGTGCGCGCCGAGTGCGTGGGCGCGCTCGCCCGCGCGGTGAGCGTGGAGTGCCGCACGTTCGTGGTCGTCGGCGCGCCCCCAATGGTGCGCGAGCGTTTCGATCGTCGCGTCGTGTGCCTCGCCGTACTCGGCAATGCGTCGGTGGATCGCTTGACGTTCGGCTGCGAACATGGAGTCGTATACCGTTTCGCGGACGATCTCACCCGAGAAAACGAAGTGCGCGGCGTCGGTCGTATCCTCATCGAGGAGCGCGGCTTCGCGTGCTTCGCGGAGTGCTGCAAGCGCCGAGGCATGATCGACGCTCGCAATCGCGCACAACTCTTCGAGTGAGAACGAGCGCCCGATCGCCGATGCGATCTCGATGAGTCTGGCGTTTGCCTTCGAGACGAGTTTCATGCGCTTTTTCACGCCATGCGCGATACTCGGCGGCAGTTCGACGGCGCCGTTTTTCCGTAACGCGTTGCGCAAAAGATCGGAGAGAATGCGCGGGTTGCCGCCGGAGAGTCGACAGATTTCGTCGATGCTGGTGCGCGGTAGTCGTCGATCTCGCGGGATCGCCGACGCGATGATCTCGCGCATCGCGCGCTCATCGAGGGGTTCGATGTCGATGGCGTTGACCGAATCGTAACGCTCGAGTGAGAGATCGCCCTCTCCATCGGCATCTTCGGCGTCGTCTTCGCGGCGAAACGCGCAAATCGCGACTAACGGCGACGATTCGATCCGCGCGGCGAGGTAGTGTAGGAACTCTAAACTCTCGGAATCGGCCCACTGGGCGTCATCGATCGCGAGACAAAACGGTGCGCGCTTCGCGGCGCGGATGAACGCCTCGGTTACGACGACGAAGAGCCGTCGTCGGTCGAGGTCGCCGGATCCAGCCGCGTTGTCGCCCAAAAGGCGCTCGAGGGCCTGCCGGTCGCTGCCGGCCTCCGGAATGAGATCGGGGCAGCGGGATCGCAGATCGCGCACGAGATCGGCGATGGGTCCGAAGGGCGAGCGGACAGCGGCGTAATTTGTCGCGTAACTCGCAACAAAATGGCGGCGCTGCGCTTCGAGTCGCATCCGTTCGACGAAACGTGTCTTCCCGATACCCGACACGCCGCGGACGACGACGATCGACCCGCGTCCGTGCGCTGCCCCATCGAGTGCCCGCGTCGCCGTCTCGAAATTCGCATCGCGACCGGCTTCGTTTTGGGTGGATGTGCGCAAAAAACGCGCCTCCCTCACGGACGTTGGAAAAGTTGAGTACCCGATGGCGGCGTGGTGAGTATTTCCCCGGATTCTCGTGCGTGTCCGATTGGCTAGCATTCTTGCATCACCTCGCATTACGAATTGAGCCAACAATGATCATCGCCAACCGCTACCAGGGTCCCCGCTACGCGACCGATTCGACCGCGCACGACCTCAAGCGGTTCGTCGCTTCCCGCGCGTCGCACATCGCGCCGACCTCCGACCGCCCCGCAGGCTCCGCCACGACCTATACGTTCGACGAACTCTATCCTTCACTCGCCGTGGCGAGCACCGCTTCCAAGCCGTCGATCTTCGCCGCAATCGCCCACGGGGTCGACGCCATCGCGATCGCTCTTCACCTCCGTCGGGGACCGCTCGCACTTTGAGCGCTCATGGCGCGAGCGTCCCGAAGTGCCCGGCGCGAAAGTCCGCATACGCCGTGCGAATCTCGCGCGCCGTGTTCATCACGAACGGCCCGTCCTGCAGCAACGGCTCGTCGATCGGTTCGCCGCTGAGCGTGAGCAGGTGTGTGGACGGCGCGAGTGATTTTAGGACGATCCCCGGTCCCGCGTGATCGAAAAGAACGAAGTCCCCGCGCACGCACGCGCGATCGCCGATACGCACCTCGCCATCCATGACGAGCATTGCGAGGGTGTGACGGGGATCGATCTCGAGCGAGAAGCGCCCGCCTTCGTTGAGACGAATCTCGAACATGCCCACCTTCGTCACCGTGTGCGCCGGTCCGCGAACGCCCGCAAACTCCCCCGCAATGACGCGTACGCTTCCCAGATGATCGGGAAGCGCTACCTCTGCGATCTCGCGCGATTCGAGCAGCTGATAGCGTGGTTCGCCCATCTTGTGGGCGGCGGGAAGATTCACCCAAACCTGCGCCATGTGTAAGCGCCCACCCGCGCGTGCGAATTCCGTCTCGTGGTACTCACGATGGAGAATGCCGCGTCCGGCCGTCATCCATTGCACGTCGCCTGGGCCGATCACGCCGCCCATCCCCGTACTATCGAGATGCGCGATGCGGCCTTCGAAGGCGAGCGTCACCGTTTCGAAGCCGCGATGCGGATGCGCGCCGACGCCGCGACGATACGGCGTCGGCGGATACACGAAGGGTGCCTGATAATCCAGCAGGAGGAAGGGGCTGAGTTTTCGCGCGAGCACGGGGTCGCGTGAGATATAGCCGTGCACGAGAAAGCCCTGGCCTACCCAGTGCGCGCGCGGTGCCGGTATGACCAAATCGATACCGCGTTGCGTGACGGTCATTGATCGTCAATCTCGCAGAGGCGAAGCGATCGTCCTGCAGCGACGGATGGATTTCGCCGTCGCGCCGGAAGCCGTCGGACATGGAAGCCGTCGCCGTGATCGCCGCGATCTGTTGTACCGTCAGCGGCACGGTGCACACGCCGGGCGGGGCGCCGATCCAGGGTGCGCTCGTCGCCGTGAGCGGCGCTCCCGCTGCGCGCGCCGATGCGGCGGGGCACTTCGCGTTGCATGTTGCGCAGAGCGCCCGGCGCATCGTCGTCACCGCCGATGGATTCGGCGCGACGACGATCGATCGCATCGAATTTCACGAGGGCACCGCGATCGACGTCACCCTCGAGCCGCTCGCACCGGGTTCGCTGCGCACGATCGGCCGGGTTCTCGTCGATGGAACGCTCGCGCTCAGTCACGATGCGATTCCCTACCGAGCCTTCTCACGTGCGACGATCGACGCGCTCGGTGTGCAACGCGTCTCAGAGGCGCTCGCGCAAGTTTCGTCACTGACGTTGCCGCGCCCGGATTCAGGCGCAGCCAGTGCGGTCGCCGTCGCGGCGTTACGCGGCCCCGACCCCTCCGAAACCCTCATCGCCCTCGACGGTCAAGTTCTGAACAATGCGAGTACCGGCAGTCTCGATCTCTCGCAGTTTCCCACCTCACCGTTTCGCAGCATCGAGATCACCGAGGGTCTCGGCCCCGAAGACGCATCGGGCTCGAACACGATCGGTGGCGAGATCAATCTGCGGACCCTATCGCCGACGCGCGCGCCGCACGCCTTTGTCGCGGTAACTTCCGGCGCGTTCGACACGGCGTCGCTCGTTGCCAATGTGACGGGTAGCGATCGTCGCCTCGGCTACGCGATCGCGTTCGGTAACGCGACGACCGATGGCCCGGTCCGTGCACGCCCCGCGAGATTCGAAAACGCCGACGGAACCACGTCGACGGTGTCCCTGGGCGGAGCCGTTATCACCCGAACGGCACTCGCGACGGCGACGTGGGACTTCACGCAACGTGCGAATCTTCGGGTCCGGTACTTTACCATCGCAAATATCCGCGATGAGAGTGCGGCGTTGAGCGGCGTGCTCCGCGATGGAACGTTCTCGGGCCCAGGTC
>JAYTXC010000262.1:0-3116 GCA_043743145.1 Rhodospirillales bacterium
CGATTGTCGCGCAGATTCGTCGTCGTGATGTCGAGAGCGAGATCGTTCGCCGACGGAAAGATCGTAAAACCGGGCGGCGCCCAAAGATCGCCCGCAAGGGGACCCGTATCGAACGTCGCCTTCGTCGCCGCACCGAGCGTCTGACCGTACGCATCGCGCAACTCGCCCGCAATCGCGATTGCGTAGTGCGTACGCGGCCGCAGCGCATGCGGGTTGAGCGTTACCGTCGCGTCACCATTGGCGACGCGCAAGAGCGTCGTGCCCGCTTCGGGCGCCGGGTCGATCGTGATTGCCTTTCGCGCCGATTCCGCATCGAGACCGTTCGTAAACGTCAAGCTCGGCGTGCCGCTTGCGAACCGGCCACTCGCCCCAACCGAATCGGGAAGGCCCGCACCCACGACGCTTGAGAGCGCGAGCGGACGATACGTTTGAAAGCGAGCGGCGACCCCCGCACGCGTCGGCAGATTGCCGCGTGTCGTCGCGAGACCCGGCGCGAGTTCGAAGCGATAGCTTTTGGCGCGATCGAGTGCGCGTTCGGGTACAAGCGCGTACGAAAACGTCTCGGGCGTTTCACTTCCGGGTGCGATGCCAATCGCGCTCGGCGACGGCGCCGGCTGCGGCTTTTGCACGAGCGCGATTGCCGTCGCGCTCGAACCCGAGTCGTCGACGATGCGCGCATGCGCGACGAGCGTTTGCGGATCGAGCTCCGCACTCGACGTCACCACGATCGTCGGCGAGAGATCGGTCGTGACGGTCGCTTTCGATTCATTGGCGAGGTTCGTCGAGAGCGAGACTTCGCCCGTATCGAACGTCCAAGTGAAATCGGCGTCGAGCGCGTGACCGTGGAGATCGCCCAAACCTTTGACTAGCGTCACGCGAACGCGTGTTGCCGGCGGGATCGGCGCATCGGCTTGAAAGCCGACCATGCGCGGTGTGAGAAACGCGAAGCGACCCGGCAACGCGGGCGCGATCGTGAAGTGTTCGAGCGCGCGCACGCGATCGGGCGCTTCGAGACTCTCGAGTGGGATCACGTCGTCGCGAAAAATGATGCGAATCTGCGACCCGGCTTTGGCCGTATCGCTAGGTCCGTATGACGCGATCCACGATGGCCGCACGGGTTTGGGAACGGCGGCGACCGCCGCAAGCGGCCCAGGCGCCGCGGTCGCTGTGGGCGACGACGTCGATGTCGTTTCGGCCGCTGGTTTTTGCGCGCAGGCGCTCATCGAAAAGGCGAGCAATGACAAAATAACACGACGCCAAATCGAAAACCGCATGCACGACCTCCCGCTCCGCAATCGTTCACGTCGCGCGCGCCGAGTCATTGTCGCGACGATCGCGTTCGCGTTGCTCGTTGCCCTGGCGGTCCGGTGGCCGATTCGCCCTTCCCAGATCGCAACCGACGGTCACGCCCTCGAGCTCTCCGACCGGTACGGCACGCGCTTGGGAACGCTTTACAGCCGTGACGAGCGCCATGCCGTTGCGGTCCCGCTCGAACGCATCGCCCCCGCCTTTCTCGCCGCCATCGTCGCGACCGAAGATCGTCGATTTTTCGGCCACGGTGCGATCGATCCGCAGGCGGCCATTCGCGCCATCGTCATCGCGATCGCGCGACGGCAAGCACCGGGCGGCGCATCGACGATCACCATGCAACTCGCGCGCTTGCTGCACCCGATCACGCCCGACGCATTTGGAAAACTTCGTGAAATCATCGATGCCGCGCGCATCGAGAGCGGGTTCTCGAAGCGTCAGATCCTCGAGGCGTACGTCAATCGCGTGCCGATGGGCTCGAATCTGTACGGTGTTGAAGCCGCGTCTCGCACGTATTTTGGCATCGATGCAGCCGACCTCGATCTCGCGCAGGCCACGCTCCTTGCCGCCATTCCGAACGACCCCGTGCGCCTCGATCCCTATCGTCATCTCGACGCGCTCGAAGCACGTCAACGCCTCGTTCTCGGGCGTCTGGCCGATCAAAGCGTCGTCGATGCGACGCTCGCCGCGCGCGCGAGCCAGGAGCGCCTCGCGCTCGCCCCGCTCCGCGACGGCATCGTTGCCGCGCCGCACTTTCTCTTTTGGCTCGCACCGCAGATCGCGGCATCGACGACGCGTATCGCAACGACGCTCGATCTTCCGCTGCAACGGTTCGTGCAGGCTCAAGCGCGTGATGTCGTCGGCGCACTCGGCGCGCAGAACGTGCACGATGCGGCGGCCGTGGTAATCGACAATCGCAATGGCGACGTGCTCGCCTACGTCGGCTCGCCCGATTACTTTGCCGATGAAGCATTCGGTCGCAACGACGGCGTGCGCGCGCTACGCCAACCCGGTTCCGCGCTCAAGCCGTTTCTGTACGAACTCGCGCTCGAACGACGCGTCGTGCGCCCGACGACGATCCTTCAAGACGTCCCGGTCGCCTACGCCCTTCCCGGCGCCGCACTCTACGCACCGCAGGATTACTCGCGTACGTTTCGCGGACCCGTTCGCGTGCGCGCCGCACTCGCGAACTCCCTCAACGTTCCCGCGGTACGCGTGCTCGAGCAGATCGGCGTGCCTGCATTCCTCCAGCGCCTGCATGCGCTCGGCTTCGCGCATCTTACGCGAACGCCCGACTACTACGGTCTCGGCCTCGGGCTCGGCGGCGGCGAAGTCTCACTTTTCGAACTCGCACGCGCGTACGCGATGCTCGCGCGCGGTGGCGATCCAATCGCGCTTCATACCATTCGAAACATCGGTTCGACCATGGCATCGAACCGAGGTGATGCGCGCTCGCCCGACGCGGCGTGGGCGCTCGTCGGCGACATGCTCGCAGACCCCCACGCGCGCGCGGCGGCGTTCGGCGTCGATTCGATCTTGCGACTTCCGTTCCCAACGATCGTGAAGACGGGCACGTCGTCCGATTATCGCGACACGTGGACGATCGGTTCGAGTCATGCGTATACGGTTGCGATTTGGGTTGGCAACTTCGATGGCTCACCGATGCACGGCGTCACGGGCGTCACAGGTGCGGGGCCGCTCTGGAATCGCATCATGCTCCATCTCCACGAGCGACGCGAGCCGCGTACCTTCGATGCACCACGCGGCTACGTCCGTCGCTCGATCTGCGCGACGACGGGTGCTCCGCC
>JAYTXC010000263.1:0-1766 GCA_043743145.1 Rhodospirillales bacterium
CATAGACATCGGTGAAGCTTGGGCCTACGACGGCACTATGGATTTGGCTTTGCGCGATTGGCCGCACGCGGAAGATCCGCGACATCGCGCATTTCGACGATTTCGAGCACGCGAATCTGAAAGCGTGGATCGTACGTGCGGCGGCTGCATCGACCGCACGACACGAGCGCGGGCGGACGTTTGCGCCGCAAGACTTCCATCTTGCACGTCTCGCAGCGCAAGATAAAGCGCTTCGTGCTCTCGCGACGTGGCGACGCGCTGCCCATATCGTGATAGATCGACGTGAGCCCGAGTTCGCGCATTTTCTTCTTGAAGCGCGACGTGTGTCCGGGATTTTCACCGCGTGCGAAAAGCCATGCGTGAATCATCTCGTGCAAGAGCGTCTCGCGCAGCGCCTCCGGACGTTTTTCGAAATGACGTGGCGAGAGTTCGATCGTCGGCGGCTTGTACGTCGTGCGGCCCGCGAGGTTCGAAAAGCGCGCGTTGTACGCGATGCGATGCGTCGGGATCTCCCCGGCAAAATGCTCGTTATTGAGCTGCGCGAAAAGCATCTGGAGATCGCTGACGTCGGGAAGCACGGGTAGGCCTTCAAAGTCGGCGCGAGAACATCCCGGTCGTGCCCGGTCAACCCAAAGGCGGCCTTCCGCTCAAAACGTACTTACCGATTCTCGTCGTCACGATGCTCGCGTTTCTCGGCGTCGTCGGGTACTTTTTGAAGATCGGACTCGGCACCACAGGCGCGACATTCGGTCCGACCGCACAGCAGGGGGATGCGAATATTCGCGCGACCGGCGCACCCGTTGGAAACGCATCGGACTCCGCGGGCTTGAGCGGGGCGCCCGTCGGTGGCGACGGCATCCTTCCGAGCGCAGCACAGGGCGCCGCTCGTGAGGCATTGCCCACCACGGCGCCCGGCGAGGTCATTTTGCCGCAATCCGGCGGCGGGAATCCGAACGCTGCCGCAGCCGGTCCCAACGGCGTCGGTGGCGGAACGCCCGTGCAGGCCGCGGGCAGCGGACCACCGGCACCCGTGATGCGGCTCCTTGTCGATCTGCGCGGCCGCCTTCAAAAAAATCCAAACGATCTCGCCGCACTCGTGAGCATCGCGAATCTTTATTTCGACGCCGCCAAATACGTGCAAGCGATCCAATACTACAAACGCGCGCTCGCGATCGATCCGGCGAATCCTGATACGCGTACCGATTACGCGACGGCGTTGCACGGGAAAGGTGACGATCTCATCGCACTTCACGAACTCGAATCGGTGCTCGTGAAACGGCCCGATTTTCCAGAGGCCCTCTTCAATCAAGGCGTCGTCGCGAACGCCATCGGTCGCCGCTCCGAAGCGATCGATGCGTTCAAGCACTTCCTCAAGGTGAAGCCGACCGATCAGCGCGCCGGCGACGCACGCCAAGCGCTCACGAATCTCGGCGCGTAGCGTATGAAGCTCTACATCAGCGCCGACATGGAAGGCACCGCCGCCGTCGCTTCGTGGACGCAAGTCGATCCGAAAAATACGACGGAGTACCCGTACTACCGTAAACTGATGTCGCTCGAAGTGCGCGCCGCAATCGACGGTGCTCGCGATGCGGGCGCAACCGCGACGCTCGTCAACGACTCGCACTCCGCGATGCGCAACGTCCTCTGGGACGATCTCCCCGATGACGCGCGCATGATCTACGGTAATCGCAAACCGTTCTCGATGACCGAAGGCATCGATGCGAGTTTCGCCGCGGCCTTCTTCACGGGCTATCACGGCGGCATCG
>JAYTXC010000264.1:0-2704 GCA_043743145.1 Rhodospirillales bacterium
GACCAAGATCGACTGAACGGCATAAGCGAGGGTTAGTAACGCGAGTGGTGGGTAATGCGTGGCCTTGTACTGCGATCCCAAGATGAGCGCGGTGAGCGCCGTTCCAAACATCGCGACCGCACTGAGCGCAGTCAAGAACGCGGGAGCTTCGGGCAATTGTATGGCCGCGAAGGGAACGGCACAAACGAACATGACGACCACGACGATCGCCGCGCGGAGGGCGACGCGCCGCCCTCTGATCGAAGGCGCGGCAAATGCGAGGTTGTCGACGTAGGAATACGTCGGCACGTGATCCGGTGGAGGAGCACGCATGCCTTCATTGACGGCTGAAATCGTATGCGACATAAGTTTCCTGGCAAAAAACAGTCGTTCGCTCTCCGTTCGTACGGGAAGTCACGCTTCGGCCGTGCAACGCGCAGCCTTCGACATGGCCGCTTCCCGCACCGAATCGATCGCTTTCTCGCCAACGCCCGCCACGCTCGAGATCGCACTCGATGAACTCGAAGAGATCGGATCGTCGAGCGGCGGGGCCGTTCCGATCGCCGAGCGACGCGCGGCACTCGCGACGTATCTCGATGTCGCGCGTGTGCGTGTTCCGCGTCATGCACGCCTCCGCCACGATTACGACGCCCTCGGCTTCGACGATCTCGCCTGGTCGTCGGGCCGTGCTCGTGTCGCGACGTTGCCGCAAGCGCACGCGATGCCCGCGCGCGGCGCCTCGATCGACGCGCCATCGCTCGCCGTCGAAAACTCCGGCGGAATCGTGCACGTCGGCAGTACGTACCTGCAGCCGAATGCGATCCGTGGAGACGAGCGGCTCACGATCGTGGCACTCGCCGACGTCGCGCGCAATGGAGACGCGCGCGATATTCACGGCCGGATCGCGCGCGCCCGTGACGATCGATTCATCGCGCTCGCGACGGCCTTTCAAAATTGCGGTGCGTACGTCGAGGTTCCCGCGGGCGTCGCGATCGACGCACCGGTGCAGATCGTTTTCACGGGCGCGCCTGGTGCGCCGCAGGCGATCTTTCCACAGATCGTCGTCCGCGTCGGTCCCAATGCGCGGGTGACGATCGTCGAACGCCATGTCGGAAACGTCGACGCATTCGTTTGCGGCACCGTGGAACTGGAGATCGCGCGGGGCGCGCGGGTGGATTACGTCGTCGTGCAAGAGATCGACGATGGCGCGCGGATCATCGTCTCGCGCGCGGCACGTTGCGCGAGCGGCGCGACCGTGGCGTGGCATCTCGCAGAACTCGGCGGCGCGCTCGTGCGCTCGTCGGTTACGAGCGAACTCAAAGGCGATGCATCGACGGCGGAAACGAACGAACTTGCCTTCGCGCGTGGTTTTGGGAACGTCGATCTGCGCGTGCGATGCGCGCACGTCGGCGAACGTGGCGTTTCGCAGAGCGTCGTCCGTGCGGCGGCGATCGATCGTGGTGTGGGTCGCATCGTCGGCGACGTCGCGATCGGCGACGGTGCGTGCGGCTCCGATGCGGCGATGCGCATCGATGGTCTGGTCCTTTCGCGCGATGCATATCTTGAAGCCGTGCCGTCGCTCGAAATCGCAACGAACGAGATCGCAGCCGCACACGCGGCTACCATCGGATCGCTGGATGAAGATCAGCTCTTTTACGTGCGGACCCGCGGGATCTCGCGCGGTCGTGCCGAGCGGATGTTGGCGCTCGCATTTTTCGAACCCGCCATCTCACGATTTCCCGGCGACGCGCTACGCGACGAAGTCCGGACGGCACTCGATAAACGACTTGACGATGTCGCAGATACCTTCGCCAGTTAAATCTTAATTCGATTTTAGTGAGAACAAATCACGAATCTACGGAAAATATAAAGGCCCTTTGCGTTCGGGCGGTCTATCAGCACCCATCATGCCAACCATCGCAAAAATACAATCCGAAATCCAAGAGCTCGAAGGGTTTGCCGTCGACATCTCCGCGACGACCACGCAGCCGTTGAAGATGAAAAGTTACAAACGTCAGTACGAGCGCCGAGCGCGCGAACGCCATACCGTTGCGGATTGGAGGCGCCTGCGCTTTAGCGATGCGTACCCGGATTGTGGGGTCACGGTGCTCCTGAGCAACGGCCGCGCTGCGAGCGACCGGATGATGCTGGCTCGCGTTCGCCAATCCTATAGCTGAGACGACCCGATCGGTTGCGAGCCTGCGGAAGCGGGTAGCACGTCGAGTATGAGCGCAGCGAATCCCGACACCGAAGCGAAATCCGTCGTCGTCGTCGGGAATTTACATTCTCGGAAGACGGCGGCGCGATACGCCGAAGCGATCGATTTGCTCCAGCGACGCGGCGTGCGCATCGCGGCGTCGCATACGGTGGAACGCGGCGACGAAATGCTCGCGCGGGTCGAGGGTGCGATCGCGGATGGCGTGCGCTATATCCTCGTTGCGGGCGGTGATGGATCGATGACGTCGGTCGTCGGAGCGTTTGCCCACAAGGAGAGCGTTCTCGGCGTCTTGCCGCTCGGCACGGGGAATAGCTTCGCACAAACACTCGGTATCGCGCCGCCGACACTCGAACTCGCCGTCGAGACGATCGTCGACGGTGCCATCGCACAAGTCGATCTCGGAATCGTAAATGGCCGACATTTTGCGAATTTTGCGACGATCGGCCTTTCGTCGACGATCTCGCGCGGGACGTCGAATCGGTCGAAGAAATTTCTCGGCCCGCTCGC
>JAYTXC010000265.1:0-4900 GCA_043743145.1 Rhodospirillales bacterium
TCGCCCAACCGATCGCGCAAGATTTGCGTGTAGAGCAACTGTTTGCCGTACTTCCATTCGTACAGCGCCTTTGCTTCATCGAGCCCATCGTAACACTGCAAGCGCACGAGTGGGAGCTCTAAAAACGTCGCGGCGGCCTTCGCGAGCTCGGTCTTCCCGACGCCCGCGGGTCCCTCGACCAAAATCGGTTTGCGCAGTTTGTGCGCGAGAAAGATGGCCGTTGCGATCGAGCGGTCGGTCACGTAACCCGCGGCGCCCAAACCCTCCGCGACGGCTTCGATCGAATCGATTCGCACCTCGTTCACGCGACGACGACGATCCCGCTTCCGGCTTCCACGCCGCCGATGACCGCGCCGAGGGCACTCGGTTCGTGCAGTCCCGAAAGCAACGCGTGCAATTCGTCGGGACCGACGGCGATCAACAAACCGCCGCTGGTTTGCGCGTCGCTCAAAAGCAGCTTGAGATCTTCGGGGACGCCCGCTTCGAAGGTGGTAAATGCGGCATGTTCGCGCGCGTTGGCACGCGAGCCACCGGGCGAGATGCCGACGGCAACCATCTCGCGCGCGAGCGCGTACACGGGCACCTGCGTGGCCGAGATGCGGAAGCGAACGCCACTCGCGTGCGCCATCTCGTTGCCGTGACCCAGGAGCCCATAGCCCGTCACGTCGGTTGCGGCGTGAGCGCCTGCCGCGATCATCGCGCGAGCCGCATCGGCGTTGAGCGTCGTCATCCAGCGGATCGCATCGGCGATCTGCGCGACGTCGACGGCGTCTTTTTTAAGCGCCGATCCGAGAACGCCCGTACCGAGGGGTTTCGTAAGCACGAGGATGTCGCCAACGCGCGCGCCTGCGTTGGTCATGATGCGATCGGGATGGATCGTGCCAGTGACGGCCATGCCATATTTGGGCTCGTCATCTTTGACGGTATGGCCGCCGAGGATCGAGACGCCCGCCGCGCGCGCCACATCGGCACCGCCCGCGAGAATGCGCGCGAGAATTTCCGGCCCGAGTTCTTCCATCGGATAGGCCGCGATATTGAGCGCGGTGATCGGCGTGCCGCCCATCGCGTAAATATCGGAGAGGGCGTTCGTCGCGGCGATCCGGCCGAAATCGTACGGATCGTCGACGATGGGCGTGAAAAAATCGACGGTCTGCACGAGCGCCAGATCGTCGCTGAGGCGGAAGATGCCCGCGTCGTCACTCGTGCCGAAGCCGAGCAACATCCGGGGGTCCGTCGATTGGGGCAAGCCGCGCAACACGTGCGCGAGGTCGGCCGAGCCGACTTTGCTCGCTCAACCACCGCCCGACGTAATCGCCGTCAGACGGATTTTTTCACCGGGGTGCACTACCGCTTCTCGGATGCGGGGACAAGCGAATCGATCATCGAGCGAACCGCTTGCGTACGCGGGTGACGCGACCCTTGCCACTTCGCGCGAGCCGCACCCCTGTGGTACGATCATCGGCAATATGGCGAAGCAACTGCTCTTCATTCCCGGGCCCGTTACGTGCGCACCGGCCGTGCTCGAAGCGATGGCGCGCCCGATGATCGATCACCGCGGTCCCGAATTCGCGGGACTGCTCGAACGGATCGGCGCCGGCATGAAACCGATCTTCGGCACGACGAGCGACGTCGTCGTCGCGGGGAGCTCGGGCACGGGCGGCCTCGAAGCCGCGGTCGCCAACCTGTTCTCACCCGGCCAAAAAGTGCTCTCGTGCCCGGTCGGTGTCTTTGGGAAACGGCTCGCGGCGATCGCCGCGGTTTACGGGCTCGATGTCGAATTCATCGCGACGCCACTTGGCTCGGGGACCGACCCGGCCGCCCTCGCAGCGCGACTCGCCGCAGACACGAAACACGAAATCGCGGGCATCATGCTCACGCATAACGAGACTTCGACCGGCGTGCAAAACGATATGGCCGCGCTCTCCGCGGCGATCGGTAATCATCCGGCATCTGTCGTCGTCGACAGCGTCAGCGGGCTCGGTGCCTCAGAGTTCTTGATGGATGCGTGGGGCTTCGACGTCGTCGTCACCGCGTCGCAAAAAGCGCTCGCAGTGCCGCCGGGTATGGCGATGATCGCGGTGAGCGCGCGCGCGTGGGAGCGCATGGGCCATGGGAAAGAACCAAAGTTTTACTTCGATTTGCGCAAAGCGCGCGAGTTCGCAAGGCTCGGCCAAACACCGTGGACGCCGCCCGTCTCCATCGCGTACGCCCTCGACGTCGCAATCGAACGCTACCATCACGAAGGCGCGGAATGCGTCTACGCGCGTCACGCGCGCTATTCGGCTGCGATCCATGCGTTTGCCGACGCGACGTGCGTGCGTGTCTTTTCGCAACCGGGAGCGCACTCGGTGACGGTCACCTCGATGCACGTGCCCGCGGGTTTGGAAGCTGCGAAAATCCGCACGGCACTGCGCGACGAACACGATATCGTTCTCGGTGGCGGGCAAGCCGAACTCAAAGGCAAGATCGTGCGCATGGGAACGATGGGCGATCTCTCGCACGACGACATGCTCCGCGGTTTCGATGCATTCGAAACGGTGCTCCGCGCACAAGGCCATGCGATCGACGCGGGTCGTGGCACCGCCGCTGCGCGCGCGACGCTCGAGGGCGCGGTCCTCACTGGGAGCCGCTAGCGCGGCTCACCCGGTGCCGCGCTACACGCGGTGACGCGCGAAGAGTTCGCTCGCGAACGGTTTGACGAACGGCGGCAACGCGAGTCGGAGTGCATCGTCGATCTTCTTATTCGGTTGTTGCAAAAACCCGATCGCGCGCGATTGATGGAGATCGTCGCGTAACGTGGGCGTGAGCGGGAAAAAGAGCGCGGCAAAGACGATCGCCCAACTCAACACGAGCGCTTTTGCGAATCCGACGATCGCGCCGAAAAGCGCGTTGACCGTACTGATGATCGGAAGTTTTGCGACGGTCGCGAGCGCCATCCCGATCGCATAGACGATCGCGTACGCGGCTGCCGCATAGAGCAGC
Source organism: Rhodospirillales bacterium (assembly GCA_043743145.1). Classification (GTDB taxonomy): domain Bacteria; phylum Vulcanimicrobiota; class Vulcanimicrobiia; order Vulcanimicrobiales; family Vulcanimicrobiaceae; genus JANYGA01. The sequence goes on from JAYTXC010000265.1 coordinate 2,983, forward strand.
AGCCCCGTAATGTGCGCGCTCGCGCCACCCATGTGCGTGTGATCGTTGATCCACACGTCCCACATCCCACGATACGCGAACCCCGCGACGATCGCGAACGCGAGGGCGATCGCGCCCGCGAGTTCGCGCACGAGTCCGCGCTTAAAGCCCGACAGCGTGCCCAGGAGCAAGATAAGCCCGAGTGCGAGATCGGGCCACGCGAAGCCATTCACGACCGAATCGTCGCCCCGCAACGTTCGCGCAAGCGTTCGAGAATTGCCGCGACTTCGGCATCGGCATCGGCATCGGTAAGCGTCGCGTCCTGACGTTGGAAAACGACGCGAACGGCGATGCTCTTGCAGCCGTCCGCAATTTGCGGACCACGGTATTCATCGAAAACCACCACATCGACGATCGCGCTATCACGCGTATCGCGGATCGTCGCTTCGATCGTTTTCGCGGCTACATCGGGCCCGACGATGAGCGCGAGATCGCGGCCCACGGCGGGGAATTTCGACATCACCCGATATGGCGGTACGCGATATGCAGGCAGATCGCTCAAGCGCATCCAGCCCGCATACACGTGCGCGTCCAAATCGAAGGCCGCGAGCAAACGCGGATCGACCGTACCGATCGTCGCGGTGCCGTTGCCGTCGACGACGAGCGACGCCGTTTTGCCCGGGTGCCATCCCGCGAGCGTCGCCGCGACCGTCTCCGGCGCGCGACCGCAGAGATCGCGAAGCAGCGCCTCCGACTCGCCCTTGAATTGGCGAAACCCCGTATCGCGCCACGGCGGATCGTCCGTGCGCGCAACGGCGAGGAGCCAGGCGACGCCCGAGGTCTCGTTCGGTTCGGCGCCGTCGGAAAAGATACGCCCGATTTCGAACGCGCGATAGGTGCCGTCGCCACGATACTTCGCTGCTAAAGCAATGAGCGCGGGCACGAGGGAGAACCGCAGATACCGCTGGTCCTCGGAAAGCGGATTACGTATCTCGAGCACGTCGCCCGGGAGCGCGACCTTCGCGCGCGCGTACGCCTGCGCGATTGCCGCGGGCTGGAGCGAGAGCGAGATCGCCTCGCGATAGTCGAGCGCGGCGAGAGCGTGCGCGACGCGGCGTTCGTCGCGATAGGCTTGGCTCGGAACGGCATGATCGAAGACCGGCGGCATCACGGCCTCGATACGATCGTAGCCGACGATGCGCGCGATCTCTTCGATCACGTCTTCGGCGATGCGGATATCGCCCCGCCAGAATGGCGCGACGACATCGAGGAACGCGCCATCGAACGAAGCTTCGACGGCAAATCCGAGCTGTTTGAGCGCGGTCGAGGCTTCGGTCGCGGTCACGCTCATGCCGAGAAGCGCTTCGATCCGCCGAGGTGTGACGGCAATCGGTGCGGGGTCGATGAGCGGTGCGCCGACGGCAAACGGCGCGTGCGCCGCTGCGCCGAGCGACGTCAGGAGATGCGTGGTTCGCGCGGCGGCCCAATCGGCGAGGCCGGGCGGGAGACCCTTTTCGTGGCGGGTTGAGGCTTCGGTCCGCAGGCCGAGTGCGACGCTCATGCGCCGCACGCGAGGGCCGGAGAAGGTCGCGGCCTCCACGAGGATCTCGGTCGTGCCCGAGGTGACCTCGCTCGTGGCACCGCCCTTGAGGCCCGCGATACCCTGCGGCTCCGTTGCGTCGGCGATCACGAGGAAGCGCGTATCGAGCGTGCGCTCCGCTTCATCGAGCGTGCGCATCGTTTCACCCGCGCGTGCGTCGCGGGCGACGAGTGTCCCACCCGCGATCCGTGCGGCATCGTAGAAATGGAGCGGTTGCGCGGTTTCGAACATCACGAAGTTCGAGACGTCGACGAGATTATTGATCGGACGTTGGCCCGCGAGCGCGAGCCGGACGCGCATCCAAAATGGTGCGGGCGCGACGGTCACGTTGGAAAAGCG
>JAYTXC010000266.1:0-14460 GCA_043743145.1 Rhodospirillales bacterium
GATAGCCGCGCATCTCCCAGAAGCCTCTGCGGTCTTCTGCCAAGAACTCGAACCGCTTTAGCCACTTGGCCGACTTCCAAAAATACAGCTTTGGCACGAGCATCCGTACCGGTCCGCCATGGATCGGTTCGAGGGCGCTGCCGTCGAATTCATACGCGACTAAAACATCGTCGCCGAGCATCGCTTCGAGCGGCAAATTTGTCGTGTAGTCATTATCCGCGTGTTGCAATACGAATTGCGCTTCGGGCTTCGGTCGCGCGCGCTCGACGAGTCGCTTGAACGGCACGCCACGCCAAATCGTCGCTTTTTTCGTCCACCGCGTGACGCAGTGGATATCGCCGCGCCATTCTTCCGTTGGCTCGGCGCGCAATTCGTCCCACGTCAGCTCGTACGGGTTGTCGACAAGACCGTCGAAGGTCAGGCGCCACGTTTTCGCATCGAAGCGCGGCACGTCGCCGACGTGGAGAATCGGGAATCCCGTGGTCAGCGTCTGGCCTGGCGGGATGGTTGGGTCTTTCGTCTTGAAGAGCGACATCGTGACCGAAACGATTGAAACCGGGCCGAAGATTCCCTTTCCGCGGAAACGCGTCACGAAGGCCGTCGCTCGCGAAGAGCTCGCGATTCTGGAATCGGCTTACCCGGACGCTGTCACCGAACTCGTCTATGATTCGCCGTTCACGCTTTTGATCGCCGTCGTGCTTTCGGCGCAGTGCACGGACGCGCGCGTGAACCTCACGACGCCGCATCTCTTCGCCGAATACCCGACACCTGCGGCCCTCGGGGCTGCCGCGCAAGCGGACGTCGAAGCGATCGTCAAATCGTGCGGTTTCTTCCGCACGAAAGCCAAAAACATTATCGCGGCGGCAGCGGCGATCGCATCGCAGCACGGGGGCGAAATCCCGCGCGATCGTGACGCGCTCGAGGCGCTTCCGGGGGTCGGCCGCAAGACCGCGAGCGTCGTGATGTCCGTCGTCTTCGAAGATGCGGCGTTCGCGGTCGACACGCACGTCTTCCGCGTCTCCAAGCGTTTGGGTCTCACGCTCGGCACGACACCCCTCGCCGTCGAGCGCGACGTCGTCGCTCTCGTCCCCGAAGCAAAGCTGCGCCATGCCCATCATTGGCTGATCCTCCATGGTCGCGCGATCTGCAAGGCGCAATCGCCACAATGTTCGCGATGCCCCGTCGAGAAGATCTGCCCGAGTGCGGCAATCGTACGGCGTGCTTCCAAGGCAAAGACACTTGCGAAGAACCGCGCAGTCGATAAAGCTGTACCTCTGGGCACTCACGTGAAGAACCGGAGGCACCGATAGGTTTTCGCATATGCTTTCAGAGACGTTGGGACGATCTTAAGTGAGCGATTCGCCGGACGACGGCCCCATCGAGCGCGCGCCTGAGTCACCTCGTGCATCGGCATGTCCCTTTGCCGGTATCGTCGCGGGCGAGAACGTTTCGGCAAACGACTTTGCAGCGATCGTCGATACCGCACTCGAGCCGTTCGTTTCGCTCGATCACGAAGGCCGGGTCCTGGCTTGGAACGCCCAGGCGGAAGTCACGTTTGGCTGGACACGCGATGAAGCACTCGGAAAATACGCCGCCGACCTGATCGTTCCACCATCGCTTCGGGAACGGCATCGCGCCAGTATCGGCCGCTTTCCCTCAAAGGCGGAGAGCGCGATCGTCGGCAAGCGCGTTCGCGTTCCGGCAGCTCGACGCGACGGGGAGCTCTTGTCGGTCGAATTGCGCGTCGGTGCGATCGCACACGACGATGGGAAGCACACGTTTCACGCCTTCATCCACGACGTCACCGAACTCGAACGGATGCGATCCGAACGCGATCGCCATAACGCGATGCTCGACGAATCCCAGCGGATCGCCCACCTAGGAAGTTACGAACACGATATCATCCACGAGACCGTGCGCGTCTCCGACGAATTGCTCGTGATCGCGGGTCTCGAGCGCGACGCGTTTAGCAGTACCGTCGATGCTCTCCTCGACGTCATCCATCCCGAAGATCTCGAATTTGCGCTTCGCATGTATCGCGATGCGCTACGCAATGGATCGAGTTACGACTTCGAACATCGTCTCATGCGCCCCAGTGGCGAGGAGCGGATCGTGCGTCGGCGCGGATACGTCACGCGCGGTGGCGAGGGGCGCGCGATCAACGCGTTCGCGACCGTTCAAGACGTGACCGATCAGCGCCGAAGCGAAGCGCAGCAGCGCGAGCTTACCTCGCGTTTCGCACGCGCTTTCGATGACGCGCCGATCGGGATGGCGCTCCTCGATGTCGATCTGCGCGGACGCTCGACGGGCACGTTTCGCGATGTCAACGCCGCGCTCTGTCGCCTCACGGGGCGCACGCGCGAATCGCTCCTACGCAGCGGACTCGAGGAGATCCTCGAACCCGTCGACGCGCGAGCGTTTGCCGGTGCCTTCGAAGATCTCGTGCTCGACCGTACGCAGCTCGTCGCGATCGAAGCGCGCTACGTTTCGAGCAACGAATTACGGCGCTGGTTTCTTCTTCACGTCTCGCTCGTGCGCGAACCGACGACACTCGGCGACGATGCCTATGCGGTCGTACAAGTCGTCGATATTACCGATTCGAAGCGCGCGGAGAATCGGCTCGAATATCTCGCGTATCGCGATCCGCTCACCGAGCTCCTCAACCGGCGCGGCGTCGAGGCGCAAGTCCGCCTCTTCGCCGAAATCGCTTCGGCAGAACCGGTCACGAGCGCGCTCTTACTGATCGATCTCGATTATTTCAAATACGTCAACGATACCAAGGGCCATTCGATCGGCGACCGACTCTTGCAATCGGTCGCAATTACGTTGGATCGTTCGGTCGACGCGGGCGATCTCGTGGCGCGGCTAGGTGGCGATAAATTTATCGTGATCCTTTTCAATGTCGATGCTGCGACGGCGTTTGCGCGGTCGGAAGCGCTACGCGCGACGATCTCGAAAGAAGTCGAGCGGTATTCGCGGAGCGGGATTCTCGTTTCGGCAAGCGTCGGCGTCGCGCTGTGCCACGACGGATTTGCCAGCGGCCTCGAAGATACGCTGTCGGTCGCCGATGCCGCGCTCTCTGAAGCGAAAGATCGCGGACGTAATCGCACGCATCTTTCCGAGTCGCTCGTTGGCGATCGCGAGGAGATGCGCGCTCGATTGGATTGGGCTCAGCGTGTCCGGATGGCATTGCGGACCGATGGTTTCCGACTCTTTCGCCAACCCATCCTCGATCTACGAACCGACATGATCGGCCGCTACGAACTCCTCGTGCGCATGATCGGCCTCGACGGCGAAGCCATCGACCCGGGAAACTTCTTACGCGAAGCCGATCGATTTGGGATGATGGTCGAGGTCGATGCGTGGGTCGTCAATGAAGCGATCCGGATCTGTGCGAACGATCAACGCGCCGGGCGATTCATCGTGTACGAAGTCAATCTCTCGGGCGCGTCGCTCTCGCACGAAGGCACAGCACACGCAATCGAGAGCGAGATCGTCCGTCAGGGCGTCGATCCAAAACGATTGATTTTCGAGGTTACCGAGACGTCGGCGATTAGCAATATGGAAAAAGCGTTCGAACTCGCGACCTCACTTCGAAGCTTGGGCTGTCAATTCGCCCTCGACGATTTCGGCGCTGGCCTCAGCTCGTTTTATTATCTCAAGCGATTACCGTTCGATTACCTCAAACTCGATGGGGAATACGTCGAAAATCTCGCGAACGATGCGCAGGATCAGCACATCGTGCAGTCGATCGTGGCGCTCGCGCGCGGCCTCGGGAAAAAGACGATTGCGGAGTTCGTGACCGATGCGCGGACGGCCGATCTCTTGCGCACCTACGGCGTCGATTACGCTCAGGGTTTTCATGTGGGCCGACCGGTCGCATTCGAAAGTGCGGCTCCGCCAAGCTTGCGTTAGAGAACGATCGGTCCGATCGCATCGAGGTGCGCGGGGCGCGGTAACTTCGTATCTTCGGCGATTTTCTTGAGGACGCTCGTTGGCGTGAGCGCGCTCCCATACCCGGCTTCGGTTGAGAGCAGCGAAAGATTGATGAGCGCGGGCGTCGGGGCGCTGGGATCGAATTGATATTCGCCATCGAAATCGAGCCCGCGTACCGAAACGAGTTGTCGCGTTTCATCGACATCGAACGTGATGCGTTTGCCCGCATAACGGAGACGAATTCGCAGGGGCTTTTCGAGACGGACGTAGGTCATCGCGCTCGAGCCCAAGATCGAGTTGAGGCGTCGCGCGCCGATGGCAAGCGCGTCACCGAAGTCGCCGAGCGAAACGGCCGCATCGGCCGTATCGGTGCGCTCGCCCGCGGGTGTCCCTGCGTCGATTGCGGTCTCGATATCTTTGCGCGCGCGAATTTTCATCGCCATCGCGACGATCGGGTTGGGATTCTCGCTCGACTCGTCCATCGGGCTCATATTCGGGGTGGCGCCCCGGGCTCTCCCGCGCGCCGCTCGTCGTTCCTAAGTCGCAAACAAGGAAGGCCTGGGCTTGGGGGCGGCGGGAACGCGCCCGAATATGAATAGCCAGCGCCGCAACTCGCTCTCGATCGACACGGAAAATTTAGTCGTTTCTGTGGAGCATCGGGGCCGACACGCGCCACGTGTGCCCGATACGCCGCAGCGCCAACAACTCGAACGCCAGCGCGGCATTCGCGAGGTCGTCTTCGGTGCGCAAGATGGCATCCTCACGACGCTCGGCATCGTGACCGGTGTGGGCGTGGCGACGACGGATCGCAGCGCGATCCTGATCGCGGGGGGTCTCTCGTTACTAGTCGGGGCGATCTCGATGGGCGTCGGCGAATACTTAGGTGGTAAAGCGGAACGCGAAGTCATCACGAACGCGATCAATATCGAACGGCGACAGATGCTCGATTCGCCAGTCGAAGAGTTCGCCGAGCAAGTCGCCTACTATCATCTCAAGGGCTTTACGGACGAAGAAGCGCTCATGATCGTCCGTCGATTACAGAAAAACCCCGACATCTGGCTTCATGAAATGGTACGCGACGAATTCGGCATCGATCTCCGCGAAGCCGATCCCGGCGACAACCGCGCCGCAATTGCGATGACGCTTTCATTCGCGGCGGGTGCGGCGCTGCCCGTGCTCCCGTACGCGCTTTGGCTTCCCCTCGGCACCGCACTGTGGTTCGGACTCGTCCTTGCGGTCGTTTCGCTTTTCGCGATCGGGTCATTTGCGGGAACGCTTTCGGGCCGGCACCCGCTCAAAAAAGGCTTCGAGATCGTCGCGTTCGGAGCGGGCGTGTTCGCGATCGCGTGGATCGCGGGCCACTACGTGCCCCCACTCTTCGGCCACGCCGCGGTCAGCGTCGGCGGCTGACCACCCGAGTGGGTCGCGCGTTTACGTGCGGATGAAGAGGATGCGATGGTGTTTGTGATGGTGATGTTTTCGGCCATGATGATGCGATGTGCCCTTCGCATCGGCGTTCGAGAGCGACGATCCGATCATGATAACCGCGAGTGCGATGGCGAAAATCGAGCGAAACATACGGGTCTCCTTTTCGAGTCGTATCGGCACGCGAGAGCGGCCACCTAAGAGCGCTCCTTCTTTGTGATCGTACTCCGCGCGATGACCATGGCACTGGATCTGCGCATCGCGCATCATGCGGCCGCCGAATACTCCGTTGCGCGTGCGACGATCGTCGCCCCGGAGCGAGCGACGATCGTCCTTGCGTACTTGGCGGCGAACTCGCACTCGGCGTCGCCGTGGGCATCGCGGTCGCGCTCGGGGCCTGGCTCGGCGTCTCGGTCGAGCCTTCCCCGCTCCACGCGGCGAGCGGCCCGACGAACGCGAAGAGCGCGATACGCGTGCTTAAACGCGATGAGCAGTTACGCCGCGTTACGCGCGCTTGATGTCGAGCGTGATCGGGACCGACGCGAGTGCTTTGCTGATCGGGCAGTGCGTCTTCGCGCCTTCGGCGAGTTCGTGGAGCTTGGCATCGTCAATACCGGGGATGTCAACCGTCGTTACGAGCGCGATTTTGGTAATCGTAAAACCTTCGCCGTCTTTGCTGAGTTCGACGTGCGCGACCGTATCGATTGTTGTAGGCGGATGGCCCGCACGGGTGAGGCCGAGCGTGAACGCCATCGTGAAGCATGCTGCATGTGTCGCGCCCAGCAATTCTTCGGGGTTGGTGCCCGGTTCTTTCGCGAAGCGTGTTCCAAACGAATAGTTCGCTGAAACGAGACCGCTTTCAACCGCGATCGTGCCGCTGCCACGTGCGATATCGCCCGTCCAATGGACCGAAGCGCTACGAGTAATATGGTCTGGTGGATTCATGCCGAGCGCTTTGACTCACCCGCGCCATCACCCTGGTACGCGGAATCGGAGACCGGGCGTTCGAAGGCTCGCGTGTGGACGAACTTCCGGCGGGTGCCAGCGCGACCGTCGCGCGCATCGAGAAACTCCTCGACGAAGCGCGCGCGCTGCCCGGCCTCGCTTCGAGCGCCGATGAAAGCGCGTACAGCTTGCGCGAAACCGAGCGCAGCTATCTCCCCGACACGTTGAAAGCCTATTTCGCGATACCGCCGAGTCAGCGGAACGAAGCAACGATGGCACTCATCGAAAAGCAGTTGGCGCAACTCGAACGCGCGACGGCAGCACGCCTCGCTGCGTACGCAGAAACGCAAACGCTCGCGCTGCAAGCCAACGGCGCATTTTTCGATGCGCGATTTGGTCCGATCGAGTCGCTCGAACCCGCGCCTATTGTCGCGGATGCCGAGACGTTCGCACGCGGTGGATCGACGTCGCGTGCGTTGATCGAGCGTTTTTTCGCAACGCTCCGCCCGACGGTCGCGAGCGATCCCACGGCGCTCCTCGCGCGCGCGGCAGAGCGCTTTACGGCGCTCGTGCCCGCGCTCACGACGGTCAAGCGCGGCCTCTTCGGCGGTGCGCCGCAAGCCGTGTCGATCGACGTCCCCAGCGGCAACGCCGTTTTACGATACGCACTCATTTTATCGCGAACGGGGATCGCGACCTCCGTGACGCAACTCGTGCGTGGGATCGCCTTACGCACGGAAGCGTGCGACGTCGAAACGTGGTTCGCGGGTCTCGCCCACGATCTCGGTGCGTATGTCGAGCGCGATCGCGCCGCACATGGGCGACTCGCCGCATTTTTCGGAGGGTAATATGGGGTTTTTCGGTGGTAATCGCGGCGGCAATCAACGACCGGTCGCGACGACGGCGGGAGGCGTCCCCGTCGATGCGATCGCACGACTGCGGCGGATGCGCGGCGAAGGCGGCAGACCGCTCTTCACGAGCGACCTCTCGGTCTCCGAGTTCGTGTTGCTCAAAGAGTTGCAGATGCAGCCGCTCGGGCTCGTGCTCGGGAGTTCGATCTACCACGTAGGCTTGCAATATGCCAATTACTTCAATAACGAAGAACTCGTCGTTCTCACGCAGGCGATGTATCAGGCGCGCGAACTCGCGATGACGCGAATGGAAGAAGAGGCGCAGACGCTCGGAGCCGACGGCATCGTCGGCGTGCGCCTGCAAGTCGGCGGGTATGCGTGGGCTGAGAACGCGCTCGAATTTACGGCGATCGGCACGGCCGTCGCGGCGCCTGACGGAAGCGACTATAAAACGGTCGCGGGCAAGCCGTTCACGAGCGATCTCAACGTGCAAGATTTCTACAAGCTCCACGAGGCGGGGTATATCCCGGCCGAACTCGTGATGGGGACGTGCGTCTACCACATCGCGCATCAAGGCTTCATGCAATCGATGCGCACGATCGGTAACAACGTCGAGCTTCCGAATTACACGGAGGCGATCTACGACGCACGCGAACTCGCGATGTCGCGGATGCAGGCCGAGGCTGAGGCTCATGGCGCCGAAGGCGTCGTCGGGATGCAGATCGTGGAGCGCAATCACATCTGGCAGCCGCACATCATCGAATTTCTCGCGATCGGGACCTCGATCAAAAAGCGGCATGAGGGAAAATCGATCGCGCCGCAATTCGTGGTTTCACTCGACGATTAACTCGGGCAAAGGTCGCGTCGTCGCCCGCCCGCAATTTTGGAGTTCATGGATAAAACGGTGCGCGACGCGGCGAGTGCGGTCGCGGATATTTCGAACGGCGCCTCGATCGCCGTCGGTGGATTCGGGCTCAACGGTATCCCGCACCATCTCATCGACGCGCTGCTCGCAACGGGCGCGAGCGATCTCGTGACGGTTTCGAATAATTGCGGCGTCGATGGTTGGGGCCTCGGGCGTTTGCTCGACCACAAGCGCATTCGTCGTACGACCGGCTCGTATGTGGGAGAGAACAAAGAGTTCGAACGGCAGTATCTTTCGGGCGAACTCGAAGTCGAACTCGTCCCGCAAGGCACGCTCGCCGAACGTTTGCGTGCGGGTGGATGTGGGATCGCAGCGTTCTTCACGCCTGCGGGTGTCGGAACGCAGATCGCCGATGGCGGCTTGCCGCTCCGCTACGCCGCCGACGGGAGCGTCGCACTCGCTTCACCACCGAAAGAAACGCGTCGCTTCGGCGATACCGACTACGTGCTCGAAGAAGGCATCGTTTGCGATTACGCCTTCGTGCGTGCGAGCGTCGGCGATCGCCACGGCAACCTCGTCTTTCACAAGGCGACGCGAAACTTCAATCCGCTCTGCGCGATGGCGGGGCGCATCACGATCGCCGAAGTCGAGACGCTCGTCGAGCCGGGTGAGATCGATCCCGAAGCCGTGCATCTCCCCGGCGTCTTCGTGCAACGCGTCGTCGCGGTCGGCGTCGAAGGCAAACGCATCGAACGAACGACCACGAGAAAGCGCGCGTAAAATCATGGCACTGAGCAGAAACGAACTCGCCCAGCGCGTCGCGCGCGAACTGCACGACGGGCAATACGTCAACCTCGGCATCGGTCTGCCGACGCTGGTTCCAAATTACATCGCGGACGGCATCACCGTCGTCTTGCAGAGCGAAAACGGCATCCTCGGTATGGGACCCTATCCCTACGAAGACGCCGTCGACCCCGACCTCATCAACGCGGGGAAAGAGACGGTCACCGTGTTGCCCGGCGCCGCGTTCTTCGATAGCGCGCTTTCGTTTGGGATGATTCGCGGCGGTCACATCGATGTCGCCGTACTCGGCGCGATGCAAGTCGCCGAGAATGGCGATCTCGCGAACTGGATGATTCCGGGCAAGATGGTCAAGGGCATGGGCGGCGCCATGGATCTCGTGCACGGCGCGAAGCGCGTGATCGTGATGATGGAACACGTGGCCAAGGACGGCACGCATAAAATCGTCAAGCGCTGTACCTTACCGCTCACCGGGAAAGGCGTGATCGATTCGATCGTCACCGATCTCGCCGTCATCGACATCACCCCGACCGGGCTCGTTTTACGCGAGTGCGCGCCGGGCGTCTCGGTCGATGAGGTTCGTGCCGCGACGGGCGCGGAACTCGCGCTCGCGCTCGCGTAACCGCTACGTGGCGCGCGCGGCGTTTGCGAGCCCGGCACCATGTTCGGAGAAACGCATCGACGCGAGCTCGATCGTTACCCAGCCTTCGAGGGCAAACACCATCATCGCGCTCGCGATAGCAAGCGGTATGCTCGCCGTAAGAACACCGATGGCAACGCCTGCGAGGATCGCGGGTGTGATGAATGCGACCATGATGAACGTGCGCAGTAACATCATCGGGCCGCGCGCGTCGATCGGGTTGGGGAAGAGCGCGTAGAGCCCGATACCCAGCGACTGCAACCCCCAAAAGGCGACCGCGACGAGTGGCAAGGCGCCCAATGCGAGTGCGTAATCGTGCAAGAACACGCCGGCCGCGATCGGCCCGAGCGAGATCGCGATCGCACCGCGCCACGACCGAGCGATCGTCCACGCGGCGATGCGCGACCGCAGGGGCGCGCGCGAAAGCCAGAAGAGCGGCTTGCCGAGGTCATCGGCGATGCGAACCGATGCCGCGAGCGGCGCACCGATAAAGATGATGATTGCGGTCGCCCCGACGAGTGTAAACACGGTCGTCGTGTCGTCGTAGACGCGTGCGATGAAGCCGGCCCCGACACCGCACAGCGCCCAAAACGCTGCGCCTCCAAGCCACAGCGCGATGACACCGCGGCCGCGTTTAAAACCGAGCCAATCTTTCCAGATCATCGTGAGCGCCCCATCGGGAACGCGCGTTGCCGAAACTTGCGGGCGATAGGAAAAACGAACGCTCGGCGTTGTGACGCGTCTGCGGCGTAGCGACAGCGGCCCGTGTTGCGAGGCGGCGTAGAGTTCGGGCAACGCATCGTTCCCGAACACCCGGACCGTCAGCGCGAAGATCCCGAGGATGGCGATGAGTCCCGCGATCGCGACGAGTTTGCCGTCGAGAACGGCACGCGTGATGAGCCCCGGATCGAAACCGATCCGGCCTACGATCGGCTCGAAGCGCGCGCCTCCGAAAATCCCCAGCGCCGCATACGAAAAACCGACGAGCGAGAGCAGTCCGCAGCCGATCGCGAGCGCCGTGCGCGATCGGTCGCGCGCGAGCAAGAACATCGGAAGTTCGGCACTCATCTGCACCACGATCGCGAGCAGCGACGCAGCAAAGGCACGGATGGCTGCTTCGAGGCCGATGGATTTGGGCGCGAAGACCAAAAAAAGGTACGTGAGCGAACCAATGTAGCGCATCGCGCTTGCAGCGAGTTTACGAAATTGGAGCCAGATCGCAATCGTCATCGGTGAGATGCCCACGTTCGCGAGCATCATCGCTTCATTGCTAAAGCGGAACGTCGTCGCCCGGCCGAAGGCGGCGGAGGCGAGGGTGATCCCGAGCAAACCGAGATAGATTCCGCCGATCGTCGTGGCGTTGTGGGCGTCCATGTGAAAGGCGTCGGAGAGTCCGCGTCCGTCGTGACGAACGATCCCGCGACCCGCGAAGCGCGAGATCGCAAAATAGCCAATCGCGATCGCATACGGAAACCAAATTGCGAGGCGCAATGGCGATTTTACGATCGCCGCGAGCTGGTGCCGCGCGTAGCGATATTCGAGAAAGAGTAACGCACGCATCAGGCGGTCACGTCGAGAAAGATCTCTTCGAGCGATCGACCATCGGTCGCACTCGATCGTAGCGTCGCGACGTTACCCGCCGCAACGGCAACGCCCGCCTTCATGATGATGAGCCGATCGCACATCGCCTCGGCGGATTCGATGAGATGCGTGCTCATGAGAATCGACGTCCCATTCGCACGCAGCGAAGCGATGAGCTCGCGCAATTCACGTTGTCCGCGTGGGTCGAGACCGATCATCGGTTCGTCGAGCAAAAGAATGGGGGCATCGGCGAGCACGGTTGCAGCGATGAGCGTCTTCTGGCGCATGCCCTTTGAGAGTGCTTGACCGAGCGCGTCGCGATGCTCGGTCATCGCGAAGCGTTCGAGGAGCGCGTTCGCACGCCGTTCCCAGCCGGCCTCGAGGCCCACGCTTCGCGCGACGAATGCCAGATGTTCCCACACGGTGAGCATCGGATAGACGTCGGGGGATTCGGGGATGAGCGAGATCGTGCTCCCGCGATTCCCCCCAAGCGCCTTACCGTCGAAAAAAATCGTGCCGGCATCGGGTCGCAAGAGTCCGCACAGGCACAGAAACGTCGTCGTTTTGCCAGCACCATTGGGGCCGAGAAGCCCGAGCACTTCACCACGAGCGAGCGTAAAGCTCAAGCCGTCGAGCACGACGTTGCGCGCAAAACGCTTCGTGAGCCCGCGGACTTCGAGAACCGGTGCTAGAGCGGAAATGCGATCGGCGTGCCGGGAACGCCGGCTGCGGGGTCGGCGCCGACGACGGCTTCGACGACATAGTTTTTTGTAATCGTAAATGTGGCGATCGGCAACGCGATGTTCGCGTCGACGACCGTACCGTTGGTTGCGCGCGCGAGCAACGATGCACTTGGTGCGAGGTCGTAACTGGTCGTCACGCTCGAATCGACGTTGCGAGACGCCACATGGCCGCTGCCATCGCCGTTCGCCGTCCCGACGAGCGCGAAGTGTTTTGCCGTCTCACCCGCGTGGGAGCGATAATACCGCACGAGCGATGCATCGAAGCCATACACAGGAGTGGTTGTTCCCGCATTGGCAGCGACGTACCCGGTTCGTGTCGCATCGAGCGTCCATAACCGGCGCCCGGCAGCATCGGAAAGCGTGTCGCGCGTGATTGCGATGCCGCCCAGCGCATCGCGTGCATAGCCGAGCGTTTCGGTGTACAGCGGTGCGGCCACGTTTTGATGACTGCCCGCGTAGTGGCTTTCGGTTACCGTCGCGTTGAAGGCATGCGCGGTTACCGTCTGAGTCCACGTTCCGCCGGCGCGCAGAAGCGTCCCGGTTTGCGCGGCGACGAGCGGTTCGGCAAGCGAAAGTGAAATCGGTGCGTCGTAGCGCGCGAAGGCGAACGTATCCGGCGTCGTCGTGGGCGTCACGATCGCGCTCTCGCGTCCGGGCGCGCCGTTGCGATCGGCGGAAACCAAGACGAGTGCGAGCGGTGACCCCGTCCACGTGTAATGCCAGAAGCGGAACGGACCCGCCGACACGATGCCGCTCGGTATGGCGCCCGGTTTCGCGAGGATCGGTTGGAGCCCCGAATCAGCGTCGAAAATGTGCCCTTGAAATGGCAAACGCGTGGCATACCAGGCGTCGTGAATGGATGCGGCAATGGGCGGCGGCGTGACCTGCGCGGTATCGACGAACGCGGGTGCAGCCAGAGGAAGAGAAAACGCGGGCGTGGTCGCGCGATCGGTGAGCGAAGGGCTGAGAAAATCGGGCAGGCCGCTTGCGGCCGTGACGAGACCGAACGTGCTGCGGCCGGAGTCGCGCGCGAGTGGGACGACGTGCGTGTGCGGCGGGAGATTCGCATGGAAGCGGCCATCGCGGACGCTCGCGAACCAGAGGAACGGCCGGAAACGCGTTGGGAGCCCGGAGCGCTGATAGAAGGCCATCGTGCCGCGCGCTACGGGGATGCCCGCATTTGCAAGCGTGCCATCCACGGTCGCGAGCGACGAACGATCGACGTAGGCGATCGTAGCCCCCGACGTGAGCGGCGCCGCGCTTGCCGTCGAACTCGCGCTTGCGGTAATGCTCGCGAGCCCCGAGCCGATCGTGGGCGCCGTGTAGATCGCCCAAGCCGTGCCGGGGAACGGGTGGATCGATCCGGCCGAAACCGTCCACGTGACGGGCGTCGCGCCAAATGACGTGACGTGGCCATCGGTGTCGTGCGCGGTTGCTTCCAATGCGAGGGACGTGCCATCGATCGCGTTCTGCGTGCGCGGATGCACCGCGATCGATCCGAGCACGCCCGCATCGGCATCGAGAAGATGCACGTAGGCGTTTTGCGGTAGGACCGTTCCGCTCGTCGATGGAGAGGTCGCACGTTTTGCCGCATCGAGTTCGGCGACGATCGGTGGTACGGCGTCGGCGGGATCGGCGATCAGGACGATCGGCGCGGCGTCGGGATTGTTTTCGAGTTCGGCTGCATTTGCGATGCCATACGCGCTTTCGCTCGGATCGAACCGGCCGCGCGCATCGGTGATCTGCGTCGAACCATCGGGATATTGGACGATGCCCAAGGCGAGGGGACGCGTCACGAAACCGGGTGGCGGCGGGACGTCTGCGGGTCCGACGAGCAGCGATTTGGCGACGCCATCTTCGATGACGACGTGGATCTCGCTCGGCAGGCCGTTCCCACCTACGTACGACGTCGGTTGCGACGAGCCGAGTGACGATGCGGAGTTCGAGGCGCCGGGCGCACCGCTACACGCGCTCACGAAAACGAGCGTGGCGACGATCGTGAAAAGGCGAGCATGGCGGGTCGCGTAGAGCACGTGTTTCTTCTTTCGATCGATCATGCGAGGAGACCGCCTGCGGTCGCGACGGCAGCCGCACGCGAATCGACACCGAGCTTGCGCAGAATGCGAGCGACGTGGCCGCCGACGGTAAAGACGCTGAGCCCGAGTTCGTGCGCGATCGCTTTATTGCTTCGTCCGCGGCCGATGAGTGTGAGGATCTCGATCTCGCGCGCCGTAAGCGCGCGCGTCTGAGCGGTCGATCTCGCTCGCGTAACATCGGCAAATTTCGCGAGGAGCGCGGCGCTTGGCGAGAGGCGCAACTCGTTCCGTAAGCGCGTCTTGTACGCGACGAAAATAGCGCGCGTGCGATCGTGGTCGTCGTTTGCTGTCGCGATATCGAGTGCGACGGCGACGGAATCTTCATCGAGCGGATCGACGGCGAGTGCGCGTTCGATCAAGCCGCGCGCCGCGGCGAGTTGCGATGCCGACGCGCGAATCTCGGAGCTCGCGCGTAATGCGGAGACGAGCGTCGCACGCCACGTGCGGACGTGGCTTGCGAGCCATGTTGGCGCTCGTTCGTCACTCGGCACGTGTGCGAGTGCGTCGATGACCTGCGCGTAGAGCGCGCTCGCTTCGGCATCGGCTTTTCGCGCGCGCGCGAAATCGGCGCGTTGGA
>JAYTXC010000267.1:0-2836 GCA_043743145.1 Rhodospirillales bacterium
GGATTCCGTCGAGAAGCCGATCGTATCGAGGACGAGCACGCCACGCTTCGTCGAGGCGATGAGCGCGTCGAGATCGCCGAAGCCGGGCAACAGATAAAAATTGTTCGGCGCGATCCCACCGCCCGATGCGTTGCCGGTGCTTTGCGCACCGAGCCGCCGCGCGTAATACGTGTCGTAGAGAAACGACCGTAAGATCCCGCGTTCCACGACGGACGTGCGGCGTGTTGCGACGCCCTCGCCATCGAATGGCGACGTACCGAGGCCACCGGGCACACGACCATCGTCGACGATCGTGACGAGATCGCTGCCGATGCGCTCGCCGATATGACCGGCGAGAAACGAGTTGCCGATCGCGACGTTGGCGGCGCTCACCGCGGCGAAGAGATCGGAAAGAACGAGTGCGGCGACGTCGCGTTCGAAGATCACCGGAACGCGCATCGTCACGGGTTTTTTCGCACCGATAAGCGCGAGCGCGCGCTGCGCAGCCTTGCGCGCGACGACCTCGACGCCTTCGAGGCCCGCATACCCACGCGCGGCGTTCCCGTATGAGCCCGTGCGTTTGATCTCGCCGTCGCGTGCGATCGGGCCGACACCGATCGATGCTTGCGATGCGCGATAACTGCCGGCGAAACCGCTCGAGTTCGCGAGCGCCACAGTCGATGACGCATCTGCGACACGCGCGCCGCTGGAATTGACGATCCGCGGATCGGCCGCGCGCGCGAAGCGCTCGAGCGCGAGGGCGTCGGCGATCTTCTTCTCGGGATCTCGCGCGCGTACGTCGTCTGCATACATCGCGAGCGAATCGTCGTCGTCCGCCACGAGCGGCGTCGCATCGCGATCGGGCAGGCCCGCGTGTTCGTCGGGGGCGACGAAGCGCGCGGCGTCGACCGTTTCGCGCACGAATCGTGCGAGTCCATCGGCCGAGAGATCGCTCGTTCCGAGCGACGCTTTTCCACCGGCGACGAAGACGCGGAGCGCGATACTACGCCCGACGGATTGCTCGAGTTTGACGACTTCGGTATCGCGTGCTTCGGTACTAAAGCGATCGGAGACCGTATAAGTCGCCTCCGCCTGCGTCGCGCCCGCTGCCGTCGCGAGAGCGACGACCTGGCGTGCGAGATCGAGTTCAGCCGCCAATCGACGATCCCCCGACGGTCACGCTCGAAATTTTTACCGTCGGCATACCGACGCCGACCGGAACGTACTGGCCGCCCTTGCCGCACGTGTAGTACCGCCCCGCAAGTCGACCATCGTTGCCGACGGCGGTGACGCGATTCATCACGTCGGGACCGTTGCCGATAAGGCTCGCGCCACGAATCGGCGCGGTGAGCTTACCATCTTCGATGAGGTAGCCTTCGGCGAGCATGAAGACGAAATCGCCCTTGCTGATCTCGACCTGTCCGCCCGCAAACGACGTTGCGAAAATGCCGCGTTTCACCGAGCCGACGATCTCATCGTACGTCGATTCGCCGTCGGGCATATACGTGTTGCACATCCGCGGCTGCGGCATCACGCGAAACGATTGCCGCCGCCCGTTCCCGGTCGATACGCTTCCCATGAGGTGCGCGTTTTGATGGTCGTGCATGTAGCCGCGTAAGACTCCGCGCTCCACGAGCACCTTGTGTTCGCCCGGGTTGCCTTCATCGTCGACCGTAACGCTGCCGCGCTCGCCCGGAAGATTGCCGTCGTCGTAGATCGTTACGAGTTCGTTTGCAACGCGCTCGCCGATGCGACCGCTATAGAGCGACGTGCCTTGGCGATTGAAATCACCTTCGAGCCCGTGACCGACCGCCTCGTGCAAGAGCACGCCACCACTCCCGGCACCGACCACGACTTCCATCTCGCCCGCGGGTGTTGGGATCGCTTCGGCATTGACGCACGCGATGCGCGCGGCTTCGCGCGCGATCGCTTCCGGCGTGTGCTCGAGAAAAAAATCGATACTCGACCGCCGACCGTCGCCGTAAAATCCGGTCCCGCGCTCGCTGCCCTGCGACGTGCATTGCACGCCGAACGTCACGAGCGGACGCCGATCGACGACGTACCGTCCGTCGCTCGTAGCGATTGCGACGTCTTGCACTTCATCTGTGAAGAACGCGTTGACCGTGCGCACGCGCGGGTCGAACGCGCGCGCGGCCACATCGGCGCGTGCGAGCATCTCGACATAGGTCGCAGATTGTGCGACGAGCGCGTGCGAATCACTCTCGCCATACAGGCTCGCCGCACGCACCGGATCGTGCGGCAAATGGACGCTGCTCGTACGCGCACTCGGGTCGCTTGCGATCAGCGCCGCGATCCGCGCCGTCTCGAGGAGCGCGCGTTCGGAAAGATCATCGCTGTACGCATATCCGGCGCGCTCGCCGACGAGCACGCGAATGCCGACGCCACACGAGATGCCGATTCCGGCCTCGTGCACGCGGCCTTCCTGAAGACGAAACGTGCGCGTCACGCGTCGTTCGTAAAAGGCATCGGCGTACGTGCCCGCGCCGAGCGCGCGCGTGAGGACGCGTTCGAAGGTCGCGGCATCGGGCTGCATGATCGTCGCGCGTTCGCCTCGCAATCGTGACACGCCCGCCTATAATCCCGCGAGCGTGTCGAGAGCGCGATCTTCTTCGTCGGTCACGATATCGGCATTGGCGCGACGATCGTTGACGATGAAGGCGAAAGCGATCCGACCGTGGTGACGCGTTTGCAGCGTTCCCGCGAGCCCGTTGACGTTCTCGATATGCCCGCTCTTGGCGCGCGTGCGACCGAGCGCCGCGTGCAAGACGTGGTTTTTGACGGTGCCATCGAGGCCGACGCGCGGTAACGCGCGCACGAACACATCGGCATTGGGTCC
>JAYTXC010000268.1:0-24927 GCA_043743145.1 Rhodospirillales bacterium
AGCCGCGCTTGTCGCGCCGTCGTCGGCGAGTATCTCGATGCACGCGATCTCGTCGCATACGCGCACATTGCGAAATCTCGATTCACGCGCGATATACCCACGCGCGCGAGCGTCACCTTTCCGCGAGATGGCGATCGTTTCGCATATTATCCCGACGGCGGTGCGACACAGCAGCTCGCGTTTGTTTTCGATTCTTCGCTTGGACCACCGCATCCGACGCTCGATGGTCGGCCGGTCGCACCGAGCGACGGCGCCTATCTCTGGCCGCTGGCACCTGGCGCGCACGTCCTACGCGCCGACGCTCGAAGCGAACCGATTCACTTCCGCGTCGTCGCCGCACCAACGCATCCCGCCGGATTCTCGGTGCTCGCCGGAGGCAGCACGGAAAGGGTCGCGCCCGCTACATCTTTTGAAACCGCGAGACCGCGTTAATGCGCACGTCCACGGTGTTTTCTTTTGGCCGCGTGGACCTGCGCTCAGAAGCGGTCCCGACAGCTCAGACCGAAACGATCGCCGCCGCCCCAAGATCGCGATCGTCGACCACGACGGCTACCCGGCGTTCCATCATTCGCGCTTAACCGTGCTTCGAGATCCCGAATCGAGACGAAACTTCACGCAAACGCTCGCGCTTCGTTGACACTGCACGAGTATGCAGACGTGATCTTGCGATCCGGTGAGCGCGTCATGACGAATCCGTTGCCGGAGACACGAGCGCGAGAAGTCCCGCTTCATCGAGAATCACGAGTTCGAGCTCACGCGCCTTCGCGAGTTTCGAACCCGCTTCGTCGCCCGCGATCACGTAATCGGTTTTCTTGCTGATCGATTTTCCGACTTTGCCACCGACGGCGACGATGCGTTCGCTCGCCTCATCGCGCGTGAGATTGGGCAGCGTGCCGGTGAGCACGAACGTTTTGCCCGCGAATGCGCCGACCGGCTCCTTCGGACGGAGCGGCGCCGTGAGATCGAGGCCGCTCGCGCGCAAACGTTCGACGACCGCGAGATTCTGCGGCTGGTCGAAGAAAAACGCGACGCTCTCGGCGATCTGTTCGCCGATGCCGTCGACCGCCATGAGCTGCTCGTGCGTTGCGTCCGCGAGCGCGTCGATCGTGCCGAAATCGCCAGCGATGAGCGCCGCGTTTTGTCCGCCGACAAAACGGATCCCGAGCGCCGCGAGCACGCGCGCGAGGCCGCGTGACTTTGACCCTTCAATCGCGTCGAGCACGTTTTGGACCGTCTTGTCGCCCATGCGCGGCAACGTTGCGAGCGCCGCGGCGCGCAGATCGTAAAGATCGGCAACGTTGTGCGTGAGCCCGGCTTCGACGAGCAGCGCGGAGAGCGCATCGCCCACGCCCTCGATATCCATCGCGCCGCGCGAGCACCAGTGCCGAATGCGCTCGCGTAACTGCGCCGGGCACGAGACATTCGTACAGTACGAGAACACATCTTCCGGCGGATGATCGACCGCCGACCCGCAGACGGGGCAGACCGTCGGAATCGCATACACCGACGTCTCACTCGGCCGCGCCTCGAGCACCGGACCGACGACGTAGGGAATGACGTCGCCCGCACGGCGTACCACGACGGTGTCGCCGATGCGAATATCTTTACGCCCGATATCGGCTTCGTTGTGCAACGTCGCCATCTTGACGGTCACGCCGCCGATCGTCACGGGCGCGAGGATCGCATATGGATTGAGTTTGCCCGCGCGGCTGACGTTGATGCCGATGTCGAGCAGCGTCGTACGCGCTTCTTGCGCGCGGAATTTAAACGCGATCGCCCAGCGCGGATCTTTGCCCGCATAGCCGAGCTTCGCTTGCAACGCGATCTCGTCGACTTTTACGACAATGCCGTCGATCTCGTACGGCAACGCATCGCGCTCGCGTTCGTAGCGTTCACAGAAAGCGATCACATCATCGATCGTCGCACACGCGACGTTGCGTTCGTTGACCGCAAAACCATACGTGCCGAGCGTTTGGAGCAAGGCGGATTGCGTCGTCGGTGGCGGCGTGCCTTCGAAACGACCGACGGCGTAAGCGAAAAACGAGAGCTTGCGTTCCGCCGTCGCGCGTGCATCTTTCTGACGTAAGCCACCCGCGGCCGTGTTGCGCGGATTTGCGAAGAGCGGTAGCCCCGACGCTTCGCGCGTCGCATTGAGCGCTTCGAACGCCGCCTTCGTAAGATACACCTCGCCCCGCACGTCGACGACGCTCGGCGATTCCGCGACCGCCGGTAACGTCGCTGGAATATCGGCGATCGTGCGCACGTTCGCGGTGACGTCTTCACCCACGCTTCCATCGCCGCGCGTGCCCGCCGAACGCAAGCGGCCGCGTTCGTAGCGCAGCGACATCGCGAGGCCGTCGATCTTGAGTTCGCACATGTAACTCGGCGCGATGCCTGCGAGTTTTGCGACGCGCGCATCGAACGCGCGCAAGTCTGCTGCGTCGAATGCGTTGCCCAGTGAGAGCATCGGCACGTCGTGCGGGTACGGCGAAAAATCGACTGCAGGCGCCGCGCCCACACGTTGCGTCGGCGAATCCGGCGTGACGATCTCGGGATGCGCGTCTTCGAGATCGCCGAGCTCGCGCAAGAGCGCATCGTAGGTGGCGTCGTCGATCGTCGGCGCATCGCGTTCGTGGTACGCGACATTGGCCTCCACAAGTTGCTCGCGTAACACCCGGGCCCGCGCGGAGAGGTTGCTTTCGATCGCCACGCCGCCGCATACGACGGCGCGCGGGCCGCCTCCCAGGCATCCCCGCGGGCCGCAAGAGTTCGAGGGCGCGCGGCAAATGGTGCCTCTCCGATGAGTTGCTCGTTCCCGCCACCCGTTCGCTGATGCCCGATCATTTTCGGACGGTCGGATTCACGCTCGAGCCCTCCGAATTGCAATCGCTCCTCAAGCGTGCACTCGGCGGGGGCGCTGTGATCGAAGCGCCCAACGGCGATTATCGTGTCTGGACGCCGGGCGCCGGCGTCGAGCTCTGGGTCAATCTCTATCGCCTCGATGGCGAGAAGCGCGAGCTCGCCGGCGCGAATCCGCACTTTGCAGGCGACGCGCGAATGCACGCGATCGTCGAGGGCATCGAGCCCAATCCCGAGTTCGCGCTCGAAGGCGAACTCTACGCGTGGGCCTCGCCCAGCGGCGACGAACACGGTCTCTACCCCTTTAGCGCGAGCGTTCCCGACTTCGACGCGTCGCTCGCAAAACGCGGCGTCCCCTTTCGAGCCGTGCTCGCACTCGCCGGTTTCGCACACGAGCTGCGCTGGTGGCCGAGCGAGGCTGCCTATCAGCAATCGCTCCGCGACGAACCGACAGGCTTCGCAACGACCTCGCTCTTGCCGATCGGTCTCTTCGGCAGCAACACCGGCCGTGCGCGCTCGCAAGCGATCGTGACGGGCACGATTCGCGCGTGCGAGACGCGGATCAATCCCGCGACCGAGCGTGCGTTTTGGCGCATCCGCGTGGAGACATATGGCGGTGAGATCGATGTCCTCGCCGCACCCGACGTGGTCGCGGGCGAACCGAGCATCGGTGGCATCGTGCGCGCGACGTGCTGGCTTACCGCCCGTATCGTTTCGAGCGACGACGCGGAGCCCTCGATCAACTAACGCCCGCTAAATTTTGCCGCTCGTTTTTCGACGAACGCCGCGACGCCTTCGTGAAAATCGCGACTCCCATAACAGCGCGTGAGCAGATCGCTATCGCTCGCATGCACGCCATCGACGCGGATGCGACGCACGAGTTCTTTGGCGCCTGCAATCGTGAGCGGCGCGTTCTGCGCGATGCGTTGCGCGAGATCATTCGCTCGCGCTTCGAGCGCATCGTAATCGGCGACGAGTTCGGAGAAAAACCCAAAACCGAGCGCTTCGTTCGCGGTCGCAAGTTCGGCGACGAGAATCCATCGCATCACGCGCGCACTTCCAACGACGTTCGCGAGTCGCGCGACGTTCGCAGCCGTCGTGAGGTTGCCGACATTCTTCGCGATCGGTACGCCGACGCGCGCGCTCGTCGCAGCGATCCGCAGATCGCATGCTGCCGCAAGAATCGCGCCGCCGCCCGTGCACGCGCCGGAGACCGCCGCGATCGTCGCGATATCGAGTGCTTCGAGCGCAACGAGCGCGGTCTCGACGATCGCTTCGTACACGAGGCCATCGGGAGCTGCGGAGAACAGACGAAAATCCGCGATGTCCGCACCGCTCACGAACGCCTCAGCGACGCCACACACCACGAGCGCTCGAAGCGATTCGTCGCGCGCGACCTCCGCGACGCACGCCGTAAAATCGCGCCACATGTGCGTCGACATCGCGTTGCGCGTCTGCGGCTTCACGATCCGTAACCACGCAATCGGGCCGCGTCGTTCGAGCGACACACTCATGCGCGCGTGCCGCGAAGCTGAAAGCGCGCGATGCGCAACGTAGTGACGCGTATGCGAAACGTGCAACCCCTCATCATCGGGATTATCTTCGTTGCGGCTGGGGCGTTGCATTTCAAGAATCCGACGATGTACGAAGCGATCATGCCGCCATTTCTTCCCGCGCATCGCGAACTCGTGTTCGCAAGCGGTCTCTTCGAAATGCTCGGCGGTCTTGGCGCGATGATCCCGCAGACGCGCAAAGTTGCGGGCTGGGGTCTCATCGCACTCCTCGTTGCCGTCTTTCCGGCGAACATCTACATGGCGGTCGACACCGAAAAATTCGGCAAGCTCGCACCCGCCTGGGCGCTCTACGCGCGTTTGCCGTTGCAGTTTCTGCTCATGGCCTGGATCTACGGTGCCTGCATCAAGGACGAGACCTAAAAAACGCCCGCACCGTTCTCGAACCCCAGTGGTACCATGAGCGCCTTCACATCGGTAATCCGACCGCCTACCCGCATGCCAACCGCGCAGGCGGCACCATCGACGACGAAACACGTGTGGATCGCGCGATCGAACGAGCCCGCTCGCACGCCGTCGAGTGCGACGGTCGGTAACTCGACGTACTGCTGATAGATGGCGGGTTGCGCCCCGTACGCAGGTTCGAGCGCACCTTCGACGATCGTTTCGGCATCGTAGATCGTAACGCTACGGCCTTCGCGACCGAAGACGGGCTTTCGTACGTAACGCCCGCTTCCCGACGGCAAATCGAGAAAGGTCGGTAAGAAGATCGACTCGATCCGCGCGCGCAACTCGGCATCGACATACGCGCTCTGGCGCAGGCCCCACACGATTGCGAGTGTTGCTTTGTTCTGTGCGAGCAGCGCGTGAGGCGGATTTATCGTCCGCACGTGGCCATCGCGTAGGCTCGCGAGGAGCACATCGCCCGCACGATCGCGCGCGAGATGCTCGAGTGGATAGAAGCGCCACAGCGCATCGATGCGTCGGCCGTCGGCATCGTACGCTCCGCGTTCGTCGACGCGGAGATCGCAGAGCGGCACGACGTCGACGGCACGCCCGAGCGCGAGGCTCGCGACGCGTGCGGCGAAGAGCCCGGTAAACCAATCTTCGCGCCACGTGTTGTACGCCGTTACCGCGACTCGCGCCGTCGGTGCGAGATCACAAAGCGTGCGCGCGATCCCAGCACGTAACGTCTCGAGTGCACCCGCGTTAGGATCGACGAGACCCGCGGCCTCCACCAACGCACCTGCGACCTCGAACGATTCCCAGAGAAAAAACGGCGTGTCCGCATTGAACTCCAAGAGCTTTGGGCCCGCGGGCGTCAGCGCGAAATCGAAGCGACCGACGAGCGTTGGAACCGGCCCACCAACATCACGACAAGCTGCGATCGCGTTCGCTGGTACGCCGATGGCCACGAGTTCGTCATCGGGTAATCCCACAACGACCGGCAAGACGTGCGCGAAGATACGCCATGCGTCGCGCGCCGCCGCGCGAATCGTCTCGACCGTCTCCCGCGCGATGAGGTGCGGCGACTCGATCGCATAGGGCTCGCCCGCGACATCGAACCAGAAGTCAGGAAAACGCGCGCGAACCGATGCCGCGAAGTTATCCGCCGCCGTGCCCCTCAGCACCGGAGGTTCCAAATCCCCCCCGGCCACTCTCGCCACTCTCGGCGCTCTCGGCGCTCTCGCCGTCCGATCCTCGCGTATCACGTTTGTTTCCGCTGCCGCTGCCGCTGCCGCTCCGAGCGGTACCGACATCGCCGGTCGGAGTTGGCGCGACGCGCGAAGCCGTATGTGACGGAGGCGTGCAGCCACCGAGAACGAGTGCGACCCCAATCGCTGCTGCGATGAGACGGTCGGTATGCTTCATCGAACTCGACGCCCATGCAATCGCATCATGACGGTCATTGCTTTGGCGACTCGCACGACGCACCCTCGCTCTAAAAAGTACGGATCGACGCGATAATTTCTTCGGGAGCGTCTTCCCAAAGAGAATGCCCCGCACCGCGTAAGATGACGGTTTTGCGGGGCGGCAGCGCCTCTGCGAAACGCACTCGCTTTTTCGCTCGGAATGCAATATCCGCATCGCCCCACCAGATCAGCGTCTCTTTTTCCACGAGCTTTGCCGGTGCGATCTCACACGACGCTAGGAAGCCTCGCGCGTGAAGAATGCTGCGCGGGAAAAGGTAACTCGGCATGCGCGCATCAGGCGTCGCCAACGGCGACCGATCGGCCCGCCCCAATCTTGCACGACCGGCGTGAAACCGACATCGCTCGGAGCACCCGACCGTCCGAACCCCGGAAAATCCGACGCGATGCAGCGAAACCGATCGCGTAAACCAAAGCGTTTGCGTCGATCATGCGTTGGTTCTCGCATGCGCGAGTGACGCAACGAGAAGATCGGCGACAGCATCGAGATCGGCTCCTTGCCGACGCAACGCGACCCACTCGCGCATGGCCTTCCCATACGGCCGAAAAGGCACGACGCCGGCGCGCGTCAGCGCGGCGTCGACGTCATCTTTGGGAAGCTTGATCCCGACCTCATCGCCATAAATGCATGCGACCATGCGTCGTCCGAAAAAAAATGCCGGACAACCGAACATCGGCGCTTCGCGAATTCCGGCAGCGCCCGCGAAAATCGCGCGAACGTGGTCGCGTTGCGCGAGGTTGGGCGTGGGCGCCGACATTTTCATGCTGCGTCTCCCTGCGGCCGATACGTGCCGAACGTCCACCAATAATCTTCGCAATCGTATGCCGCATATTCACGCGTTCCGTACTCGGTGTCACTCGGTTCGACCACAATACGCGCACCCGCCGCGCGCGCGCGCGCGCAATGCGCGTCGACGTCGGCGACGTAGGCGTACACCGACCCCGTGATCCCGCCGAGCGCGCGCGGTGTTTTTGCCGGAAAAATCCCGCCTTCACGCGCGCTTCCGATCATCACGATCGCGTCGTCGAGGGCGAGTTCGGCATGCGCGACCGTATCGGCCGGTCCGAAGTGGACCGCTCGACGCTCGAACCCGAACGCCGCTGCAAGGAACGCGATCGCGGCATGCGCGTCGTCGTAGCGCATCGTTGGATAGAGCACCTGAAGTCCCATCGTTTCTCCTCGTTCCTAGAAGTCCGGCGTCGTTCGCGCCCTCATACCGTCGGCGCCGCGCGTCGCACGATCGCGCGCGTATCGACCCCGCGTGGGAGCGTCCCATACGCGTTACCGTTATCGCGCGCGAGTCGCGACGCGCAGAACGCGTCCGCAACGAACGCGGGACTCTGTCTCACGACGAGTGCACCCGTAAAAACGAGCGCCATCCGCTCGACAACGCGTCGCGCGCGGTGCTCCATGTCGGCGGTATCCGCGAGTTCCACGCGCAATTCATCGCTCGCCGCGTCGAGCCGCGCATCGGCTCCGCGCACCGCATCGACTTCGGCGAAGTACGACTCGAGTACACCCGCTTCGCGCGCCATCGCCCGCAAAACGTCGAGCGCGTTCACGTTGCCCGAGCCTTCCCAGATCGAATTGAGCGGCGATTCGCGTAAGAGCCGCGGCATGATCGACTCTTCCACGTAGCCGTTGCCGCCCAAGCACTCGAGCGCTTCCGCCGCGTGACCCGCCGCGCGTTTGCACACCCAAAACTTTCCAAATGCCGTGCCGATCCGTTTGAGCCGTGCTTCGTGCGCATCGCCGAGCGCCGCACGATCGCACGCGACCGCGAGCCGCACGAAGAGCAGCGTTGCAGCTTCCGATTCGAGCGCGAGATCGGCGAGCACGTTGCGCATCAGCGGTTGATCGACGAGCGTCTTCCCGAACGCTGCGCGATGTGACGCGTGGTGGATCGCTTGCGCGACGGCCTGGCGCATACCGGCAGCCGACCCGACAATGCAATCGAGCCGCGTGAAGTTCACCATCTCGACGATCGTCTGGACGCCGCGGCCTTCGTCGCCCACGAGCCATCCCGTCGTGTTTGCAAACTCGACTTCACTCGAAGCATTACTTCGGTTCCCAAGCTTCTCTTTGAGGCGCTGCAACGCGAACGCATTTTTCGTGCCGTCGGGCAAGAATCGCGGCACGAGAAAACACGAAAGTCCCGCTGGCGCCTGCGCGAGGATAAAAAACGCATCCGACATCGGCGCGGAACAAAACCACTTGTGACCCACGAGCGCGTACGGCGCACCCGGGCCGCCGGCGCCGAGCGGCGTCGCGCGCGTCGTGTTGGCACGGACGTCGGAGCCACCTTGCTTCTCCGTCATCGCCATGCCGAAGATCGCCGAGCCCTTCTCGCGCGCGGGCCGCAACACGCGGTCGTATGTCGGTGCAAAGGCGAGCGGCTCCCACGCAGCTGCAAGGCTCGGTTGCGCGCGGAGCGCGGGTATCGCCGCATGCGTCATCGAGATCGGACAGCCGTGCCCCGATTCGGCCTGACTCCACACATAAAATCCCGCGGCGCGCGCGACATGCGCACCGATTTTGGGCTCGCGCCAAGATGAAACGTGCAATCCAAAACCGACGGCTTGCGCCATCAGTGCGTGATACGCGGGATGGTACGTCACTTCGTCGACACGATGGCCGAAGCGATCGAACGCCCGCAGCTGCGGCGGATTCGCGTTCGCTTCAAAACCGAGCGCGATCGCGTCGGCCGATCCGGCACGCGCACCGATGGCATGCAACTGCGGTTGCGCCCACGCGGCGCCCGCATCGGCGACCGCGTCCACGAGCGCGCGATCGGCAGCAAAGACATCGTAATCGACGAGCGGCGGCGGTTGATTCGTCACGTCGTGGGTGTGGTGCGGTGTCGGTGCCGATGCCCAGATGCTATCGAGAACATCCATGATCGGCGGTTCCGTATACCGCGGCAGGCGCCCCCTTCTGGCCTTGCTAAGCCGCCGCGTATGCTTCACGAAACACGCACCGTCGACCGCGCCACCCGCGAACTCCGCCTCACGTGGCAAGATCCGCTCGCGACCGCCGCCCTCGTCCGCGAATCGTCCGGCATCGACGCGCTCCGCACGCTCATGGAGCGCCGACTCTCGCCACCGATCATGGTGCTCATGAATATCTGGATCGTCGAAGTCGGAGACGGGCGCATCGTCTTTGAAGGCGAGCCTGGCGAAGAACACTACAATCCCATCGGCAGTATCCACGGTGGCTTCGCGATGACCATTCTCGACTCGGCGCTGGGCTGTGCGATCCATACGAAGTTGCCCGCGGGCGTCGGCTACGCCACGACCGACGTGCAGACGCGTTTCATTCGCGCGATCTCCCACGAGAGCGGGCGCGTGCGTTGCGAAGGCAACGTCATGCATATCGGCCGCACGACTGCGATCTCCGAAGCTCGGCTCACCGACGCATCCGGTCGGCTCCTCGCTTCCGCGACGACCGCGTGCGCGATTTTCCGGCCCGCTTAGACCGCGTCTCCGAACCCGGTTCGATGCTTGCTCGTAAAACGAAAGCGTTCCGGGGCGGGTTTTGCCACGATCATCGTGCTTGCCGAACCCTCTCTCGTGCGGATCGTGAAGATGACGCCGCTCTTCGAGCGCCGTCGGACGCCTCGCGTGTCGGCGGAACGTCGCTAGAGGCCTGATTCCGCGACGGGGACGGGCGCGCCGCCAACGCCGAGATGCGTGAGTTCGATGAGCTTCGCAAAGACGCGTTTGCGTAGCGCCGCGCTCGTGGGTCCGAGTTCGAGAGCGTTGCCGAGCCAGAGTCCGTCGGCCGCCGAACGGACGAGTTCCGCAATCGCCGGATCGATGCCATCGTTATCGAGCCGCGTGCGCCACTCGGCATAGCGATGACGCAGCGGCGAGAGCAATTGGCTGTTGATCGCGACCGCCGCGAGAATGCCCGCAGAAACGCGCAATTGCCGCGTGATGACGCCTTCGGGATCGAGACACGCGCGCAAGAACGCACGTGCGAAACTTCCGGGACCGCTCTCACCCGCCATGTGCCGAAACACGTCGCCCTCGAACTGCGTCGTCACGTCGTCGATCATCGCAGCGATGAGCGAATCTTTGGTCGCAAAATGATGGAGGATGCCGCCTTTGGAGAGGCCGACTCGCTCCGCAACGGCATCGAGCGTGAGCTTCGATGCCCCCTCAGTGGTGACGATTTCGGCCGCCGCCGCAAGGACGTTTTTGCGCGTCGCATCGCCGGATCCACGAATGGCCATCGTCGCTTATGCTCTTGGTGATGGAAAGGGACGGCGCATGCGATCACCAATACCGTCCAGCCAGACGGTATTCCCTCTCACGGAGCATAAACGCCAGCCGAATGATCAGGAGCTTCGCAGCCACAGGCGACCTCACGTCGCCCGAACTCGACGACGCGATAGCGAACGCCGAGCGCGCGCTACTCTCGCATCAGCGCCCCGACGGTCACTACGTCTTCGAACTCGAAGCCGATGCAACGATCCCGGCGGAATACGTCATGCTCGGCCATTACCTCGACGATGTCGACGGAGCGCTCGAGCCGAAGATCGCGGTCTATTTGCGTCGCATTCAAAATGAGGACGGCGGCTGGCCGCTCTTCTATCATGGCGCATCCGATGTGAGCGCGACGGTGAAGGCCTATCTCGCGCTCAAACTCATCGGCGACGCACCCGACGCCCCGCACATGCGTCTTGCGCGCGAACGCGTTCTCGCCCTCGGCGGCGCCGCGCGGTGCAATGTCTTAACCCGCATCGCGCTCGCGATCTTCGGTCAAGTACCGTGGCGCGCGGTGCCTGTGATGCCGGTCGAGATCATGCATTTCCCGGGCTGGTTTCCCTTTCATCTCAACAAGGTCTCGTATTGGTCGCGCACGGTGATCGTGCCGTTGCTCGTCGTGATGGCGCTGCGACCGCGTGCGCGCAATCCGCGCAACGTCGATATCCGCGAACTCTTCGTCGTCTCACCCGAAGACGAACGCCATTACATGCGCGCCGCGACCGCATCGACGCTCGGAAAATCGTTCGTCCGTCTCGACGATGTCTTGCGATTCGCGGAACCGCTCCTGCCCGCGTTCGTGCGCTCGAACGCGATCGATCGCGCGATCGCTTTTACGACCGAACGCCTCAACGGCGAAGATGGCCTCGGTGGCATCTTTCCGGCAATGGCCAATGCCGTGATGGCCTTCGACGCCCTCGGGTACGCACGCGATCATCCCGATCTCGTGACCGCGCGCGGCGCGATCGCGAAACTGCTCGTCATCGGCGAAGACGAAGCGTACTGTCAGCCGTGCGTTTCACCGATATGGGATACGTCGCTCTCCGCGCACGCGCTCTTGGAATCGGGTTCGGCTGACGCGCGCGCCGCCGTTCATCGTGCGAATGCTTGGCTCAAAGATCGCCAAGTTCTTGACGTCGTCGGCGATTGGGCGAATCGTCGGCCCGAGCTGCGTCCGGGCGGCTGGGCGTTTCAGTACTGGAACGATTATTATCCCGACGTCGACGATACGGCCGTCGTCGCGATGGCCCTCCATCGCGAAGATCCCACGAAGTATCGCGAGGCACTCGATCGCGCGGCCGAATGGGTGATCGGCATGCAGAGCGCGAGCGGCGGTTGGGGTGCCTTCGATGCGGAAAACGAACACGTCTATCTCAACCACATCCCCTTCGCCGATCACGGCGCGTTGCTCGATCCGCCGACCGAAGACGTCTCCGCGCGCTGCGTCGGTATGCTCGTGCAGATGGGATACGCGCTCGATCATCCTGCGGTCGCGCGCGGCCTCGCGTATCTGCGACGAACGCAACTGGCCGACGGGTCGTGGTTCGGGCGCTGGGGCACGAATTACGTGTACGGGACGTGGTCGGCCATCAATGCGTTTCTCGCCGTCGGCGAGACGGCACGCAATTCGCCGACCGTGCGGCGCGGCGTCGAGTATCTCTTACGCGCGCAAGCCGCCGACGGCGGCTGGGGCGAAGATGGCGCGACGTATTATCCGCACGAACGCGGCACGTCCAAAGCGAGTACCGCAAGCCAGACCGCATGGGCGGTTCTCGGTCTGCTCAACGCAGGCGAAGCCGAGCATCCGGCAGTCGCGCGCGGCATCGCGTATTTGCTCCGCACGCAGACCAGTGACGGAACGTGGGACGAGCCCTGGTACACGGCCGTCGGTTTCCCACGCGTCTTTTATTTACGCTACCACGGCTACCGCGCATTTTTCCCGCTGTACGCACTCGCGCGGTACCGAAATTTCGCCCTTCGCGAAGATCCGTTGCCGCAACTCGGTTTCTAGCCGGAAACGCGTGCGTGCGCGCCTCGCTCGGAGTATCATGAGGCGTGCTTACCATCGTATTCGACGTCAACGAGACGCTGCTCGACATGAGCGCTCTGGATCCACTCTTTGCCGATGCCTTCGGCGATAAATCCGTTCGGCGCATTTGGTTCGCGCAGCTCTTGCAGTCCGCGTTCGCCGCGAGCGTTACCGGCGCGTATCATTCGTTCTCCGACCTCGCGCGCGCCTCGCTCGAGATGACCGCACGCAAGCGGGGCGTCGCCCTCGACGAAGAACGAAAACGTCGAATCCTTGCGGGCGTGATCTCGTTACCGGCTCACGGCGACGTCGCGAGCGGCCTCGCCTCGCTGCGCGACGCCGGCTTTCGGCTCGCGATTCTCACCAACTCGACGCAAGGCATGATCGACGCGCAACTCGCGCATAATCATCTCACCGAGTACTTCGAACTCGTGCTTTCGACCGATGCGATCGCGTCGTATAAACCCGACCCGCGCACGTACGCGTTCGCGTGTGAGCGCTTGGGCGTGGAGCCCGCCGACACGATGATGGTTGCCGCGCACGACTGGGATATCACGGGCGCGATGCGCACGGGCATGCACGGCGCCTTCGTCGCACGCCACGGCACGGCACTCAATCCGCTCGATCCCGCGCCGGAGCTTGTCGTGCCGACGATTCGTGCGTTCGCCGAACGCTTGATCGCCGACACGACCGCAGCGACGGTTCAGACCTCGACGGTGACGCGCTGACCCGTCGCGAGCTCTTGTAAACGCGCGAGATTTTCGATCTCCATCCGTTCCATGTTTGCCTTATCGGGTGACATGACGCCGTGCGCACGTTCGTCTTTGAGCACGGGTCCGAGATAGTATCCCGTGTACGAACCTTTCACGGTCGCCACGTGTTCGGGGGTGCCGACCGCAACGATCGTGCCGCCGCGATCGCCGCCTTCGGGCCCGAGATCGATGAGATAATCCGCCGTCTTGATGACGTCGAGATTGTGCTCGATCGTGAGCACGGTATTCCCGACGGCAACGAGTCGCTGCAAGATATCGAGCAGCTTGTGAATATCGGCGAAGTGTAAGCCCGTGGTGGGTTCGTCGAGCACGTAGAAGGTGCGACCCGTCGCGCGTTTCGCGAGTTCGTTTGCGAGCTTGATGCGCTGCGCTTCGCCACCCGAGAGCGTCGTTGCGGGCTGGCCCATTTTGATGTACCCGAGGCCAACATCGGCGATCGTTTTGAGGCGCGTGTGAATGCGCGGGTTCGCGGCGAAAAATTCCGCCGCTTCATCGACACGCATTTCGAGCACGTCGGAGACGGATTTTCCCTTGTACTTAATTTCCAGCGTCTGCGCGTTATAGCGCTTACCCTTACAGACTTCGCACGGCACGTAGACGTCGGGTAAGAAGTGCATCTCGATCTTGATGATGCCGTCGCCCTGGCACGATTCGCAGCGCCCGCCCTTGACGTTGAACGAGAAACGTCCCGGCGTATAGCCACGCATCTTGGAATCGGGAACGAGCGAGAACAGCTCGCGCACGAGATCGAACGCACCCGTGTACGTTGCGGGATTCGAGCGCGGCGTGCGACCGATCGGCGATTGATCGATCACGACCATCTTATCGAGCACGTCCGCGCCCGAGACGGTCCCGTACGTGCCGCCGGCATTCGACCCGTGCAGATGTTGATTGAGCGCTTTCACCAGCACTTCGTTGACGAGCGTCGATTTGCCACTGCCGCTCACACCCGTCACCGCGGCAAAAACGCCAATCGGAAAATCGACGTCGACGCCACCGATGTTGTTGGCTTTGGCGTTGCGGACTTTGAGCCACGACCGTGGCTTGCGACGTTTCTTGGGAATCGCGATGAACTGGCGGCCCGAGAGATAGGCCGCCGTCGGCGACTCGTCGTTGAGCATGATCTCCGCGAGCGTGCCGACCGTGAGGATCCGCCCACCCTCGGCGCCCGCGCCAGGACCGATATCGACGATGACGTCGGCCTCGCGCATCGTATCTTCATCGTGCTCGATGACGATGAGCGTATTGCCGAGATCGCGCAGCGTCTTGAGCGTCGCGAGGAGACGGTCGTTATCGCGCTGATGCAACCCGATCGAGGGTTCGTCGAGAATGTAGAGCACGCCCACGAGCGACGAACCGATTTGCGTCGCCAACCGAATGCGTTGCGATTCGCCGCCCGAGAGTGTCGTCGCCGACCGCGAGAGATTGAGATATCCGAGCCCGACATTCGTGAGAAAGCCGAGCCGCGCACGCACTTCTTTGAGGATCTGTTGTGCGATGATTTCTTCGCGCTTGTTCGGCACGAATTTCGCAAAGAACGCTTCGGCTTTTTCCACCGACATCGATGTGACGACAGAGATATTCGTATCCGCAACCGTCACGGCGAGCGCTTCGGGTTTGAGTCGCGCGCCCTTGCACGTCTTACATGTCGTCGCCGACATGAATTTCTCGATCTCTTCCTTCACGTACTCCGAGGACGTCTCGCTGTAGCGGCGTTGCAAATTGTTGCACACGCCCTCGAACTGCGCGTCGTAACTCCACGCCGTGCCGCTCTTGGATTCATACGTGAAGCGTTGCTTGCCCTCGACACCGTGCAAGATCGACTCGACGAGATCCTCGGGCATCTTCTCGAGCGGTGTCGACATCTTCACGCGCCGCGAGCGCAGCAGCTTTTCGACTTGCTGCATGTAGTACGGGTTCATCGAAGGATATTTGCCGCCGCCGAGCGCCTTGCTCCACGGCACGATCGCGCCTTCCTCGAGCGATTTCGAGCGATCGGGCATCACTTTCCACGGATCGATTTCGATCTTCGCACCGAGCCCCGTGCAATCGGGACACGCACCGTAGGGTGAGTTGAACGAGAAGAGCCGTGGCGCGAGTTCTTCGAACGAAAGTCCGCAGTACACGCACGCGAGCGATTCGGAGAACGTCAGCTCCTTCGGCGGTACGGCAAGTTCGCGCGGGGCGACCGCGGCTTTTTCCTCCGTGGTTTTCTTGCCCGGCTCGACGATCACCGTGACGATACCGCTCGAGAGTCGCAGCGTCGTCTCGATCGAATCGGTTAAGCGCTTACGTATATCGGCTTTGATGACGAGCCGGTCGACGATCACTTCGATCGTGTGCTTTTTCTTTTTGTCGAGATCGATCTTTTCGCGCAATTCGACCGTCTCGCCATCGATGCGGACGCGCGCGAAGCCCTCTTTCCCGATCTCCTCGAAGAGTTTCGCATACTCGCCCTTGCGCCCGCGGATCACGGGTGAGAGCACTTGAATGCGCGTGCCTTCGGGCAATTCGAGAATTTGATCGACGATTTGCTGGCTCGATTGCGCGCTTACTTCACGACCGCAGCTGTAGCAGTGCGGTCGCCCGATCCGCGCGTAGAGCAAGCGGAGGTAATCGTAGATCTCGGTGACGGTGCCGACGGTCGAACGCGGATTGCGCGACGTCGACTTTTGATCGATCGAGATCGCGGGCGAGAGGCCCTCGATGTAATCGACGTCGGGCTTCTCCATCTGGCCTAAGAATTGCCGCGCGTAGCTCGAGAGCGACTCGACATAGCGACGCTGGCCTTCGGCATAGATCGTATCGAATGCGAGCGACGATTTGCCCGACCCCGAGAGACCCGTGATCACGATGAGCCGATTTCGCGGCAGCGTCAGATCGATATTTTTGAGATTATGCTCGCGCGCGCCCTTGATGACGATGGCATCGAGGCCGCGCGGCGCGGAACCGTTGGAGGGCTGTTTCGACACGGTCTTAGGACCGATTTCGGCGGGTCTTCGTTGCATGCCGGAGCCCTAGAAGATGCCGGTCTTTTTTTCGATCGTGTAGTTGACGACCCAGGTGAGGAGCCCGGCCATGAGAATCACGGCGCCCATCACGCGCAGCGTAAAGGCCGCGGCATCGACGTTGAGCGACGGTGGGGCGTCGCGTCGAATCTCGAGCCCCCGATCGACCGAGCTTCGGACGAAAAACGAGCCCAAGAGCATACCGGCGCCCAGCAGCGTGATGAGAAGGCGAACCGCGAACGGAATCACGCGCGCCCCTGGTTCCATGTGAGCGGTAGCACCCCTTCGACCTCATCGATCCGACTCACCACAGCATCGGCGGCGAGATCGGTCGGAAGCGCCTCGTTGCGGACGTTCATCCAGACGGTGAACATGCCGACCGATGCCCCGCCGCGGACGTCGCGATCGAAGCGATCGCCGACCATCGCGCAGGCCTCCGGCGCGACGCCGAGCCGATCCGCCGCAAGCCGGAAGAGGCGCGGATCCGGTTTGACCATGCCGACTTCATCGGCGATGAAGATTTCATCGAAAGCATCATCGAGTCGTAAGACGGTGAGCTTATCGCGATGCGTTTCGGAGAAGCCGTTCGTGATGAGCGCGAGTTTGTAGCCGCCCGCGCGTAGACGTTGCAAGAGTTCGAGTGCGCCCGGCCAGAGTTCGAGTAAGTCGCGCCGATGCGCGTTGTACGCATCCGCGCAACGGCTCGCGAGCTCCACGTCGTCGAGGCCCGTTTCGGTCAGCGCGGCGTGCCACATCGATGTGCGCAGGTCGACGAGCTTCACCGAGAGCGTCGCCGTGTCGAGCGTGCTCCAAAAACGCTCCGATTGTTTGATGTAGGCATCGAGCAGACGCTGCGCGACGATGCCCGATTCACGGGCGACGTCGTGCGCCACACGGCTCGCCGCACCGTGATACGTCGCCGTGTCGTCGTGCAACGTATCGTCGAGATCGAAGATCACGGCTTCGAGTGCCACGCTCATGCGGTGCGCACGCGAAACGACCGCAGGGCGAACGCACCGAGCGGCGCGACGATTTCGCCATCGGCATACACCGCATCGGATGCGAGTGGCGTAGCGAGCGGCGCTTCGAGCGCATCGACGCAGCCGATCGTGCGCACACGCGCGCCGCAGCGCAAGCGCATGCTCCGCGGCGCCCCATCGCACTCGCGCACGCGGACCACAACGCCGTCCCCGTCGTTGGCAAGCTTCGTCGCGACGACGTGCACGGCCGGATCCTCCGAAGTAAACATCGGCACGTCGTTCGTGCCCGCAAAGTGTTGCCACACGGTTTCGAGCTCTCCCATTCCAAGATCGGCACACGGCGCGTAGCCGAGCGCGAAGGCATGCGTCCCGGCATCGGCACCGGGATCGGGCCAGGTCGGTCCGCGCAAAAGTGAGTGCCCGAGCGCCGTGACATCTCCGCAACGCTCGACGCTCCAGCCATACGTATCGAGCGCCAAAAGCGCGAACCCACGGCTGGATGCATCGACGCGAGCGAAGCGCTGACCCGGTGCCTCGTAACGCGCACGTTCCGAACGCGACGCTGGGTTTGGCGGGCGATCGATCGTTCCGTGCGGCGATCCGAATCGCGCGCGCGTCGCCTCGAATGCGAGCGTGTTCTCCACGCGCAAGACGACATGTCGTTCGCGCCAGTCGACCGCGAGATCGACGCGAACGAAGGCGGCGTTACGATCGAGTGTGAGTCGCGCGACGGCGAGCGATGCGCCGAACGCGTAGCGGATCTCGATGCCCTCATCGACGATCTCGACGCCCGTCACGGCGACGCGGAGCGGATGTTTGCGATACCTGCGATCGAGATTCCACGCATCCCAGCGCTTCGGGCGATCGACGTATGCGGCGAGGCGCAAGCCGTCGCGCACGAGATTGGGTGCGTGCGGTGCGCGCAGTTCCACGAGCGCTCCACGATCGTCGACACGCGCGACGACACGATCGTTCGCCAGTAGCAGAGACGACGCGCGACGATCGCGCGCCGGAGCGCGCACGGGTGCGACGGGCTGCGGCAATGCGATCGCGTTACTCTTGGGCAAGACGCTGCGCGCGCTCGAACGCACGTGTGCGACGAGTGCATCCGCTTGATCGTACTCGGCGTGCACGTCGACGTACACGTCGGCAATCGCGCTTCCCGACAAGACATCGTGAAATTGCGCGCGCAAGACGATCTCCCACGCGGCCGCGAGTTGGCCGCGCGCCTCGTCGAGAAAGAACGGCGTTGCGTGCAAGGCCTTCGCCCACGCGAGTGCGAGTTCGGCCGAGCCGAGCTCGCGTTCGAGCGCGGCGTTGCGCGCCTTGATTGCGTGATGCGTCGTGTAGGTGCCGCGATGCTCTTGCAGATAGAGTTCGTCGTGCACGATCGGCAAGCGATCCGCGCCCCGTGCGATATCCGCGAAATAGCGATCGAGTGCGTTCCAGGTCCCGATCGCGCTCGCTTCCGCGATTGCCGCATCGGTGGCGCCGCCACCACCATCGCCATGCCCCACGAGCAGCGCGTCTCCACGCGCGCGCGCACGACGAACGCGTGCGGGCTTGGCGTCGCCGGCAACCGAGGCGATCTGCGCCGAGACGATGCGCGACCCGTCCGGGCCTTCCCACACGAAACGCGCGTACGGGAAGGCCGTGGTATCGTTCCAGCCGAGTTTGGTCGTCCCAAACGAAGCGATGCCGGCGTGCCCGAGGAGCGTCGGTAGCGTATTTGCAAAGCCGAACGTATCGGGCAACCATGCGACGCTCGGGCGTCGTCCAAACGTGCGCTCGACGTACGCAATTCCGAAACTCAACTGCCGAAGTAACGACTCGCCGGACGGAATATTACAATCGGGTTCGACCCACATCGCGGCACCGCTGGGATCGAATCGTCCCGCGCGACCGAGCGTGCGCACGCGCTCGAAAAAGATCGGATCGGCACGCTCCACCCACGCGTAGAGCTGCGGCTGACTTTGCGTGAAGATGAAGGCCGCATGGCTTTCGAGTTGCCGCACCGCCGTTGCGAACGTG
The DNA here is from genome assembly GCA_043743145.1 of Rhodospirillales bacterium. Taxonomy (GTDB): domain Bacteria; phylum Vulcanimicrobiota; class Vulcanimicrobiia; order Vulcanimicrobiales; family Vulcanimicrobiaceae; genus JANYGA01. Next base: position 19,392 of record JAYTXC010000268.1, read on the forward strand.
CGCTGTGCCTTGCGCGCGGTTTGGTCGTACGTCCAGAGCCATGCGACATCGAGATGCGAATGGCCGACGAGGGCGAGATCCCCCGCATCCGACGGCGCGGCCGGCTTGCGCGCGCGTCGCCCGGGCAAGCCGCGCGCGATCGTCTCGAGCACGAGCCCCGGCTTTTGCGCGGCGTTCGCGAGGATCCATGTCCAGCGGAAGCCCGCACCCGATGGCAAACCGGTCGTCGGCATCGAGCGGCGTTCGACTTCGAGCGTCACATCGCCACGCACGTGCGACGGCAACGGCACGGTGTCGTGTTCGCGATCGAATGCGCCGCGCACCACGCCATCCACGCGCAGCAACGCACCCGTGCGCGTCGGGTAGTGCAACGCGACGCCACCCGACATCCCGAGTCGCCCGAGCGGCTCCGACGTGCGGAGGACGACGACTCCGCCATCGTCGGAGACGATTTCGAGCGGAAGCTTCATGACCGTTGCATCGCAAACGCGGCGATCGCGGCATCGACGGCATCCGGGGCTTCGCGTTGTATGAAATGTCCGACACCCGGCACGACGACGCGGCGATACGCGGCGCCGAAAAGATGCGCGCGATCCGCCGTCGCTTCGAGCAACGTCGCGCCATCGACATCGCCGTGCATCACGAGCGTCGGCACCGCGATACGCGGGAGTGCGGCCAGTGCCGTCTCATCTTCGCGCGCGCCCGGTCCCGGCTCGGCAAACCCCCAACGATGGCGATACGAGTGCAACACGATTTGAACGAAGTCGTCGTTTGCAAAGGCGGCCGCGGTACGCTCGTATTCGAGATCGGCAAACGCCCACGTGGGCGACCACGTGCGCCAGAGATTGCGACAGAACGCGACGCGATCGTCGCGCAACGTCGCTTCACCACGCGGCGTCGCGAAATACCACTGATACCAGAAGGCATGAATCTGCGCGTTCGACATTGCCGCGACCGGGAGGCTTGCGCCATATCCGACCGAGAGCGCCACGAGTCGCTCGACGCGCTCGGGCGCGATGACGGCGACCCCGTACGACGCACGCGCGCCCCAGTCGTGACCGACGAGCGTGCAGCGCGAAATGTCGAGGGCATCGAGCAGATCGACGATATCGCGGGCGAGCACGTGTGCGGGCGCGTTGCGCGGCGCAGCCGCATCGCGAAACCGCGTCGCGCCGAAGCCGCGTAACGATGGAACGATCGCGCGCTTTCCCGCGAGCGCCGGGCGTTCCAGCAGCGCATCCCACGTTCGCACGTCGTCAGGAAATCCGTGGACGAGCACGACGACATCGCTCGCATGCGGATTGCGCTCTTCGTAGGCGATCTCGAGATGCGGGGTGATCGCGACCGGCACGTTAGCGCCGCGCGCCGAGTGCGAAGCGCGCATCGAACGTCACGCCCGCGCCGACGTTGCGATCGACGAGTTCGCCGTTGCTGGTATTGCGCGTGTGGTAGCTGAGGCCGCGCACGCCCGCACGATACGTCGCGTTCCCACGCGTCCATCGATATGCGGCGCGATAGTCGATTTCGGCACCCGCTTCGGGCTTATCGGGTGAGGCGACGTTGTCTTTCGTGAAGATGTGAAGGATCCCACGCAAATTCGGATCGACGTTGAGATCGAGATCGATCGCCCCTCGCGCGAGGGGCAGCGTCGTGCCGACGGCATAGATCGGTGAAGCGATGCGCACGCTATTACGATCGCCGTTGAACCCGTTGACGTTACTGAGATTGATGAGTTGGAATCCGAAGCCGATGCGGTAGCGCCGCAGGGACCCGAGATCGACGTTTCCCGTCGCATTGACGAGCGAGAGACTCGCCGAGGACCGACCGAAGGGCCCCGTCGATCCCGTCGATGCGGCGACTTGCGGAACGCCCTCGAGACCAACGGAAAAGCGACCGACGTGTTGCACGATTTGCAAGAGCGCCCCCGGCACCACGCCGCTCACCGGAATCGGATTCTCCGAGCCGACGTGCGAGCCCGCAACGATCGCTGCCGTAAGTCCGAGATCGGTCGAGAGCTCCGCCGCCCGTGCATCGGTCGCCGTCACGGCGATGGTCGTCGCAATCACGCTCGATGCGAGCCACGACACGACGCGACGCCCGAGCGTTCGCACGCGCGTCGTCATCTTACGATCTCGCCGTCGTAATAATCGAGGTCGGGATGATCGCGAAGCATGAGGCCACGCCGATCGACGAGCACTTTGTGTGAATCGGGATAGCTGCAGACGTCGTCGAGATCGTTGCACGCGACCATCAAGATATCGCACGGCGCGGACGATTCATTCACCACTTTATGCGCGCCGACGGACGTGGTCGGAAACTGCAAGAAGTCGCCCGCGCGCACGGAAACCCGACCGTGCGGCGTCACGAGTGTCGCGATCCCGCGCATCACGAAGAACACCTCTTCTTCGAGTGTATGCCAATGCAGCGGACAGAAGGCCGACCCCGGATCGATCCGCGCGATGCGGTAGCCGAGTTTCTCGGAGCCGATCAGATTGCCGACCTCGAAGGTCGAGCCACCGAATCCCGACGGCTCCTTCGGCCACGTCCGCCACACGGCATCATCGACGTTGATCACGCGCATCTCCGGCAACGCGCGCGCGTCGAGCGTCTTCCACATTTCCGCGGTCGCATTCTCAAAGACGCACGCGCCATCTCCGACGAGGAGATGCAGCGGATGAGCCGCCGCCACGGTACGGAGCGAGAGTGCCGCGCGGCGTGCGTCGGCCAGTTTCTCATCGGGCATCAACGTGAGCGCTCCCGCAGGCGCCCCCCACAGGGCATCACCGAGAACGACCGTTTCGAGATCGGCGAAGTACAACGCACATTCACCCGGCGTTTTAAAGCCATCGAGTGCGATCACACGCGCGCCGCCGATCTCGTCGCCATGAACGAGCGCGCGATCGACGGGGCCCGCGAGCATCGCGACGTCGGGCGCGCTCGCGGCGATCTTCGCGCCGAATCGCGCTGCGATCGCGCGTGCATCGCGTTCGTGATCGCGGTTCGTCACGACCACCCACGCGACGCCGCCGCGCGACGCGATCTCCTGCGCATCGGCATCGGTGAGCGGAAGCGGATCGATCGCGAGATTGCCGCCCGGCCGCGCGATGAAAAACGAGTTGAAATAAAGATTGCGCTCCGGTTGCCAGAGGGACCAGATCCAGACGCCCGCGATAATCGTCGGTTGCACCGAGCGTGCGTTCGCCCCATTGCGATGCCTTCCGCCCGCGCCCGCGGCGACTACCGGCCGATGAGCGACCAGAATGGGAGTTCGCGTACGTAGCGATAGAGTTGCGGCACCGCCGCGCGCAGATCGGGAGAGACCGATGCGCCCGGTTGCGGCGCGATCGGGGAAAGCTTCGAACTCTGCGCGACGATGTGGCCGCGATCGTCGAGATAGCGCGCTTCATCGTCTGAGTTTACCGTCCCCGAACTCGAATCGCGTTCGCGCGCGAGCGCTCCCGAATCGCGGTAGCACGATTCCGCATCCGCGTGATAATCGAGCGAACGCGTCGCCGTCTTCACAATCGCGACGGTTCCGGCGAGTGAATAGACGCGCGCCACATCACTGTAGATATCGGGATCGCGGGCGATGCGCGCGAGGAGCGGTGCGCTCGCGACGTGCCACGTACCATCGGTTTCCCCCGCGCCGTAAATGCGCGCGATCACGGCGGGCTCCACGCTGCGGGCGAGGCCGACGCGACGATCGCAGAACGCGTCGATCGTCTCGCGCGCGGACGCGGAAAGAAGCGCATCGGCATCGCGGGAACTCGGCCCGACGCGCGCAGAATTGGCCGTCCCCAAAAGCAGCGTCGCACACGCGACGACAGCGATCGCGCGCAGCTGGATTATGTTCCGACGAGTTCCTTGAGCGCGTGCGCGAAGATTTTCGGCGCTTTCCCTTGGAAGAGGATCGACTCATTGCCGCCGATCTGTTTGCGCAGTTCCAGCAACTCATCGCGGAGCGCGGCGGCTTTCTCGAAATCGAGATTGGCGGCGAACTCTTTCATCTTCTTCTCGATCTCGCTCGCCATCGCCATCGCGACGTCGCGCGGAAGTTTATCGCCCTTGAGCTTAGATGCTTCCGTCTTATCGCCGCCGATGAGTGCGAGAATATCACGCACTTCTTTGCGGACGGTCTTGGGCTCGATGCCGTGCACGAGATTATGTGCGATCTGTCTTTCGCGACGGCGTTTGGTTTCGCCGAGCGCCTTCGCCATCGATTCCGTGATCACGTCCGCGTACATGATGACGCGCCCCTCGACGTTGCGCGCCGCGCGACCGATCGTTTGGATGAGCGACGTGCTGCTGCGCAGATAGCCTTCTTTATCGGCATCGAGAATGCCGACGAGCGAGACTTCGGGCAGATCGAGGCCTTCACGTAAGAGATTGATGCCGACGAGCACGTCGAAGATGCCCTTGCGCAGGTCGCGCAAGATCGCGATGCGCTCGAGCGTCTCGACCTCGCTGTGCAGGTAGCGCACTTTGAGGCCGTTCTCGAGCAAGAAATCCGTGAGATCCTCGGCCATCTTTTTCGTGAGCGTCGTGACGAGCACGCGTTCGTCGCTGCCGACACGCTTGCGAATCTCTTCCATGAGATCGTCGACTTGATTCTTTGTGGGACGAACCTCGACTTCGGGATCGACGAGGCCGGTGGGCCGGATGATCATCTCGGCAACCTGCGTCGATTGCGAGATCTCCCACGTTGCCGGCGTCGCGCTCACGTACACGACCTGATTGATATGCGTTTTAAATTCATCGAACATGAGCGGGCGATTATCCATCGCGCTCGGCAAACGAAAGCCGTGTTCGACCAAAATTTCTTTGCGCGACCGGTCGCCCGCGTACATCCCGTGCACCTGCGGAATCGTCACGTGCGACTCGTCGACGAAGAGCAGCCAATCCTTATCGAAGAAGTCGAGCAGACACGATGGCGTCGAGCCCGGTTCGCGACCAGAGAGATGGCGGCTGTAATTCTCGACGCCGTTGCAATAGCCCACTTCTCGGAGCATATCGAGATCGTAGCGCGTGCGCATTTCGAGCCGTTGCGCTTCGAGCAATTTTCCGTTGTCTTTGAAAAACCTGAGCCGTTCGTCGAGCTCGAGTTCGATCGCCGTCACCGCGCGACGCAGCTTTTCGTCGGGTGTGATGAAGTGTTTGGCGGGAAAGATCGTAACGGAATCTTTCGACTCGACGTATTCACCCGTGAGCAAATTGACGACGTTGATCGCTTCGATCTCGTCCCCGAAAAACTCGATTCGGTGTACGAGTTCTTCGTCGACGCCGACGAACTCGAGCGTATCACCGCGCACGCGAAACGTGCCACGCACCAAGTTAAGGTCGTTGCGCCGATATTGCATATCGATGAGGCGCCGTAAGAAGACGTCGCGATCGGTTTCGTGACCGACCTCGATCTTGAACGACATCTCCATGTAATCGGCTGGCGAGCCCAAGCCGTAGATACACGAGACCGAGGCGACGATGAGCGTGTCGCGACGTGTGAGCATCGATTGCGTCGCCGAATGTCGCAGCCGCTCGA
>JAYTXC010000269.1:0-6364 GCA_043743145.1 Rhodospirillales bacterium
GACGCGCGCCATCGCCATCGTCTTGCCCGACCCCGTTACGCCAAGGAGCGTCTGCGCGCGATCTCCGCGCAAAATGCCCTCGGCAAGCTTATCGGTCGCGGCCGGTTGGTCGCCCGCGAGTTGGTAGGGCGAGACGAGCTCGAATCGGTCGGACATTGTTCTCTCTTCGACACCCCGGTGCGGGCAGCCGTTGCGTCTTCGCCTCGTAGAGCTGCAATTGAGAACAGCCGGGGCCGGACGATGACCCTTCCCGACGGTCTGGGATTGCCAATGCGCGCGATCGGCATGCCGCCGATCGTAACCCGCGGGTTACTTCCGTTCACGTTGCTTGGAATCGGATCGGACGTGGCGCCCGCTTCCCAGGCTGTACGGAGAGGCCTCCAGCTGCGACGTTACCTTCGAGCGAGCGGCGTTTGTCGAGCGAGATTGGCCGTCACGAATGGGCCCACCGCTACTCTCCGATCGGTAACGAGATGCGAAACGTCGACCCCGCGCTCGGATCGCTTTCGAATTCCAGCGTGCCGCCTGCTCGCTCGACCGCGCGACGCGCGATCGCAAGCCCGAGCCCCGATCCCTCGACATCGCGACGCGACCCGCGAAAAAAACGATCGCAGGCGTGCGTGGCCTCCGCGGCCGACATCCCGGGGCCGCAGTCGATCACGTTGACGACCACGTCGCGGGCATCGCGACGGACACGAACGTCGACGATGCCCGTCGTGTACTTGAGCGCATTATCCACGATATTCGTGAGCGCGTGTCCGAAGTCGGTCGGATCGATGCCGACGAGCCCAACTTCGGGCGCATCGACACGCACCTCGCGCATCGGATGGGATTCTGCGATCGGTCCGATGACGTCGCTCACCAGCCGCGCGACGTCGATCTTCTCCGCAACCGATGCCCCGCGTGGCGCCTCCCACCGATCGAGTAACATGAGTTTATCGATCAGCGACCCCATGATGAGGCTCTGACGATTCATCGTTTCGAGAATCCGCTCCGCATCGTGCGGCGATCGCAAATCGCCCTTCCGCAGAATCGAGATGAAGCCACGCACGACGGTGAGCGGGGTGCGCAGTTGGTGCCCGGCGTCGGCGATGAATTGCCGCATCGCCGCGTTCGCGCGCTCGCGCTCGCCGAACGCGTTTTCCATCTGTGCGATCGCGCCGTTGTACGCGCGTGCGAGCGAGCCGAGTTGATGTCGCCGATCTTCCGCGACGAACTGCGGTGAAAGATCGCCCGCGGCAAACCGTGCGAGGGCGCGCTCGACTTCGACGAGTGGCCGTAGCGCCTGCCGTGTCAATGCGCGCGCGAGAAGCACCCCGAGCGCGAGCGCGAGCGCGAACACGATCGCGAACACGGGCACGCTTCGCGCGACCGTCGCAACGAGCGCGAGTTGATTCGCACGCACGATGATATCGATCGTGCCCACGTGTGCGCGCTCGGGCGTGAGCCCGATCGCCGTAACGAGGCCGAGCACGAGTCGCGAAAAAACGTCGTCGAGACGAGCGTCGGCGCCGTTGTCGCCACGTCGACGCACGTCGACCTGCGGCGCGCGCCCGCCCGGTGCGGCTTGTGTGACGACGACGCGCCACGTCGGATCGATGAGCAAAATCGAGACCGCCGCTCGGGGATAGCGCGAGGCCACGATGTGGCCTGCGACCCGCGCATCGTGTGTTGAAGGCTCGGTGACGAGCTCGGCGACCATCCGATCGAGCGTCGAGGTGAAATCGCCGCGGATCGTGCCCACGTACGCGGCGAGTACGAAGATCGCGCCCGCGAGCACGAGCACGCCGAACGCCGCACCGATTTCAAGCGATGTCACGAGCCAGAGCCGCCGCGCGAACGTCGAGTTCATCGACTCTCGACCGGCCGATTCGCGCGCATCACATAGCCGACGCCGCGCAAGGTTTGAATGAGTTTGACGCTCTCGCCGCTATCGATCTTGGCTCTTACGTACGAGATGTACGTCTCGACGGTATTGGGCACGACGTCGCGATCGACACCCCACACCAAATCCAGGAGATCCGAGCGCGTGAACACGTGCTCGGCATTCCGTACCAGCGCGAGCAGCAGATCGAATTCGCGTGTCGAGAGTTCGACGCGACGCGATCCACGGAACACGGTGCGACGGCCGACATCGACGTGGAGATCGGCGTAGCGAAACGATTGGCGTTGCTCCATCCGCGGTCGACGCAAGGCCGAGTGCAATCGCGCGACGAGCTCTTCGAGTTCGAAGGGCTTGCCGACGTAGTCGTCCGCGCCACGCGAGAGTCCCGCGATCTTCTCCGACGTCTCGTTCCGAGCCGAGAGCATAACGATCGGGACATCGGAGAGGCGCCGAATCATGGGGAGGAGCGCGAAGCCGTCGATCTCGGGCAACATCACGTCTAGAACGATCACTTCGGGCGTCCATGTTTTGATCGCTTCGAGGGCAGCGGGACCGTCGGCAACGGCGCGAACCGCGAACCCGGCTTGACCCAGGCCGTAATCGAGCAAATCGCGGATGGCAGACTCGTCGTCGACGACGAGAACGCGCGCGCCAAGCGTCTCCATAGCCTAACAATACACGGTCCCTCACCTCGTACACCTGGGGAGACGGGTCTGCTCGCCACAAAAGGTGAAGACCCAAATCTTCCACCCATCGTAGCGAGACTTCGGTCTCCCGGAGGTCGGACGGTGTCCGTGATCCAGCAGCCCATCCTTTTTTCCGGCAATTCGAATGCCGATCTCGCGCGCGAGATCGCGACGAAGATGAACACGCGCCTCGGAAGTGCGCTCGTGGATCGTTTCAAAAACGAAGAATGCCGGATCGAGATCAAGGAAAACGTCCGCGGGTCGGAAGTCTTCATCATCCAGTCGATCTGCCGCGCGCCAAACGGCAACTCCGTCAACGACTCGTTGATGGAGCTCTTGCTCATGATCGACGCGCTCCGTCGCGCTTCGGCCTATCGCATCACGGCGATCGTCCCCTATTACGGCTACGCGAAGCAAGATAAAAAGACCAAAGGCCGCGAGCCGATCTCGGCCAAGCTCGTGGCAAACCTCATCGAGAAGGCGGGCGCCAAGCGCCTCGTCACGCTCGATCTCCATGCCGCACAAATCCAGGGCTTCTTCGATCTGCCCGTCGACAATCTCGTGGCCGCTCCGACCCTGTGCTCGTACCTCAAATCGCAGGGCCTCGAAGGTGATAAGATTATCGTCGTCTCGCCCGACGCCGGCGGTGTGCCGCGCGCGGAGAACTTCGCCAAACGCCTGCGCGCCGATATCGCGATCGTTTTCAAGCGCCGCCCGGAACCCGACGTTTCCGAAGTAACGGAGATCGTCGGCAACGTTTCGGGTAAAATCGCCGTCGTCGTCGACGACATGATTTCGACCGGCGGCACGCTCGCGAAAGCCGCCGAAGCGCTCATCAAGCGTGGCGCGACCCAGGTCTATACCTGCGCCACACATGGCATCTTCGCCGGCGACGCGGTTCGCGTCCTGACGGAGTCGCCGATCGAACGGATCATCGTTACGAACACGCTCCCGAATCAGGAAGCGCTGCTCGGGCCCAAATTCAAAGTCCTCTCCATTTCGCAGATCCTCTCCGATGCGATCAAGCGCATCACGGCGAATCGGTCGGTTTCCGAGCTCTTTGCGAAAGACGACGATGCGTCGTCGCTCGTTGCGAGCGACGGTCATATGCCGCTCCCCGAAGTTTTAACCACCGCCTCGTCGTAAACGCGACGTAGAAGAGAGATCATGGCCACCACCGCACATTCCCTCGTCGTCAAAAAACGCGAGAAGACCGGCTCGACGTCGGTCGCCGCCCTCAAAAAGACGGGCTTCATTCCCGGCGTCCTCTTCGGACACGGCTCCGCACCGATGGCGATCGCCCTCGAAGCAAAAGCCCTCGACGACGTCCTGCGTGGCGGCGGCAAAAACCATCTCTTGGAACTCACGATCGAGGGCGGCATTCGCGATACCGCACTCGTGCGCGAAGTTCAACGCGATCCGATTACGCGCCGCGTGATCCACGCCGATCTCCAGCGCGTGAGTGCGACCGAGAAGATCACGGCATCGTTGCCACTCGTCACGATCGGAATCCCCGATGGCGTCAAGAACGCGGGCGGCGTGATGGACGTGCTCGTGCACGCAGTCGAGGTGACCGGCCCCGCAAACGAACTGCCGGAGCACATCGAAGCCGACGTCTCGCATCTGCGTGTCGGCGACCACTTCAAAGCTTCAGACCTGAAGCTTCCCGCCAAGTTCGCACTCGCGATCGACGCGCACACGATGCTCATTTCGATCGAAGCCTCTAAGACCGCAGCCGAAGCCGAGGAGGCCGCACCCGCGGTTGCCGCAGCCGACGTCCCGACGGTCGGCGCAAGCGAAGAAGCCGCAGCGACCTAGAGCCCAATGCCCGGAACGCGCATCGTCGCCGGGCTCGGGAATCCGGGCGCGAAATACGAACGCACGCGCCACAACATCGGCTTTCGCGTGGCCGATGAAGTGGCGCGTCGCCTCGGCAATGCGACGTTCAAGAAAAAGGATGGCGCGCAGATCGCGCACATCGCGGCACGCGCCGTAATCCTCGCGAAGCCGCTCTCGTTTATGAACGATAGCGGTATTCCGCTGGGCAAACTCGCCGCGTGGTGGAAGACGCCGCCTGCGGACATGCTCGTGATTAGCGACGATCTCGACCTGCCCTTCGGTCGCTTGCGCATGCGCGCGAGTGGCGGTAGCGGTGGCCACAATGGCCTTAAGTCGATCATCGCTCACGTCGGCGAAGCGTTTCCGCGATTACGCATCGGCATCGGGCGCGGCCGCACCGATACGATCGACTACGTTCTCGCAAATTTTTCCGGCGACGAAGAACGCGAATTACGGACGATCGTCGACATTGCAGCCGATGGCGTCGAACGCTGGCTCGAACGCGGAGCTACCGACGCGATTCAGTACGTAAATGCCTGGCGGCAGATCGATAAAACAGAAAATCTTGATGGTTCACAAAGGGAGCCTTAGGGCGTTGCGATAGCGAGCCAAGTGTAGTCTAAACTACCAAGCCCACGCTGCCGACGTGAGTATATGACGCCGTCATAAAAGGCGCTTGACCGGAGAGCCATGCTCGACCACCTCGACACGTTCGACCTCACGAGCCAGCAGCTCGATGCCTTGCCGGTCGGTGTCATCACGCTCGATCGCCGCGGGTGTGTCTTGCGCTACAACGAGACCGAAGCGCAATACGCGCATCGCTCGATCGAATCGACGATCGGGAAAAATTTCTTCACCGAGATCGCTCCCTGTACGCGCGTTGGAGACTTCCAAGGTCGATTCGCCATCTTTGCCGAGACGAATGACGACGGATTCGAGCGGTTCGCCTTTACGTTTCCGTTTCGTTGGGGAAAGCGAGAGGTCGAGATTCTCTTCGTGCGACGCAAAGGGAACGAATCGATCGATATCATTTTGACGTCCCGCGATCGATCGACGCTCGACCTCGACGCGACCGATGCCCCATGGCACGCGTTAGCGAAACAGCAACCACCGCAGCCCGTGCGCGTGGTCTCCCCCATGCAGGCGACATGGCATGACGATTTGCTCTCGGGTGCCGCGCGTTGGTCCCGAGAGCTCTTCGCTATTTGCGAAGCCGACGTTGCGTCGCCGGCGCCGCTCGGCGGTACGCGAGCATTCGCTCACGCCGACGATACCACGCATATGGACGAATTAATTCGTACCGCGATCGATACGAGAATTGCGTACAGCTTCGAACACCGCATCTTGACGGCTCGCGGCAATCTTCGTTTCGTCTACGTCGATGCGTCGGTCATCGTCGACGTCAACGGCCGTGCGATCGCCGTCGACGGGCGAGTCACCGACATCACCGAAAGACGTTTACGCGAGATCGACCTCTGGCAACACGCCCACTACGATCGATTGACGGGCCTCTTCAACCGGCTTCACCTCGAAACGGTCTTCGATGACGCGCTCGACGACACGGCAAATATCGGGATGAAACTCGCGATTATCTTTATCGATTTAAATCGCTTCAAAGCGATCAACGACGCTTTCGGACATGCAACGGGCGATGACGTCCTGCAAGCGGTTGCCAGGCGTCTCGAACGATGCGTCCGCAGGAACGATATCGTCGCAAGACTCAGCGGCGATGAATTTGTCGTCTTTCTCTCGGATTTTGACGACGAAAGAATCGTCGAGGAAACGTGTCAACGCATCGAGGTTTGCTTCGAGACCCCGGTCGAAGGCGGCGGCCGAATGCATCGATTAGCCGCGAGCATCGGCGTCAGTATTTTCCCCAAAGACGGCTCGACGATCGACGATCTCATGCATGCTGCCGACATGGCAATGTACGACAGTAAGTCGACGCGCGTTC
>JAYTXC010000270.1:0-5440 GCA_043743145.1 Rhodospirillales bacterium
CGTGCGCTCGCTGCCGTGAAACCGCACATGAAGCGCGACCCGAAGCTCGTCAAGCTGCCCGACGGATTGAGCTATCAAGATCTCGTCGTTGGGCACGGCGAAATGCCGAAGGTCGGCCAGACGGTACGCGTTCACTACACGGGGACGCTCGTCGACGGGAAGAAATTCGATAGCTCGCGCGATCGTGGAACCCCGTTCGAATTTCCGCTCGGTCAACAGCGCGTGATCGCGGGTTGGGACGAAGGCGTCGCGACGATGCGGGTTGGCGGTCGGCGCAAGCTGATCATCCCGGCGAAGCTCGGCTACGGCGACGCGGGTGCAGGCGGCGTCATCCCACCCGGCGCGACGCTGATCTTCGATATCGAACTGCTCGGAATCGTCTAGCCGATGATGCGTCCGATCGCGGCAGCATTGCTCGGTGCGCTCGCGTTCGGGAGCATTGGCTGCACGAAGCTCGGCTCGAGTGCGGGTAGCACGTTGCATGCATGGACGAAGCCCGGCACCGTGCGCATCGGATTTTACGAAGAGCCCGATACGCTCAATCCCGTGACTGGGCAGATGTCATTTTCCAGCGACGTCTTCCAACTCGTCTTCGACGGCCTCATCCGCTTCGACGAGCATGGCCGCCCCGTGCCCGATCTCGCGCGCGAGGTCCCGTCGCTCGCCAACGGCGGAATTTCCAAAGATGGCAAGACGCTCACCTATCATTTGATGCCGGGTGCCAAATGGCACGACGGGATCCCCGTAACGTCGCACGATGTTGCCTTCACGTGGCGACAGATCATGAATCCGAACAATTCGACGCCTTCGCGCGTCGGGTACGAGCTCATCAAACGCATCGATACGCCGGACGACCACACGGTCATCGTTCGCCTCGATCGACCGTATCCGCCCGCGCTCTTTCTTTTCAAAAATCTCAATCAAGGCGCGATCGTTCCCGAACACATCTTAAGCGGGCATGCGTCGATCAATACGGTGCCATTCAATCGCGGACCAATTGGTTCGGGTCCGTACGTCTTCGAATCGTGGCAGCACGGGAGCGAGATGCGCTTTCACGCCAACCACGCCTATTTTCGCGGCGTACCGAAGATCGAGCACGTGACGATTAAGTTCGTCCCCGATCAAAACACCATGCTCTCCGAACTACGCACACATGAGGTCGATCTCTACTTCGATATTCCGCCGAATCAAGTCGAACGCGTGCGCGCGATCGACGGGCTCACGGTCGCGTCGACCTCAACGCTCCATTGGGAGCACCTCAACTTCAATACGAAACGACCGCCGCTCGACGATCGCAACGTTCGCCTCGCGCTCTGTTACGCGATGGACGAAGCCGCGATCTACAAGAAAGTCTACTTCGGGCTCGGCCGTAACGCCCCGACGCATTTCAATCCCGATTTTGGTTGGGGCGATCCCAAGATCGGCTACTATCCGCACGATCCGGCGCACGCGGCAAAGCTGCTCGATGCAGCTGGATGGAAACTCGGGGCCGATGGCACGCGCAGGCGCGCGGGTATACCGCTCGCGTTTTCTATCTCGACCGTTGCTGGCGTGAAATCGCGCGAGCAGATCGAGGTGCTCTTACAAAGCGATTGGCACGCGATCGGCGCGAACGTGACGGTGAAGAACGCGCCTGCAGCGACGCTCTTCGCCCCAGCCGCCGCCGGCGGCCTCATCTCCGGTGGAAAGACCGACGTCGCGCTCTTTACGTGGGTCAACACCTCACCCGATCCCGACGACGAAACCTTTATCTCGCCGCGCTCGGTCCCGCCGCTCGGCCAAAACGACTCGTTCTTCGTAAGTGAAGAAATCGCGCGCGCACAAGCCGCAGGGCTCGCGACCTACGATCTCGCGAAACGCCGCTCGGCCTATGCGAAAATCGCTCACGTCCTCATCGACAACGTCCCGGAGTATGTCCTCGATTGGCTTCCCGAGACCGCTGCGTACAACACCGATCTCCATGGCGTCACGGTCGTTCCGGTCGGGTCGGATCTGTGGAATATCGCAACGTGGACGCTGCGCTAAGGCATACCGTCACCGTCTTCGAGATGCGCGGTATCGTTCAGTCGTAAAACAAGTCGCCGGGAACCGGCGATGCGAACAGTCGAGAGCGACGTGTTGCCCGCCGGAAAGAAGAAGTCGCGCGAGGTTCCGACGAGTTCGGCGAAATAGGCATTAATGCTTCCGGCGTGCGAGACAACCGCCACGTGCGCGTCCGGATAGGCACGCACGATCTCCGCGATCGCGCTGGCGAAACGATCCCGGACGTCGCTCGCGCGTTCGGCATCGGGCACCGCGCCCCACGACCCATCGCGAAGTGCGATCTCGGCGAGCGTCGTGAGACGCTCGCGGATCGCATTCGCACGTTCGGTCGCACCGAGGCCAGCTGGAAACGACTCGCTGCCGAGACCGATCTCGCGGACGCGTGCGTCGGTTGTCACTTCGAGGCCGCACGCGTCTGCCACGGCTCGCGCGGTTTCGAAGGCGCGTCGCGTCGGGCTCGAAACGATCGCCGCGAGATGTGTTGTTCGCGCGAGCCGGGCGCCCAGCGCTCGCGCTTGGCGCTGTCCGATCGTGCTGAGGCCGAGATCGTCGTACCCGGCGGCGCCCGAAAACGTCGTCGCGTCGTCGGGGAGCGCGTCGCCGTGGCGGATCACGTGGATGATGGTTCGCGCGGCGGCACTCATGGCGCGGCTCTTGGCGAATCGGGTCCGCATGCCTCGCGCCACGGTGCCATGATGTTGGCACAGAAAGTGGGTAGGATACGTGTATGAGACGCACTGGCACGAGCGCAACGCTCTTCGATCCGCCGCAGCCTGTTTTCGAACTCCGCATCCGCCGGTTCGCTCGTGAAGTCGCAAAACGACATCGCGGCGGGCAAGCCGATATCGGTGCCCTGGTAACGGCGCTTCGCGCGTATCACCGGATCTGGTCGCTCGTCGAATCAGTTCCTTCCCTCGATACGGCTGCGGTCGGCATCGCCGTCTCCGAATACGGACGTGCACGTCAGGCATCGCGCCGAAAAGTCGCATAGACGCGATGTAAGCGCCCTCGCAGACGAATCCGACCGTGGTCGTCAAAGATGGGGTGAAGCAACCCGAAGTCGGGTGTCGCGCGTTATTACGAGGACATGATGAATCGCCACATTACCATCGCCATGAGCGCCTTGCTCGCCTTTCCGCTCGCGCTCGCGGCCTTGCCCGCACGCCCCGTTTCAGCCGCGCCCGCAGTCGTCGCCGCGCCCATTTTTGATGCGCATCGCGCGACGGCTGTTTTCGCCGGCGGCTGCTTTTGGGGCCTCGAAGACGTGTTTGCGAAGTTGCGCGGGGTCAGCGATGTGACGGTTGGCTATAGCGGCGGGTCGCGCGAAACCGCCGATTACGAGGCCGTAAGCACGGGCCGAACCGGCCATGCCGAATCTGTCATGATTGCTTACGATCCGACGAAAATTTCTTACGCGCGCCTCCTCGACGTTTTTTTCTCCGTCGCTCACGATCCCACAGAGATCGATCGGCAAGGTCCCGATGACGGCCCGCAATATCGCTCGGAGATTTTCTACGCGAATGCCGCGCAACAACGGAGCGCGCAGTCAGCGATTGCCGCGCTCACAGCACACAAAACCTACACTCGGCCGATCGCGACGCGAGTCGCTCCGCTCACGGCGTTCTATGTCGCCGAGGCATATCATCAGCATTTCGCCGAGAAGAACCCGACGTATCCCTATATCGTCGCGATCGATGCACCGAAGGTCGCCGTCCTCGAGTCGCGCTTTCCCACCCTCGTGCGACCCAGCGCCAAATAAAGGCTAACTCGCGCTTTCTTTCCCGGCCCCGCCATGAAGCTGCTCGTCTATCGCTTTCGCACAGGCCGAATGTCCGCATGAGCAGGTGATGTTCTGCGGGTCGCGTCCGTCGGGTGAAGCGCAATACGGCGAACAGGTTGCCTCATCGAATGTCACATCGCAGAGACACGCGAGATGCTCGCAGCGTTGGGTTTGCTCGTTGACCATAGTGCCCGTTTCCCCGCCGACCGCTTGCCCAAACGGCGCCAGGCTCCGGAAGGCGGGGGCACGCCGCCGGCTACCGAACGCGCGAGCGTATGTCCCTCGCCGAATATCCTGGATTTGCGCTCCTTTCGGATGATGTGCGCGAGTTGCTCTTGCGAGCCGAAAATGGCGAGGACGACGCGCGGCCCGCGCTTTTGACCAAAGTGGCCGATGTTCTCAACGTGTTCATCGGCCTCGACTTGCTTCAATACGTCTTTATGCCCAGCGTCGAAGACGATGGTTCGGAACCGATCGCGATCGATCTCATCGCCCCGAGTGACCCCGAGCCTGCGGCAATCGCGTGGTTCTCGATCGACGAAGCGGGGTACGACGAATTTCGCGACGCCGTCACACTCTTTGGCGACATCGCCGACGTGCTCAACCCCCCGATCGTCCTAGATGTCGACGACGACGACGATTAGCGGTATACTAGGACCATATGATGTTTTGTAAGACGGTGCGATCATAGCTCGCCGTGGATCTTTTAGCGCAGCGCCCAGAAAGGTCTCCGCGGAGCCCTCGAAAGAGGCGCCCCTCGAGCTCTTCGGGACGATCAAGCAGGTATTCCCGAGCACCACCTTTGCCGTCGAACTCGAAAATGGCCAGACGATTCTCGCGCATATTGCGGGCCGCTTGCGGCGCCACCGCATCAAGATTCTCCCCGGCGATCGCGTCGATCTCGAGATGTCGCCGTACGACCTCACCAAAGGCCGGATCGTCTACCGCTACCGAGCCGGCGAAGCGCGCCGCTCGTAACGGCGGCTGAGCCCAGCGAAGCGCGCCGCTCGTAGCGGCGGCGCAGACGACGCATCCGACGTGCATGGTTGCGCGTGTGCGTACCGAATGCGCACTACTTACGTCGATTCAAGCGGTTTCGCGCGGTTGCCGGATTTTTTCGGTCGAGCGCGGCGTAATCTACGGAAAACGAGTCGCGCATGTCGCGAGATTCACATCTGCGAACCATGTCCGTCAACTTGCCGGACGACCTCATCCAACGGGTTCGAAAGCTCGGTTTCGACGAAAGCTTAAGTGCGTCATCGATCGTCGAGCAAGCACTTCTGGAGTTTCTCAACGGGACGTCCGAATTCGAACTCGCCAAAGTCCTGCGAGACCGCGGAGCGACGCTGCGACGCGGCGCGTAGGCACCGAATCGCCGCAGAATCGCGCGCGAGTTACTCGACGGCGGCGGGGTCGTTCGACGCGTCTTCCACCGTGACGACAGAAGCCGCACCGTGGAGGACTTCGCTGACGTTTGGGCTCCCTTTGGCGATGCCGTCGCTGACGATCGCGTAGTGCATATGCCCGTGGCCGTGACTATCATCGGCATGGAGCGTCCCCGCAATGATGCGGCCGTCCGCGAGTGTCGCGCGGATCGGCTTTCCGACGTAAGTTTGG
>JAYTXC010000271.1:0-6094 GCA_043743145.1 Rhodospirillales bacterium
CGGTCGCGTTCGAGCTCGCGGTACGCGCGAGCGACGGTATTTGGATTGACCGTCAGATGAAGTGCGAGGGCCTTCACGGTCGGCAATTGCTCGCCGGCCTCGAGCGTGCCGAGTGCGACGGCACGCTTGACCTGCTCGATCAATTGGAGATAGATCGGGACCCCGCTCCGAGGATCGACGGAAAAAATGGCGGGCAAGATCGGTTAGATCCGGACGCCCCAGCCAGGAAAGAGCGCAACCGCGCGTGGCGTCGCGATCACGGTCGGACGTGGGCGGTTTTGACCTTCGCCCATGGCAGGTGCGCGGTTGACTTTCGGCTCGAGCAGCATTCCGAGACTCCTAACGTATTATTGAACTAATACACTAGTATAATAGCACAGCTTTACCGGTAGTCAATATGCTTGTGGAAGAAAGACGTGGTCGTGGAAACCCGGAAGTAATACTTCATGGCGCAAGGCCGACGCACGACTCCGGGTCCAGGCCAAGAATCGGTCTGGGACTATCCGCGGCCACCACGGCTCGAGCGCACGACGCGCCGCCTCCGAATCGAATTCGGCGGCCGGACCGTCGCGGAGACGACCAGAGCGTGGCGCGTTCTCGAGACGAGTCATCCGCCGGTGTACTATTTACCACCGAACGACATCGATCTGAACGCGATCGCTGCATCGGATGGTTCAAGCTTCTGCGAATTCAAGGGGCAAGCGATTTATTACGATCTCGTGGTCGGTCAACGCCGATCGATCGCGGCTGCCTGGGCATACCCCCAGCCCACGCGCGCTTTCGATACGCTCGCGGGACACCTCGCCTTTTACGCATCCCGCGTCGATGCGTGCTACGTCGACGACGAACGTATCGTGCCGCAAGAGGGTGATTTTTACGGCGGCTGGATCACGTCGGATGTGGTCGGTCCGTTCAAAGGTGCCGCTGGGACGTGGGGGTGGTAAATCGCCTCCTCGCATCGCGCCGAACCAACGGTTATCGCGACGTCTTCGCGCGCAATCCACAACCGATGTGGATCTACGATATCGAGTCGTTGCGCTTCCTCGATGTCAACGATGCCGCATGCAAGGCCTACGGCTATTCCCGTGCCGATTTCTTACGGATGACGATCGTCGATATTCGTCCGGCATCCGACCGCGACATCGCGCGTCGCGCCGTCGCGAGCATCGGAGCCGATCGTGAAGCGACGACGCGCCTCTGGCGCCACACACGCGCGGACGGCCACACGTTTTACGTCGATCTCACTTCCGCCGAACTCTCTTTCGATGGTCGATCCGCGCGAATCGTCCTTGCGATCGATGCGACGTCGCGACTCGCCGTCTCGCGCGCACTTTCCGAGAGCCGCGCCGCCCTCGCCGAAGCGCAAGAACTCGCACATCTTGGAAGTTTCGAAACCGATTTCATCTCCGGCGAGATGCGCTGGTCGACCGAACTCTTTCGAATTTATGGCGTCGATCCAGCGCTGGAACGACCGGCCTATCTGTACGAATTCGATCACGAAGACGATCGCCTCGCGATCGAAGCCGAGATCGAGCGTGCGCGCGTCGAGCGCGGGGCGTATACGACCGAACATCGCATCCGCACGCGTGATGGTCGCGAGCGATTCGTTTTCGAACGCGGCCGATTTTTTTACGGTGCCGACTCGAACGAACCGCAGCGCGTCATCGGCGCGGTCCTCGATATCACGGAACGCAAGACGACCGAAGCGCAGCTCCGCATCCTCGCCCAGCACGACGCGCTCACAAATCTACCGAACCGCTTGCTCTTACGCGAACGACTCGAAGCCGCGATGGCGCGTGCCGACGCACGCGAACGTTCGCTCGCCGTGTACTTCATCGACCTCGATCGCTTTAAAACGATCAACGATACGATCGCGCACGCCGCAGGTGATTATCTTTTGTGCGAGCTCGCCGCACGCTTGCAACGCTCGATCGATGGTTTGGGAACCGTCGCTCGCCCCGGCGGCGACGAATTCATCATCATCCTCGATGATGTCGAAGACGACACCGCGGGCCTCGCGCTCGGATACGATCTCTTAGCCGCAATCGCAACGCCGCTCTCGCACGAGGGCGCCACACTCGTCGTGACGGCGAGCATCGGCCTTGCCGTCTACCCACGCGATGGGATGACGCCGGATGAAATTTTGCGAAGTGCCGACACGGCGATGTATGCGGCGAAAGCGCGCGGTGGCAACGCCGTCGATATCTATTCCGCACATCTCCACGATCGCGCCGTCGCGGAGCGAGATATGGAACGCGCGCTCCGCGAAGCGCTCGATCGCAACGGGATCGACGTCGCTTACCAACCGATCATCGACGCGCGAACCGGGAAAGTCGCCTCGTTCGAAGCGCTCGCGCGCTGGACGGAAAACGGTCGCTCGATCCCGCCGAGTGATTTCATTCCACTCGCTGAAGAGACGGGCCTCATCATGAAGCTCGGGACGTTCGTTTTGCATCGTGCGTGCCAAGAAGCCATGCGCCTTACGCGAGCTGGCTACGCCGATCTCGCGATGTGCGTCAACATCTCGACCGTGCAATTCCGTCAACTCAACTTTGCCGATACCGTTCGGCGCGCCCTCGCAGAAACCGGACTCGAACCTCATCGGCTCCATCTCGAGATTACCGAAAGCGCATATCTAAGCGTCGATACGGGGTTGCGCAATATCGCGGCACTCGAAGAGCTCGGCATCGCGCTTTCGATCGACGATTTCGGCACGGGTTATTCATCGCTCGGCTATCTCAAACGGCTTCCCGTCGACTCGTTAAAGATCGATCGCTCGTTCGTGATCGATATCCTCACCGATACCGCCGATCAAGCGATCGTACGCGCGATCATCGCCGTCGCGCAGAACCTCGGTCTCGCGGTCGTTGCCGAAGGTGTCGAGACCGAAGAGCAGGCCACGTTCCTGCAACTCCTAGGCTGTACGCAACTGCAAGGTTTCTATTTCGCGCGCGCACTCACACCTGCCGACGCCTTACGGTTCCTCCAACAACCAACTCCCTACGGCGGTGGTTCACGCTAGCATGAAAGCCATCGCCATCGACCGCAACGGCGGTCCCGACGTTCTGACCCTGCACGACCTTGCCACGCCGAGTCCGGCCGCGGGTGAGTGTCTCGTTCGCCTCGAGGCGATCGGCGTCAATTACATCGACGTCTACTTCCGAATGGGCACCTATCCCGCGCCGAAATTTCCGTTCGTCCTCGGCCAAGAAGGCGCGGGCGTCGTGGAAGCGGTCGGCGAGGGCGTCACGGATCTGCGCGCGGGCGATCGCGTCGCCTACGCGGGCGTCGCGGGCTCGTACGCGCAATACGCGGTCGTTCCCGCCGCACGCCTCGTCCGCGTGCCCGCTGGTATCTCCGCAAACGACGCAGCCGCGATCATGCTCCAAGGCATGACGGCGCACTACCTCGTGAACAGCACCTTTCCCCTGGGGCCGGGGCATGTCGCGCTCGTGCATGCCGGTGCCGGCGGTGTGGGGCTCTTGCTCACGCAACTCGCGAAGGCAAAAGGCGCGCGTGTGATTACGACCGTCTCGACCGACGAAAAAGCGGCGCTTTCAAAAGAGGCCGGCGCCGACTTCATCGTTCACTACCTTACCGAAGACTTCAGTGCCAAAGCACGCGAGTTCACGCAAGGTCGCGGCGTCGACGTCGCCTACGACTCGGTCGGCAAAACCACGTGGGAAGGTAGCATCAACGCGCTACGGCCGCGTGGGACCTTCGCACTCTTCGGCGGCTCGAGTGGCCCCGTGCCACCGATGGACCTGCAAATCCTCAACGCAAAAGGCTCGCTCTTCGCAACCCGGCCGTCGCTCGCGCATCATGTCGCGACACGCGAAGAATTGACGATGCGCGCCGAGAGCCTCTTCGCAAGCGTACTCGCGGGCGATCTCAAACTCCGCATCGAGCACACCTACCCGCTCGCAGACGCCGCGCGCGCACACATCGATCTCGAAGCACGCAAGACCACGGGAAAATTGCTGCTGATCCCATAGGGCCAATTTCGGCGTGGAGGCGCGCGTGCCGCGCGAGGTCGCGCACGTGAGCGCGATCGAAAAACGCTCGAACTTGCAATCACGATCGGCGTGCGGCCGCACGATGACGACTGATCTCGCGGGCTACGTCGGCGCCACCAGTCGCGTGGGAGCCGTCGCGCCCGGCGTGCGCGTGGGACTGGTTATGTCGTACACGCGCGTTCCGACTTAGCAAAAACGCATCGCATCGATCGTGCATGGTAACATCAGACATGCATCACGACGACATACAACTCGAGCAGATCGACGACGTGCCGATCGTGTCCGTCTTCGGGAACATCGATTCCAGCAAAGCCGACTTACTCGATCGCGCGATCAACGTTCTCGATGCGGAGAATGCGATCGTCGTTTCATTCGATTCGTGCGCGTCCGTCGATAGCGCGGCCGTCGTCACCGTACTCCTTCGACGAAACGAGCAGCTCCGCGGAAATCTTATCGCGCTCATCCCAAAGTCGTCGCCACTGCGCGCATATATCGAGAAGTCGCAACTCTCTTCGTCGTTGCGCGTCGTCGATACGCGCGAGGCCGCCCTAACGCTCGCGCGTGGTCTCAAGCGAATCGTCGCAGCCGAATTCTCGCATGATGGCGTTGGGAGCCGCTTCCACTTCTAGCGTTCCTGTCGTGGTGGCTTCAACGAGCGCGTAGCAAAAGCGACGACGCCGCGCCTGCGGCTGCAAGAAGAAAGATCGGTCGGGTGCGCGCCGTGGCGAATTCGGTGAGTGCATCACGTAGGGGTGCGGCCTCTTTGCGCTCGTCCTGGATGAATTCGACGAGAATAATCGAGTTGCGGACGACGTCGCAGTCCACGCCGCCTTGCCCGTTTGCGAACACCGGGATCGCGAGCGCCGCCTCCGGCGCGACGAACGACCACGCGAAGAACGTCGCTAGAGAAAGCGCGAGCGTTCGAAAGAAGTTCATGCATTTCGCGAATTCACGGCGTTGTAGACCAACGCTGCGATGCCGCCGGCGGCCGAGCTACCGAAGAAGCCCCAGATCAGCGCGTACACGAAGAATCCAACGCTGCCACCCATCATGGAACCTCCACGATACCCAGGCCCACCGCCGCCCATCATCCACCCTCCGCCGTTACCGCCCATCATGCCCGACATCGCACCCATCACCGTGCCGAACAGCAAGATTTCGACGACGCCCGCTACACCGAAGCCGAAAGCCAAGGCCAACGGGTTCAAGCGGGTCGCTGAAGGAGCTGTGGCACTTAAAGAAAGTTGCTGCATGATCGTTTCCAGTCTGCTCTTTGTCGGAGCGTAAGCCCACGCATTTTGGTAAGCGAGCATCATCATCAAGCCACCATTCATGTGAAGATCGCACGAAGGCGCCTTCGAAGGCGTGACCGTGCATCGGATGCTCAACCGTTCTCATGCTGCATGAAGAGATCGGTAGTGCTCGCCGGTCAACAGCGTGGTAACGTTCCTATCGCTTGGCGCAAACACGATCTCCAATCCGAACAGCACGCCGACCGATTAGAACGACGACATCATCCTCACCAGGCGGCTACGATAGCTCAAGCGCCTAAATAGCGGTACGTTCATGACATTTAATAGTGGAAAGTTGCCCGATACCGGCGCGCAGTTTCTCACGAGCCTCACGCTTATCTTTGAGGCGCCGCAAGCAGATCTGCGTCGCGAAGGCGATCTGAGTCACGCATTTCGGTAGGTAAGCGTCGTCATCAAGCCGCCATCCATGTGCAATTCGTTATGGCAGTGAATGAGAAACGTCCCAGGGTTATTGGCGACGAGATCGATCTCTGCGCGCCCCATCATCGGGCGCACGACGATCGTATCTTTTCGTACGCCGCTCGTGGATACGCCGTCGACCGAAACGAGCTCGAAGACGTGACCATGCACGTGCATCGGATGCTCCATCATGCTCATGTTGCGAAAGGCGATTCGGTAGCGCTTGCCGCGCTCGACGGTCAGCGGCGTGGTCTTCGGAAATGAATGCCCATTCATGGTCCAAACGTTTTGCGTTCCCGTCGTTTGGCGCAGCACGAGCTCGAAGCGGCCATCGGGTTCGGGAAGATTCGATTTCGTTCCGAAGCT
>JAYTXC010000272.1:0-1744 GCA_043743145.1 Rhodospirillales bacterium
GCGGCCGATGTAGCGACGATCGCGTGTATCGATGCGGATCATGTCGCCGACGTTGACGAAGAGCGGCACGTTGACGCTCGCGCCCGTTTCGAGTTTCGCCGGTTTGCTCGTGCCTTGTGCGGTATCGCCTTTGAAGCCGGGATCGGTTTCTTCGACACGCAGTTCGACGTGTGCGGGAAGGCTCACGCCGATCGCGACGCCGTCGTGCATCTGAACGTCGATCTTCATGCCGTCTTTGAGAAAATCGGCGGGCTCGCCGATTACATCGCGTTGCAGCGTAAAGTTTTCGAACGACTCGGCATCCATGAAGTGGTACCCGTCGGCATCGTTATAGAGCATCTGCATCTCACGATTGTCGACCGTGGCGCGCTCGAGTTTTTCGCCCGCGCGGAACGTCTTTTCGAGCGTGCGACCCGTTTTGAGATTTTTGAGCGTCGTGCGGACGAAGGCCGAACCCTTGCCGGGTTTGACGTGTAAGAAATCGATGACCGTCCACAACTGACCTTCGATGAGAATAGTCACGCCGTTGCGGAAATCGTTCGATGAAATCATGACGATTCGTCACGTACGGCGATGCGCGGAAAACTTCATCTTTTGAGCAACTCGAGGCGGTTCTCCGTGCCCGTGCGTAAACGGCCGAGATTCTCGCGATGCTTCCAGATGATGATCGCCGCCGAGCCGATCGCGAAAATAGTGCCGCTATCGCCGTACCGACCGTTCGCGAAAACGAGGACCGCGCCGGCTACGACCGCGCCGAGCATCGAGCCAAGTGACGCGAATCCCGTCGGGAGCACGATCGCGAGCCACACGATCGCGAAGGCGAGACCGCTCGCGGGCGCGAGCGCGATCGTGGCACCCAAAAACGTCGCGACACCCTTGCCACCGCGGAAGCGCAGAAACGGCGAATAACAGTGCCCGATCACGGCGGCGAGCCCCGCGAGCGGCACCAGTGCCCAGATCGGTCCCGACGCCGAATCGACATCGATCCGCACGCCGGGCGACGCGATGTAGAGCGGCACGTGAAGCCACAGATTCCACGCCGCTGCAATCGCGATCGCACCTTTGAGCGCGTCGAACACGAGGACCGCGAGCCCAGCCTTACGACCGAGCGTGCGTAGCGCATTCGCCGCGCCGATATTTCCCGAACCACGCGCGCGAATATCGGTCTTGAAAAAGACCCGCGAGATGACGAGACCGAAGGGAATCGCGCCGACTGCGAATGCGAGCACGAGATACGGCCACCCCGCGACCGTCCAGATAAGCGGAAACGCGTACGGCGGTGGCACGCCGACCTCGGTCACTCCTTGATCGCCCCATTATCGTCGTCGCGCCGCGCGCGGAATTCGAGTTTGAGCGGCACGCCTTCGAAATCGAAGTTCGCCCGGATCGTATTCTCGATAAAGCGCTCGTAGCTCGAAGGCACGAGATCGGGATCGTTAACGTGAAAGATGAAGAGATGCGGATGCGTGGTGACGTGCGCCGCGTAGTACACGCGGAGGGGTTTGCCCATGTGGCCGGGCGCGGGATGCGCGTAGACGGCATCGCGAATCACGGCGTTCAGTTGCGGCGTCGTGACGCGACGATCGAGATTCGTGCGCACTTTCATCACGAGCGGCATCAGGCTTCCCAAGCGCCGACCCGTCATCGCCGAGAGAAACGTCACCGGCGCGAACGACGCGAAGGGCATTTCCTGATGGATGACGTCGATGAGTTCGTTCTGGCTGAAATCGCCGTCTTGTTGGAG
>JAYTXC010000273.1:0-8152 GCA_043743145.1 Rhodospirillales bacterium
GCAGCGATTTCTCGCATGATCGCGTCCGCCGAGCGCGGCTGGTGATGCGTCACCGCTCGGGGAGAGGCGCTTCGCAGTGCGGCGAGTTCCTCATCGTTCATACATCGTGTTTCGCTTTCGTCGTGGCGCATCGCTCGCGTCGGGTCGCGATGTGAGCGATGCTCCGAAAGCGCGCGATGCAACCGTCGAGAACCGTGATGCTCCGCATGATCGTCGCGATGGCAACGTTAGGGTGCGACGGGTACGTCGAGGCCGATCGTCGCACGCACGGCGCGTACGATTTCTTCGATATCGAGCGCCATCGTCGCGTCGCCAACGACGAACTCCCATTTGTGCACGTGCGTGACGACGGTCGGTGCGAGGCGCGCGAAAACAAACGTGCTCTCCGCTGCTGCGTAGGCGTGCGCACGTGCCTCGAGTTCGCCCGCATCGCCGCGTAAGAAAACGTGAAAGGTGTTCGTCTGCGGCGGATTCGGGACGACATCGACGCCATCAATTGTATGCAACGCGTGAGCGATCGCCACGGCGCGGTCGCGGTACGCGGCCATCTTCGGCAGGTTACGCTCGAAGCCGCGCTCGGCCGATATCGCATATGGTGCGATCGTGATCGGGCGGCCACCGTGACGATGTTGCCAGACGCGCGCTTCGGCGATAAAGTCGGCATCGCCGGCGAGCATCGCGCCCGCAAGCCCGCCGAGGCCCTTGTAGAACGAAACGTACGCGCTATCGAAGAGCGCCGCGATCTCGTGCAACGGCCGGTCGTAGAACGGTTGTGCCTCCCATAAGCGCGCGCCGTCGAGATGGAGTCGCGCGCCCGTTTCGCGCGCCGCGTCGCAGAGCGCGACGAGATCGTCCCACGGCAGCAACTGCGCGCCGATCTCGCGCTGCGGTAATTCGACGACGAAGGCGCCGAGCGGATCGACGATGGCGCGGACGTCGCGGAGGGTCATGAGTCGTGACGGCGCGCCGACGAGAAGCGCGCGCAAGCCGTGCAGCATTGCGTAGCCACGCGCCTCCCAAATCTCGAGATGGCACGTTGGGTGGAACGCGATTGTCGGATTACCGGCGCGATCGCACCACACGCGGAGCGCGATCGATTGGGCGAGCGTGCCCGTCGGCATGAAAACTGCCGCTTCTTTGCCGAGGGCGGTCGCGATGCGCGTTTCGAACGCTGCGAGCCACGCCCCCGTGCCGTAGGTATCGAAGGCCAGGTCTGCGGGTGTATCGTCGACCAAGCGCGCGAACGCATCACGCACGGAGACGGGCGGATGATGCGTGAGGGCGCGCGTGCAGGTTCGGCGGAGCGCGGCGATGTCGTCGTCGGTCATGAGGCTCGGCTTGTACGCTCGTCTGCAACGTGCCCGCAAAAAAAGACCGAGACGCGAACGTCCCGGTCTTTTTTTGGTCGCGCTCGCTTAGCGGCGCAGGCCGAGATCGGCGATAAGCTTGCGATAGCGATCGAGCTCTTTTTTCTGAAGATAGCCCAAGAGCCGACGGCGCTGGCCGACTTGAATGAGAAGGCCGCGACGGCTGTGGTGATCTTTTTTGTGGATCTTGAGATGTTCCGTAAGCTGGTTGATCGAGGCGGTCAGCACGGCGACTTGAACGTCTGCGGAGCCGGTATCGCCCGGGGTCCGACCGAATTTTGTGGATAGTTCGGCTTTTTGCTCTTTGGTCAAGGGCACGTTTGGTCGTCCTTTATCTTCAGGAACGTCTCGCTCGGCTCCAGAGTGCGGGCGTGACATGCACGCGAACGACCGGGTCGGCGACCGACGAATCATACCAGACCGTCGTTCCGATCGCAACGCGGTCGCTGGCGAAACGCTTTTCGGCTCCGCACGTTGAAGAGAAGCGCTCGCCGCGATCGCGCGCCTTCTCGCGGCGCCGTTGTTCCGTGTTCGGCGAACCGTCAATGCGCTTGAGCGTAACGGAATCGTCGCGACACGCACGATCGGAGTCGAGCGGCGTATCGAATTTGCTCTCACTTCGGCTATCAGATCGAAACGAGCGAATGATCGACGCCGTCAATGGCTTGCGCCGTCGTCCGCGGCGCACGGGCAAGGCGTTCCCGTGACGATCGTGTTGTGCGACTTTGGTCGATCGTACGCCGTGGTGGGGACGCGCATCACGCGGGAGCGATCAGCACCGCGCGTATGAGCTCGCGCAGGTGCACGAGGGCCGGATCGAGCGCGGTTTCGGGCGCGGCCGATCGCTCGAGCGCGGCGAGTGCTGCGCTCGCATCTGCGGTCGCGAGCAGCAGGGGCACATGGCCCGCGACCTCCGCGTCGTAGCGTTCGAGTGCGCGCTTGGCCATATTCGCTTGGCCGAAGGAGTACGCGTGGTGGCTCGCGTTTCCGAGAAGCTTGAGTTCGGATTCGAGGAACGCGCGAAAGTCGGAGAGCATGAATTCGTGTTTCGCCTCCACAAACGGGGCGCCATGTCGAAGTTCGTTCCGGTGGCGCAGGTCGCCGATATCCCAAGCGGCGAGTCGCGCGCGTTCGTCGTCGGCGATCGCGAGATCGCCGTCTTCAATGTCGACGGCGCGTTTCACGCCATCGAAAATGCATGTCCGCATCAAGGCGGGCCACTCGCCGAGGGCTGGATCCAGGGCAAGATCGTCACGTGCCCGTGGCACGCGTGGTGTTTCGATGTGACGACGGGGGCGATGACGCTCGGCGGTTACACGACCGTCGACGCGTTCGACGTCGTCCTCGACGGCACGACGGTCACCGTCGCATCGGAACCACGACTGTAGCGCGCACCGGGAAGATCGCTCGCGTTTCGGCAGCCGCTGACGAAGAGTGCGATGCGATAGCCTGCGACCATCGTCTCGATCGCTGCCGCGACCGCCTCGGCGGACCGCGTCGCGGGTTCGAGAAACGGGAGGCCGGCGGCGGCCACGTTCGCGCCGACGGCGATCGATTTCGCGATCTCGACGCCCGTGCGA
Organism: Rhodospirillales bacterium; assembly: GCA_043743145.1. Lineage (GTDB taxonomy): Bacteria > Vulcanimicrobiota > Vulcanimicrobiia > Vulcanimicrobiales > Vulcanimicrobiaceae > JANYGA01. The sequence goes on from JAYTXC010000273.1 coordinate 2,948, forward strand.
ATGCCGCCGCTCGCGACGATGATCGCAGCGGGAAATGCCGCGCGTAGCGCCTCGGTCGCCTCGGCAGTCGGGTAGCCCCAATCGGCGAAGGTTTCCGCGAGTGCTTCGCGCGCGGGATCACCCGCGCGGCGGCCCTCGACGCGCGCCCACGACGTGCCGCCTGCACCCGCAACGTCGATCGCGGCAACACCCGCATCGAGCAGGCGCGCAGCCGTTCGCACGGAGATACCCGATCCGACGCTCTTGGCGATCACGGGGACGTCGAGCGCTCGGCAGACCGCGGCAATGCGCGGTAAGAGCGAGCGGAAATTCGTATCGCCGCGCGGCTGCAACGCTTCTTGCAATGGGTTGAGATGGAGGTAGAGGGCGTTGGCACCGATGCTCTCGACGATGCGTCGCGCGTCGTCGACGGTAACGCCGTAGTTGAGTTGGACGGCACCGATGTTTGCGAAAAGAACGACGTGCGGTGCGACGTCGCGCACGCGATAGGTCGGAAGCAAGGCGACGTCTTCGAGTGCGGCGCGTTGACTGCCCAGTGCGAGTGCGACACCGGCGGCTTGCGCGGCAATGGCGAGGTGGTTGTTGATCGCGCGCGCGCGTTCGGTGCCACCGGTCATCGACGAAATGACGAGCGGCGCCGAGAGGCGGTGGCCGAGAAAATCGACGGCGGTCTCGACATCCTCGAGCGCGCATTCCGGAAGCGCTTCGTGACGTAGGCGCACGCGGGCAAAGCCGGTATCGAGCGTCGATGCGACGTCTTCTTCGAGGCAGATGTCGAGATGGCGAGATTTGCGTGCTTCGATGGTGCGCGCCACGGGCGAAGTATCCACTACGGCGAAACGAGTCCGCTTCAGTACCGCACAATTCCTATCGTGAGAGAGCTTCATGTCAGCTGATACCGTAACGTGGGACGGACGCACCGGCACCGCTGGTGGCCCGCAATTTGCCGGCGCACTCCGTTCTCTCGCGCAAGATCGTGGCTTCGATGCGGCAGCGTTCGCGCACGCGTGCGAACTTGCCGATGCCGATGTCGCCGCGGTCTTCGAAGACGAGCGGCGCGCGAGCGTGAGCGAACTCGCACGATTCGCCCGCGCTCTCAAACTTCGCGCGATCGAATTCATGCAGGTTTCCGGTTTGCTGTCTTTGGAGGTTTACGCGCAGGGCCTCGATCCGCTCTACTTCCTCCCTGAAGGCATGATCCGCAAGGATGCGCGCATTTACATGCGCGAGATCAATCCGCGTCATGCGGTGCCGGAGCGCGATATGCTCGTGCGGAACCCCACGCTTAAAGCGCTGCTCGCAGATGATGTCCTCGACGACCTCGGGAAACTCGAAGTCGAACTGACCTATCTTTTACGCGCCGCCGTTCAGCACACGGGGGGAATTTTATAAAGACTACTGTTTGGTCAAGGGGCCTTCGCGCACCGATGCTCGTCTCCGTACTCGCGCTTGCCGCGTGTGCGAAGAATAACGTCGGGCCGCCACCCATTCCGAAGGTACAGATTTTCTACACGGCGATCGGCGCGAGTGACGCCGTCGGGTATAACGCGTCGGTTCCGTGTGCGAATCCGCCGGACATCGCGGTGCCGACGTGTCCCGGCGGCACCGGATACGTGCCGAAACTCGCAACGGCGCTCGCCGCGAATGGCGCGGTCGTGACGCTCAACGATCGGGGTATTTCCAGCGCCGTCATCGGGCCCGATATCGCGGCGATGGGCAACCTCTACGGCAGCCAGGGGTCGGCTGGCGCGTGCAAGCCACGCACCGGGAACGACGTGATTCCCGCCGATTTCATCACGAACGAGCTGCCGAACATCGTGGGCAACGAAACGCTCGTGACGATCTTCGCAGGCGGAAACGATACGAATGCGATCGTCAACGCAGCGCTGTGTCAAAGCCTCGGCGGCGCCTCGAACGTAGCCGTCCAACAGTTTCTCGCCGCGGAAATCAAAGCGTTCGGAAACGATTTTCTCAGCCTCGTGAACGCGATTCACACGAAGGCTCCCGGCGCCGTCATCGTGGTCGCCAACCTGCCGAATTTCGCCGGCATTCCCGTCGCGCAACAACCGCAGGTGGCGTCGGCAAAACCGCTGCTCCAGGCCGTTTCGGTCGGAATCGATACCAACGTCTATCAGCCGGCAGCCACGAGTGGCATCCCGACGGTCGATCTGCTCTGTGACCCGAGATCGTATGCGCAGCAGAGTTTCTTCCCGGGCCCGCTCGCCGATGGCTTCCATCCCAACGACGTAGGATACGCGAATTTCGCCGCGGCGTTCGCGGCGCAGATCGCTGCGCGACCCCCGGTGTTGCCGCTGGCGACTTGCCCCCAGATGTCCGTCGCATCGGCTGCGGTGCGACCACTCCTCGCGCCGCTTCCGAACTTCGAGCGCCACTAGCGCGAGGTCGCGGGGCTTCTCCCAACGGGAAAGCCCCCGCGACCCCGTGAACCTCGGGCACCATGCAATCAGGGATCGACGGCAAGCGTATTGCCGCACTCATCGCCGACGGGTTTGAAGAAGCGGAACTCGTCGAGCCGCGTCGCGTGCTCGAAGAAGCCGGCGCCATCGTGACGATCGTCGGCATCGACGATAAGGCCAAAGCCAAGATCCGCAGCAAACGCGGGCTCGATGAAGGCGCGGGATCGAAAGCCGAAGAGGTCGTTGCCGATTGCACCGCCGAGGATTTCGACGGGTTGCTCATTCCCGGCGGCTACTCGCCCGACAAGCTGCGCGGCAATCGCGAAGTGCAGCGATTCGTCAAAGAGTTCGATACGGCCAAGAAGCCGACGTTTGCGATCGGTCACGGCGCTCACGTGCTGATCTCGGCGCAAGTCGCGCGCGGTCGCACGATGACGGGCTCACCGTCGATCTCCGACGACATCCGCAATGCCGGTGGCCTCTTCCGCGATCAACCGACGGTGCAAGACGGACATTGGATCACGACGCGTGGCGTCGGCGATATGATCCTTTTCAATCGCGCGATGGTCGAGAAACTCTCGACGGCGGTTTCACCCATCTGATCGTGAGCTAATCGGCCGAAGGCATCGTGAGGCAAGCTCGTAAAGCGAGCGTCCATGTTGCGTCGGCTGGTTTGGTCCTTCGTCGCTCTCGTCTTTGCGGCGACCGTCTTTGCTCCCGCGCCCGCGCGCGCGCTCGAGCCGCACGTCTTGCGGTGGACGGAAGGCGTCGATATCGCGACGCTCAATCCGTTGCTCGGCTCCGCGGGAAGCATCCGCGATATTTCCGAGTTCACGATGGCGCACCTCGTTCACATCGACGGGCACGGGGCGGTGGAACCCGAACTGATCGTCGCGACGCCGACACAGGTCAATGGCGGCATCAGCCGAGATGGTATGACGGTCACGTACCATTTGCGCCATGGCGTGCGGTGGAGCGACGGCGTCCCTTTCGATGCCGATGACGTTGCGTACTCGCTTCGCGTCGTCGCCGACCCGACCAACCTCATTCCCGATCGCAGTGCCTACGACTACATCGCGAACTTCAGCGAACCCGATAAGTATACGATCGTCGTACGGCTCAAGGAGCCGTACGCGCCATTCGTCGCGCGCGCGTTCACCACGGCGGAACTCGGGTGTCTCCTTCCAAAGCACATTCTCGGTGCCAATACGAATATCAATAAAGCACCGTATAATGCATTGCCGGTCGGAATCGGGCCGTTTCGCTATACGAGCTTCAAACGTGCGGATCGTATCGAGATGGAAGCGAATCCGTTTTATTTTCGCGGCCTGCCGAAGCTGCATAAAATCGTTTATAAAATCATCAACGTCGATAACACGATCTTCACCGAATTGCAGACGGGTGAGATCGATCTGTGGGCGCAAATCGGCGGCGCACTCGGCGAACGCGTGAAGACGCTTCCAAACATCGCGATCACGCTCGCACCGTCGCTCTACGTTTCGGGGACCTATCTCAATTTACAAACACCCGCACTTCACGACGTCGTCGTCCGGCGCGCGCTGCGTCTCGCGATCGATCGTAAATTTATCTTCGACAAGGTAAATTACGGCATCGGAACGCTTTCGGAATCGGTCGTCGCGCAATCGAGCGATGGTTACGTGGAACTCCCGCGCGCGCCGTACGATCCCGCCGCCGCAAACAAACTGCTCGACGACGAGGGCTGGATCCGTGGGGACGACGGCGTTCGGGCGAAGGGCGGCGTACGGCTCGCGTTAACGTTGGCGGTGCTTGCCGGCTACGCGCCCACGGCGCAGTCGGCGGAGTTGCTGCGCACCTATTGGCAAAAAATCGGCGTCGAGCTATTGACGAAAACGTACGCGTCGGCACAATTCTTCGCACCGGCGGCCGACGGTGGCATTCTCCAGAATAGTAAGTTCGACGTCGCGTTGTTCTCGTATTCGGGCAGCTTGTTTGCGGATATTCGCGATGGCTATGGGTGCGCGTATCGCTCGCCAAAGGGATTCAATTCGTCGCAGTATTGTAATCCGATGGTGGATGCCGAAGTCGCACGCTACACGAAGACCTACGATGCGCGCAAACGCTCCGTCCTCGCCGCAAGCTTTCAAAAGCGCGTCAACGACGACGTGCCGACGATCGTGACGTACGTGCGCTCATTCGTGTACGCACACACGCCGCGTCTCGTCGGCTACCATCCCACGGCCTTCGGGTACGACGGGATTATGGCGCTCGACGTCGTGCCGTAATTGCCAGTTCGCGAATTCGGCCACCCAAAGGGCTTGTTGTACTTCGCGAGTCGATTGAGTTGGGCGCTCCGTCCACCGTCGTATTGAAACGTCGGTGATGCGATCACGGATATCGCTGTTCTCGCGATCGGAGTTGCTGGAGAACTTTTTGACGGCGTCGGCAAGGCCGTCGCGAAGATCGATCATCGCAAACGCATCTGAAGCATTCGTGTAGGCGCGATGCGACATCGTCGAATCGTCGAGGCTCGTGCCGTTTCGGTTCCGGCGCACGCGTCACACCTCGATTGGCTGCGAGGCACCCTGCCGAGTCGTCGGAAGCGGGTCGTACCGGGCGAGCGTTTCGCCGAACGCGCGCAAGGCGAAGAAACCGACCACGAGCGCGAGCGTGTCCACGATCCGAAAGCTTGCAGGCCCGGCCACAAGACCAACGGTTGCGAGCGCGCCGCTCGCACCGAGGGCGAGCCCGACGTAGAGCGTGCGATCGCGGCCATCGCGAAACGTGGCCGAGAGCGCGACGAGCGTCG
>JAYTXC010000274.1:0-2253 GCA_043743145.1 Rhodospirillales bacterium
GACGCTCAACGTCTTCGTCGGCGTTTACGACGCGGGCTATGCGCCCGATTATATCGATCTCTACGTCGACGACGTCGTTCTCACGGGAACGTCTGCTACGCCGACTCCGTCATCGTCGCCGGGACCGACATCGTCGCCGACGACCGTGCCGACCGCATCGCCGGCTCCCAGCCCGACGACCTCGTCCTCACCGAAACCGTCGCCGTCGCCGTCACCGACGGTCGCCCCGACCGCCACGCCCACGACGACGCCCGCACCAGGCGCGACGCCGATCCAACACGTCGTGATCATTTTGCAAGAGAATTGCCCGCTCGAGAATATCTTCCACGGCTATCCCGGGGCGAACACAGTGAACGTTGGTCTCGATTTCAATGGCAGCCCCGTGACGTTGCAACCCGTGCACCTCATGACGCCCTACGATCCGGCACATCGTTACGCCAACTGGCTCGCCGAGTACAACAACGGCCGCATGAACGGCTTCAATAATGGGACGCTCGATTTCGGGAGCGGCGCGGCGACGAATTACACGTACGCGTACGCGATGCAGAGCGACGTCCAGCTCTATTGGAACATGGCGCAGAACGGCGTTCTCGACGATGAGACCTTCGCCGACCATCGCTCGCAAAGTTTTGCCGATCACCAGTTTCCGATCGCGGGCGCCTCGGGTCCGATCTCCAACGCGTTGTCGAATTACTATGCGTCAGAAAATCCACGCGGCGGCGACAGTTGCAACTCACCGGGCACCGGTACGGTCATCAACTTTTCCACGGGCATTGAAGACAAAACGTTTAGCTCGTGCTTCGATTACAAAACGATCGCAGATCTATTAACTGCCAAAGCAAAGTCGTGGGCGTAGTACCTATCGAGCGCCGATCGCGATGGGGCGGCGAGCAGCTTCGCACCGATTCGCAGCATCCGGACTGGCCCCGCCTGGACGACGAACGTCCTTTCTCCCGAGACGAGTTTCTTCTCCGATATCTCCGCGGGCAAACTCGTAAACGTGACCTACGTCTTCGACCAATTCGCCAACTCCGATCACGCGGGGCAAACCGTTCCGAGCAGCAACGGCCCAACGTGGGTCACGATGGTTGCCAACGCCGTCGGCAACATTGGGGCGGCTGGTACGACGAAGTGAAACCGGTCACGTTCGATGCGTTCGAACCGGGGTTGCGTGTACCGCTCGTCGTGGTTTCGCCCCACGCGAAATGCGGGAGCGTCCTGCCTTCCATCGAGTCGACCTTCGGTCTCGGTTCGCTCGGTACGTCCGACGCCCGCTCGGACGATCTTTCGAGCATGTTCAACTACGCACAAACACCGCTCAAATACGTCCCGCTCACCTCGACGGCGAGCCCGGGGACGCTCTTCCGTCAGGCAACGCTTCGCCCCGCAGGACTCGATCGCGATTAGACACGAACGTCAATAGGACAAACCGCTTAGGAGTTATCATGGCGAAACAAGTTACGTGTCCGCTTTGCGGAGCGAGCATCACCGGCGCCGATGAGGATGCCCTCGTCGCCGCCGCCGATGCACATGGCGATGAAAATCATGGGATGCGCGCGCCGCGCGAAATGATCGTCAGCAGCGCGACCGACGTTTAAGACGCCGTTGCAAAAAAAGAGGCCCCGCTCGTGCGAGGCTTTTTTTTTTCGTTCTCGTTGTTTATTCTGCGTTCGCGTGCATGCGTTCGAAAAATGATGCGTGCTTGGGCCCGATCCAAAGATCTGCCGGACGACCTTGCGCGAACCACTGGAGCCAAACGTCGGTCCGCACGAACGGAAGGAGCACGCGGCCATCGAGATCGGTCAGCACCAACCCGTGCCAGATCGGCGTACCATTCGATTCATACACGCGCAGGCGGTCGCCGCGCCAGAGCGCGTGCATACCGGTAGATGCATCGCCGGCGACGCCATCGACACGCTGCTGGAAAAAAAGCGAACGCTCCCCCGCGAGATCGACCGACCGCGCGAGCTTTCCCGAGAGCGATCGCTCGGGAAACGCAATCGTGTCGCGCGGGGCGTAAACACCGACCGTCTCGCGGGAATCCGCCGCTCGCATGACGGCGAAATCGTAGCGCACTTGCATGCGCATGATGCGTTCGGCCGGGAGTTGGAGGGCGCGTGCGAGCCGTACGGCGGCATCGACATCGATCGACCGCGCCCCGGCGAGCATCGCGTCGAGACGCGCGACCGGCATATCGATATGCGCCGCGAGATCTTCCGTCGCGATCCCGAGTGCATCGATGTACTCGGCCTT
>JAYTXC010000275.1:0-15472 GCA_043743145.1 Rhodospirillales bacterium
GTCGCTTGCGCGAGCGGATGGAGACGCAGCGTGACCGTCGCGATCATCCCGAGCGATCCGAGCGATCCGACCGCGAGCTTGGGCAAATCGAAGCCCGCCACGTTCTTCACGACTTTCCCGCCGCCACGCACGCGCGCGGCGTCGGCACGAATGAACGAGACCCCGACGATAAGGTCGCGCATGCTCCCGAAGCGCGTGCGAAGCGGGCCGAATCCATTGGTCGCGACGAGGCCACCGATCGTCGCGCGATCGGGATCGGGGGCATCGAGGGCAAGGCGTTGCCCGTGCGGCGCGAGATGCGTTTGAAGCGCCGCAAGCGTGACGCCCGCTTCCACTTCGACGACCATGTCGGCCGGCTGGTACTCAACGATGCGATCGAGTTTCGTCGTATCGAGCACGACGTCGACGCGCGTCGGTGCGTAGCCGAAGCCGATCTCCGTGCCACCGCCGAGGAATGCGACGGTTTGCTGCGCGGTCGCGGCGGCGGCCATGATCGCTTGTGCTTCGTCGAGACTCGCCGGCGTGCGCGTCGTGGTTGCGGCGATTCCGCGAATCGTCGTCGCGGTCATCCGCGCGCGGCCGTGCCCGCGATCTCGGTCGCGTGCGCGTGATAATGCCCCGGGATATCGCCACAAAGCCGCGGCGTTGGGAAGACTTTCCCCGGGTTGAACGAGCGCTGCGGATCGAAGGTACAGCGTACGAAGTTCATCGACTCGAGATCGTCGTCGGTGAACATCTCGCCCATGTATTTCGCCTTGTCGACGCCGACGCCATGTTCGCCCGTGATCGAGCCGCCCGCACGAAGGCAGATCGAGAGAATCTCTCCCGCGACGAGTTCGGCGCTATGCGCTTCACCCGGCACGCGTGCATCGTACAGCACCAAAGGATGCAGATTGCCGTCGCCTGCATGAAAGACGTTTGCGACGCGCAATCCCTGCGCGGCGGCCGCGGCAGAGATTTCGCGAAGGACCCGACTGATTTTCGAACGTGGGATCACGCCGTCTTGCACGTAATAATTCGGGCTAATTCGGCCCATCGCGGCAAACGCGCTCTTGCGCCCCTTCCACATGAGGAGCCGCTCTGCCGCATCTTTGGGCGTGCGGACGTCGATCGCGCCCGCGTTGCGTGCGATCTCGACGGCGGCTGCCGCCGTATGTTCGACTTCCGCTTTCGTACCGTCGACATCCATCAAGAGTGCCGCGCCGACATCGAGCGGCCAGTCGACGCCCGTCGCCTTCACGATCGCTTCGATTGCGAGCGTATCCATCATCTCAACTGCAGCCGGAACGATGCCCGCCGCGACGATCGCCGAGACGCACGCGCCCGCTTCGTCGGTCGTGGGGAACGTCGCAAAAAACGTTCGCGTAAGTTCGGGGACGCGCAAGATCCGCACGACCGCCTCGGTGACGATACCGACCATGCCTTCGCTTCCGACAACCGCTGCGATGAGATCGTAACCGAGTGGGTCGACCGCGTTCGCCCCGATCTCGACGATGCTGCCATCGGCGAGCACGACCGTCGCCGCGACGACGTGATTGACGGTGAAGCCGTATTTGAGACAATGCGCGCCGCCGGAGTTTTCGGCGATATTGCCACCGATCGTGCAGACGCTCTGCGAACTCGGATCGGGCGCGTAATAGTATCCGTGCGGTGCGATCATCTTCGTGACGTCGAGATTGATGACGCCCGGCTGCACGCGCATCCGCCGGTTCTCGAGATCCACCGTGAGGATCTTCGTCATGCGTGAAAGCACGACGAGCAAGCAGCCGTCGACCGGCAACGCGCCGCCGGAGAGCCCCGTCCCCGCGCCGCGCGGCACGACGGGCATGCCATGCGCACGCGCGATCCGAACCACCGCGGCGACCGCTTCGGTCGTCTCGGGCAAGACGACCGCCATCGGGCGGATGCGCGTCCCGGTGAGGCCGTCGCATTCGTAGGTGGAGAGGCCGCTCGGGTCGGTGATGCAATTGCGCTGTCCGACCGCGGCGACGAGATCGCGCTCGAGCGAGGTGAGTTCAAGAGTATGCACGATGCCTGATTTGACGCCGAACGCCCATGGTTCATGCATTTCCGACGTCATCTCCCGCCCGATTCCACGTCGTGGAATCGGGCGGGAGGAATCGACGCTCCCATGCGGCGACTCGACCTCTCGATGCACGCGTCGAGGCTTCACGGGACACATTACCTTGGCGATCGCTCCGCCCGAGCCAAGATGACGGCTTTAGAGGCGTATCGTCCGCGCCGAACGCACGCGGTTGAGATTGCCGATCTCCGCTTGTACCTCGGCTTGAAGAACGCTTCCAAATTGACGATCGAAGGCCCCACGCCGTTGGCGGAGTGCCGGGTTGCGACGGATCGATGCGAGTGTTTCATTCGTCAAGACGAACGTCGCCGATACCGTCGTATCGGAGAAGACCGCGCCCGTTTTGATCGCGTCATACGAAATTATTCGCGACAACGATATGAAACAGACGCGACCCATGTCTTGTGTCTGATAAACATCGCTCGAGGATGTGACGTAAAGCCCGAGCGATGAAAATTGCGTCGTATCCTGGTGTTGATCGCTCGCGGGCAACCCAGCCGTCGTGCCACATGCCACCGGAATGGCAACCGGAGCGATGATACGCACCTTAAACCGGCTTAGTGGTTGTGGCGGAAGAGCGTTGCCAGGGTACCAATCGGCAACGTTCGTCGTGGTCGGTGCCGATGCCGGTGCTCCGGTCGCGTCGCCACCCACCGACTGCACGGGTATCGTATACGAACCGTTTGCGAGTATCGGAAGACCGTACGTAAGCGTCTGTGGAGTGAAACCGCTTTGCGTGAACACTTCACGCGACGTTCCGTTATCGTTTTCGGCATAAACGTCGTCGATGGTCTGTTGGCCGAGCGTGAATGTGTTATGCCCACTCGAGCCCCCGAGAACATCGAAATCGAACGTAAACGTCGACGTGTTCGATCCACTGGTAAACAGAGTATCTTGATGTTGTGCGGTGAGATTGTCGAAGCTCGTGCCCGGCGTTTCAGGCAGAATCTGTTGGAGGTTCGGAAGTGGCGTGAAGACGGTCTTGTTCGTGTTCGTCGAAGTCGTGCTCGTCGTCGATGAGGTCGTTCCGTACCCCAAGATTTGGCGAATCGGCGCCGCGTTTTGATCGACTCCGTCTTTGAATCCGAGATACGAATGCATCGTCGTCGGAGTCGGCACGGTCGTACCGGAGGCAGCCGGAGTCGTGACCGTCGTTTGATCGATCAACCCGTTGACATTGTTGAACGTCGCGTTCATCGAATCGATCGTCACGTGCGACGTCGAAGTCGACGTCGTCGTCGTCGGCACCGGATTCGCTTGCGTCGAACGCGTCGTGACCTTCACCGTCGTGTAATCGAATGCGTCGCCGACTTTTAAGAGCCGTGTAAAACCGCTGAGATCCTCGCTCTGGCTCGTAAGCACGTACGCTCCACTCAGGCCGACGAACCGCGCGGGCGATATAAATTTCGAGTTGACGAATACCGCGCCAGCTACCGGATCACCATCGTAAGTCACGGTGACGGTCGCACCGTTGGACGTTATCATCGGCGCCGATAGCGCGTAATGATTGACATCGCCCGTTAGCGCGAGCGCGATCGGCGCGTCGAAGGTGCCGACGATCGCGAGTCCATCGGCGTCGGAGACCGAATACGGTACCGTCACGGTTCCAGGCTTACCGTAGGTGAAGGTGTTCGTCGAGAAGGCGAACGCGACAGGTGCCGGTTCGCCCAACAACGTTATGCTGAGCGCATTCGCCGCGCCGCTGCCGATCGTTTGCGTCGTTTTCGCATACCCGATCACGTTGCCGTTATTGGTCGTGTCGTCGTACGACGTGACCGTAAACGTATCGTTTCCCGGAGCAACGTTGAACGGCAACGTGCAAATCTGCGCACCCGTTGGCTGCGCGACGCAATTCACATTCGTGAGCGGATACGAGCCGCCACCCGCGTACGCACCCGACGCATCGGTGACGGCGAGATCGATCCGCTTGGTATTCGGCGAAACGTATGCCGGTTTGCGTGACGCATTCGGCGCCGTGCCTCGCGCGGGGACCACGACTGTGAGCGACCCACGAACGCTATTTGCGATGACGGGTTTCGGCGTTGTGCCGGGGATCGCATTCGCTGGCGGGCCCGCGGGTGCGGAACCTCCCGAACATCCCGAACTGAGAGCGACGAGAGCGGCGAGTGAGACGATCGGCGCGAACCCCGCCGACCGATTGATGAAACGATGCGACATGCTTCGCCCCTTAAATTCCAGCGGTGCTGTGACCGCGGCTCTGAATCGTCCCGGACGTCGTCGTCACGGTAACGGGAATAAATTGCGTACGACCGCGTGCATCGACGACCTTAACCGTCGTCGTACCGGGTGCGCCACCGGTGATCAGAAAGTTGTGCGGGAACGTCGCGGCGGCCGCGGTGCCGTTTCCGGGAGGTTGCGCGATCGCCGCGATCGTCGGATTGGCCGATGTCACCGTGAAGGGACCGCTCTCGCCGGATTCGGCGATCCCGATGAGCAGCGCGTTCGCGGCCCCGGTGCCGTTGACGGAGAGCGCACCACTGGGAAAGACGCTCCAGCCTTGCGCGAGGATCACGCGACCCACGGCGTCGTCACTTCCGGTAAACCAGATCGTTCCGTCAGGCACGACCGCAACGCTCTGCGGACTTCCACCGATCGTTGTGGCTGGCCAAACTTGCACCGCACCGGTCGCAACCAAAACGCGACCGATCGCGCCTGCTCCGAGGTCGGAGAAATAGACGATACCCGCCCCGCCGAGCGCGAGATGATCGGGATCATCGAGCGCCGTCGGCATGGCGATCGGCGTGTAAACACCCGACGTGCTCAGGCGATAGAGATATCCGGCGCCGATCGGCGAGAGCACATCGAGAGCCGTGGTGTAGAGATTGCCGTCGCTCGCCGCAACGATCGATCGACCGACCGACGACGTGACGGGTTCGGCGAACGTCGCATAGGCAACGCCATCGAGCCCAATGCGATGCACGGCGCCACGGTCCGTCGCCCAAAGGTTTCCGTCGGGCCCATTCGTCAGACTCGGAAAGCGCCCCGATGCGGGCTGACTCGCAAAGTTTGCCGCCGCAAGTGCGCTGCCGTCGTACGGGCCTCCAACGGGCTGACGTAAGAGGACGGGATTCGACGTGCTGCCCACATAGAGCATACCGTCGGAGCCGATCGCGAGCGAGCGCGGAGCGATCGCATTCGCGATAGCGGGTCCGCCGCCGAACGCGGTCGGCGCCGCAGGAATGGAAATCTCACGTAACCCACCGGCCGAAAAATTGCCGGGTGCAAAACGTGCGAGCTCGCCCGCGGTAATCTGGCTAAGGTTCGATGTGATGCCGTATTGCGCGGCAACCCACAGGGCACCGTCGGGCGTGAAGATCAAATCGGCGGGACTGAGCGCTCCGGGTAGCGAGACTTCGCTGATCGCGCCAGAGGCGTCGATGCGGCCGATCTTTGCGGGATTCGTCCCCGTGACGAGCCCGAAAGCGAAATTTCCAAGTGGCCCGAGCTCACCGAAATACAGCGCGCCGTCGGGCCCCGCCGTCATGCGAAACGGTGTGGCCGGATGCATTGAAAGCGCGAAGCGCGTCACCGAACTCGTCGGCGTCAGCTGCGTCGAAGCACTTGCGGCGCCGGATGCGACGACGGAAAATGCCGTCGTCGGCTTTCCGCTATAGCTCAGTGCAATCGGCGTCGTACTATCGGAGATGAGCGCCGGGGAGACGGGTGACCCCGCATCCGACGACGATAGCACGATTGGATTGGCATACGGCCCAACGATAATATTCCCCGACGCATCCTTTGCGGAGACCAGGAGCGGGATCGTTTTCGGTATCCCTGCGGGCGGATAGGGATCGCCGAGGGCGAGGGTCACGGAGGTTGCGACGCCGCCAAGTGAGATCGGAACCGCGGTTGCCGTGGTGCCGGTGGCGACCGTCTGCTGCACCGTCGCCGTCGCGATGATGTTGCCCGTACCGTTGGGCCCGTCATACACGGTAAGCACGAACGTATCGGTGCCGACGGCGGCTGCCACGGCAATGGTGCAAACCCGCGTGCTCGGGCCGTCCACGCAATTCGGCGCTCCCGCCACAATCGAGGCGGTTGTCCTCACGCCCGGTACGGGCGGCGTCACGACGATCGTGACGGATTGCGCGGCCGACGTGAGGATCGAGCGGGCGCGAGAGATCGTGGCGACGGGCTTCGCGATCGTCAACGTGAACACGGCCGTCGCAGTCGTTGCCGTCGGTATTTGCGTCGCGACGACCGGCGGAGTGGGGGAACGCAGATCGACGGACGACCCGCTACATGCAACGAGCGGCGAAAGTGCCGCTACTGTGCACGCCAGGAACGCGAACCGCGATAATGAGAGACGCCGCATCGACCACCATTCCGTTGACCGACCGAATGCAGAAGGCGCGCGGCCAAACACCGCACGTCTTCTAAATTACACAAGCCTGGTTAACGAATGGTAAATTCTTGCGACGATCAATCCGCCGTCCAGGCCAGGAGCGACTCGCGATCGCTCGGGGCGAACTCGGTCTTGGCCTTGATCGCGTCGAGATACTTGCGTTTACCGGCGCGGTTGCCCTTACCGATCATCACACAGCCCGCGAGGCGGTTCTTCCAGAAAAAGAGCGCGCGGTAATGCTTCTTCTCGCGGTCGATATGGCGGACGGTTTCGAGATCGTCTCGGTACTCCGGACTGATGCCGAATTGCGTGATCGTTTGTTCGCTGAAGATCTTCGATGAATATTCCGGCACGTCGTGGTAACGCGAATCGCCACCCGACATATTGATCGCGACGACTTTGCCGTGCGCGCCCGCGTTGTTCCACGTGCCCATCCGGTAGTTGATCTCGGCAATGGGATCGTAGAATTCGGCGACGTCGCCCGCAGCGAAGATGCCCTTCACGTCGGTCTCGAGCCGATCGTCGCACACGATCCCGGTCTTCGTCTTCACGCCCGTGCCGGCCACGATCTCGATATTCATCGTGAGCCCGAGACCGATGCCGACGAGATCGGTCGCGATCTCTTTGCCGCTCTTGGTGATGACTTTCGTAATCGATCCGTTGGACCGCACGTATTCGCGCACTTCGTCTTCATAGTGCACGTGGACGCCGTCGGCGGTTGCCGCTTCATCGACGAATTCGCCCGCGACCTCATCGAGCAACCGTCGCAAGAACCGCGGTCCGCGCAAGAGCCAATGCGTCTCGACCCCCCGCGACGCGAAGGCTTCGGCGAGCTCGTATGCGATGAACGAGCCGCCGACCGCGACCGCGGATTTCGCCGTTTCGAGTTGATGCGAGAGTTCGAGCGTTTCGTCCATATACTGGAAATTGAGCAAGTTGTGCGCGCCCGCGGAGCCGGGGGCCTCGCTCTTATTCGGGCGGCCGCCCGTTGCGACGAGCAGCGCATCGTACGGATAGGCCTTGCCGTTGGCATGGACGGTCTTGCCCTCGGAATCGATCGCGTCGACCCGCGTGCTCAAGTGCAATTCGATCGCGTGCTTCTCGTGCCACGCGAGATCGCGGATGATCACCTTGGTTTGCGCGACCTGCTTGCGCAAGAGCGGCGGCAAGGCGATCCGGTTGTAGAGCGTGTAGGGCTCGTCGGCAAACATGACGATCGACGCGTTGGCATCGATTTTGCGCAGATGCTCGGCACACGTCGTGCCGGCAAAGCCGTTTCCGATGATGACATATCGACGCTGATCGGTATCGTGCATGGTTGCTTTCTTTTGACGCCGGAATCGCGAAGTTTACATCGACGAGATACCGCGGTGGGTAAGAATCGCGAGCTTATGGAATCTCACGGTACGTATGGAAGTGCGACTCGTGCAACTACTGGGGTCGTTCATCACGACGACGAGTGCGTACACGCTCGCGCGCCTCGACTACGCGATGTCACATCCTGAAAATCCCGCACCGCCGCTGATCGACCGCCTTTCCGATGCGTCGGAGACGACACTGCGGACGGAATGGGAGCGCGTCGAACGCCAACTCGAGGCGGCGCGGCTCTTCGTGAAAGACCACGACGATTCGCGCGGTAAACGCGCCGTGTACGACAAGACCTTCGGCTGGCTCCAACGCACGACGCGCGAACTCGAACAATACGCGCGCGCAGTTCGTTGGGTGATGACGGTCGATGAAGGCCGCTAAAGACCGGCGCCAAGACGCCAAGGAGTTCGTATGAATTTCAATTCCGCGATGGAAAACGCGCTCGCGCAAGCACGCGCGATGCAAAAACAACTTCTCGACGCGACGACCGCCGCCGCCGAGCAGGTCAAACCGCAATTGCAAAAGACGCTCGACGACGCGCACGCACTCCAGGCGACGCTCACGAAGCACGCCGCCGAATCGAGCGAGATCGCGGCGAAGCAAACCCAAGTGACCCTCGGCCATCTCGGCGAAATCATCAAAATGGGGAGCGAGGCGATGCGCGAGTCCGCCGAAGCGACCCGCGCCGCCGCGTTGAAGATGGTCGATCATTCGAAGAAGGTCGTCGACTCGGCGGCCGAGGCTACGTCGAAGACACGAGAGTAACCCTGCTCTCGCGAGGTACCTCGCGGATCGGCTCCGGGGTAAACTCGACGGGCGCAAGTTTCGCGAACCGTTCGAGCGCCCGGGGCCAGTCGGCGAGAAGTTTTGCGGCACGCGGCGAGCCCGTCGCCTCCGCGTAGCGCTCGAGCACCACACGCAGTTTCGCGGTGTCGGGATCGTCGGCTCGTGCGGCCGAGAGACCACAGGTCGTCGGGCCCATCGCGAGACCGTGCGCTTCAGAATCGTAACGACGCGGAAGCGCGACGAAGACGACGCCGCCCGACATACCGCTCGCAAAGTTCTTGCCAACGGGTC
This sequence comes from Rhodospirillales bacterium, assembly GCA_043743145.1. Taxonomy (GTDB): domain Bacteria; phylum Vulcanimicrobiota; class Vulcanimicrobiia; order Vulcanimicrobiales; family Vulcanimicrobiaceae; genus JANYGA01. The sequence goes on from JAYTXC010000275.1 coordinate 8,895, forward strand.
CGAGGATCGCCATGAACCCCGCCGTCATATACTCCGCCGCGTGATCGCCCGCACCCTCAACGACGAGGGTCGAACCACTGTTGCGTACGCCGAAGCGCTCGCCCGCAGCGCCACGGATAAAGCCTTCACCCGCGCGCGCGCCGTAGAAGCATGCATTGCCGGCCGCCGGTTCCGTTGGCGCCGCAACGTCGTCGCTCTCTCGCGTCGAGGCGAACCCACGCACGACGATCCGGCCGCCTTCGATGCTCTTCCCAACGTAGTCGTTCGCGTCGCCCGCGAGATCGAGCGTGATGCCCGACGTTAGGAACGCCCCGAAACTCTGCCCCGCGGAGCCGTGATAACGCACGACGAGTTCGCCCGTCTCTTCGCCCGCGGTGCGACGTTGTGAGAATTCGTGCGCGAGGCGCGCGCCGACGGCACGATCGGTCGGGGAGATCGCGAGTTCCGGCGTCGCATGCCAAGGTTTGCGCGACCCGGTCCACGGCCGCATCACGAGATCGTCGAGGTGCGTCGGTTCGATCGCGGGTTTACGCGCGTCTTGTGGGCGTTCGGGCAGCCGGAGGATCTCCGAGAGATCGACGTCGTGCAAGCGCGTATCGTCGAGTGGCTTGCGACGGACGAGATCGCTTCGGCCACGCAGTTCGTCGAGCGACCGCGCGCCCATCGCCGCGAGGCGACGGCGGACGTCTTTTGCGATGAACTCGAGATAGGCGATCGCTTCTTCTTCGGTGCCCGCGAATTTTTTGCGAAGTTCCGGATCTTGCGTCGCGATGCCGACGGGGCACGTATTCTTGTGACACTGCCGCGCGTAGATGCAGCCGAGTGCGACGAGCAGCGCGCTTCCGAAACCGTATTCGTCGGCGCCGAGCAGCGTGGCCATGATCACGTCGCGACCGCTCTTGAAGCCGCCGTCGACGCGCAGTTTCACGCGCGAACGCAAGCCGTTGGCGACGAGGGCGTGGTGCGTTTCCACGAGCCCGATCTCCCACGGTAAGCCCGCGTGCTTGATCGACGAGAGCGGCGATGCGCCCGTGCCGCCGTCATGACCGCTGATGTGAATGGCATCCGCGTCGGCTTTCGCAACGCCGCTCGCGACGTAGCCGATTCCCGATTGCGCGACGAGTTTGACGGCGATGCGAGCATGCGGTGCCGCACGACGCAGATCGTAGATCAGTTGCGCGAGATCTTCGATCGAATAGATGTCGTGATGTGGTGGCGGCGAGATGAGCGATTGACCGACTTGCGCGCCGCGCAACATCGCGATCTCCGCGCTGACTTTGTGGCCGGGAATTTGGCCGCCTTCGCCGGGCTTCGAGCCCTGCGCCATTTTGATTTCGACTTCGTCCGCGCTCGCGAGATAGGTGACGCCGAGACCGAACCTGCCCGAGGCGACCTGTTTGATCTTACTGCGACCGCGATCGACCTTGCGGTCGTAGCGCTCTTCGTGCTCGCCGCCCTCGCCCGAATTGCTCTTGGCGCCGATACGATTGGCGGCACGCGCGATGACTTCGTGCACTTCCGATGCGATCGCGCCGAGCGACATCGCCGCGGTCGCAAAATGTTTCACGATCGCGGAGATCGGCTCGACTTCGTCGAGGGCGATCGGCTCGCGCAATGGTACGGTTGTCAATAAATCGCGGAGAGCGACGGGTTCGCGCGCCTCCATCGCATCGGAAAGTTTTTCGAACGCCTCGTAATCACCACGCATCGCCGTCGCGCGGAGATTCTTGATGACGCCAGGGTCGAAAGCATGACGCACGCCGTCGCGGCGAAACCGGAACGACCCACGATCGAGCAGCGGCGTTTCGCCATCGCGCGAGGTTGCGAACCACGCGCGAATATCGGCTTCGATATCGGCGAAGCGCACGGCCGGCGCGTGCGCCTTGATGCCGGGGAAGCAGAGATCGACGATCTCGCCATGCAGGCCGATCGATTCGAACGTCTGCGCGCCCACGTACGACCGCAGCGTACAAATGCCGAGCTTGGCCATGATCTTGAGCAGACCCGCGCGCAGGCCCGTGAGGTAAGCGACCCCGTGCCCGGCATCGCCCGCAGCGCGCAACCCGAGCCATGGCGTGACGACGTTGGCGCCGACGCCGATGAGCGCCGCGATCGCATGCGAGTCGCGCGCGTAGCCGTCGGCGATGGCGATCGAAGCCTGCATCCGCAGACCGCTTTGCACCAAGCGCTGGTGGATCGCCCCCGCTGCCAGGAGCGCGGGAACACTCGCGACGTCGGCACGATCATCCAGTACAAGCAGCGACGCACCCCAGCGCACGGCGCGCTCGGACTCATCGCAGATCATCACCAGTCGCGCGCGCAGCGAGAGGTCGCCGAGTTCGAGCGGAAGCGCGTGTTGCGTCAGGCGTGCGTCGAAACGCAGCGCGTCGAAATCGCGTTCGGAGAGAATCGCACTTTCGAGTGCGACGATCGAACCTGCAGCGGGAATATCGCCGTTGATATCCCCCGCGCCGACCCACGCGCGCAGATCGAAGACGAGCTTTTCGCGTAGCGGGTCGATCGGCGGATTGGTCACTTGCGCGAAGCGCTCGCGCAAGTATTCGGCGACCGGCGTGCGGCGTTCGAAGAACGCGAGTGCGGCATCGTCGCCCATCGACGACGTGGGTTCGTTTGCCGACGCGAGCACGCCGACGACGTCTTTGAGCTCTTCGCGCGTGCAGCCGAAGCGATGGAGTTGCGCGTTCGTATCGGATGCTGCGGGAGCCTCGGCGCGTTCGTGGAGTGGAAAGGCCCAACTCTTGACGACGTCGCGGAAATCCGCACGGTCGCGGCGTTCCGAGCGGAAGCCCTCGGTCTCGACGACTTGGCCCGATGCGAAGCGCACGATGAAGCGACCGCCGGGGCCCAAGCGTCCGCGCGAAACGACGGGATCGTTGCCGAAATCGACGATGCCCGCCTCCGACGCGCAGAGCACTTTGTTGCTCGCCGTGCGGCACCAACGCAAGGGCCGAAGACCGGTACGATCGAGCGCGGCACCGATCGTATCGCCATCGGCGAACACGATTGCGGCTGGGCCGTCCCACGGCTCGACCGTCGGCACGTGTGCGTCGTAATACGCTTTGAGACGTGCGTCACTCGCGTCGATTGCGGGCGCGAGGAGCATATCGACGCCTTCATCGACGCGATACCCCGCGCCGACCATCGTGTCGACCGCGGTGTTGAAATCGTACGAATCGCTCGCGCCGGGCGTGCTTTTGATTCCGCGCGCTTCGAGCCAGGCGCGATTGCCCGTGATCGTATTGATCTCGCCGTTGTGCGCGATGTGCCGGAACGGTTGCACGAGCCGCCACGACGGCGCGCTATTGGTCGAGAAGCGCTGGTGAAAAAGAGCGAATCGCGACAAGAAATTCTCGTCGCGAAGATCGTCGAAATATGCCCCGAGCTCGTCCGACGACAAGAGCGCCTTGTAGACCACCGACGTCGCCGAACACGACAACAGCGCCGCACTGGGACCGAACTCGCGAAGCGCTTTCTCGATCATGCGTGCGGCCGTGCGCATCCGCTCGCGAACGTTCCCCGGGCCCATATCGACGATGAGTTGTTCGAACGCCGGGCGCGTTGTGCGCGCTTGCGCCCCGAGAATCTCGTCGTGCGTGGCGGGTGTCCGCCAGCGGAGCGGCGTGATATCGAGGGCGTGCATACGCGACTCGATTGCCGCGCGGCACGATGCTGCCGCATCGGGTTCACGTGGTAGGAACAGACAGATCGCCGCAAGATGGTTTTGCGTCGCGTGGAGATCCACGCGACTCAATTCCTGCGCCAGGAGTTTGCGCGGAGTCTCGCACAAAATGCCCGCGCCATCGCCCGTACGACCATCGGCAGCGCGCGCGCCACGATGCATCATCGCAGCTGCGGCAGAGAGAGCGAGTTTTACGACTTCGTGCGTGGCCGGCCCGCCAAGGTCCGCAAGAAAACCGACGCCACAAGCGTCGTGCTCCTCGAGCGGAAATGGAGACTCGGAATACGTGATGGGAACGGCGCTGTCGTGCGAGATGGCGCGAACCTCGCTATGGCGATATGCAGTTAGACACGCGATGGAGCGTGGGTCTTATACTTTAAGGCCTAAGACATACCGCGTCATTCGCCATTTGTCGAATCCAACTCGACATCCGTTCAACGCGACGCCCGACATTTATCCGTTTGGCAGATATCGTTGCGCGCAAATTTCCGGAAGCCGCACGAGCCCAAAGAGAAAAGTTCCGTTTTCTTTCGCTGGGCGAAATCCGGAGGCGGCTCATGCCTAGGCGGGCGATCCGCCCGAGATACTCTTGTCCCACGACCCCACGACGCACACCCCTCTGCAACAACATGCGCAGCCTCTTACGGCATAATCTCTTCCGCCGGTTAACGGCGGGTTACTGTTAAGAGGCTCCTCGCAAGCCGAGCGCGACCATCATCCGATAGCCGACTTCGAGGCAGCGCTCGTCGATGTCGAACCGCGCGTTGTGATGTGCCACGCTCGTCCGTTCGTCGCCACGGGCGCCCACGATGAAGTAGGCGCCGGGACGCTGCTCCTGCATGAACGACATGTCTTCTGCCCACATCACGATATCGTGCTCGACGACATTTTCTGCCCCGAGCGCCGCGCGACCGACCTCGCGAACGACATCGTTCATCGCGCGATCGTTGACGGTCGGCGGGTACGACCAATGATAATCGAGTTCGTACTCGACGCGCATCGCTTCGCCCAGCCCCTTCACGATGCGCTCCAAACGCTCGGGCATCGACTTGCGAATCTCGGGATCGAAGCAACGCACCGTACCCTGCAGTTTCGCTTCATCGGGGATGACGTTGAACGTCGTGCCCGCTTCGAATTTGCCGACGGTGAAGACCGCGGGATCTTTCGGCGCGATCTCGCGACTCACAATCGTTTGAAGCATCGTGATGAAGTAAGCGCCCGCGACGACGGGATCTTGCGCGAGCTGTGGCATCGCACCATGCCCGCCTTTTCCGCGAATCACGAGCGTGTATTCATCCGCGGATGCGAAAAACGCGCCGTCGCGGACGCCGATCTTCCCAACATCGAGCCCGCTGAAGAGATGAAGCGCGAACGTTCGGTCGACGTGCGGGTTCTCGAGCGCGCCGTCGTCGATCATCTTTTGGTTTCCCGCGTGGCCCTCTTCGCCCGGCTGAAAACAAAAAACGATCGTCCCCGGAATTTCCGCACGTCGCGATGCGAGCGTCTTCGCCGCCGCAAGCAGAATCGCGACGTGCCCGTCGTGCCCGCACGCATGCATCACGCCGACATTTTGCGACACGTACGCCGCATCGACGAGTTCGGTAATCGGGAGCGCGTCCATATCGGCGCGCAGGAGCGTGACGGGCCCGGGCTTCCCGCCGATGAGTGTCGCCATCACGCCCGTTTCACCGACGCCCGTTTTCACGGCATCGAGGTCGAGCTTGCGTAGCTCGGTTGCGACGAACGCGGCCGTCTCGTGCTCGACCATCGAGAGTTCGGGATGCGCGTGGAGCTGGCGCCGGACGCGGACGAGATCGGCAGTCGGAATCGTGTCGAGCAACATTGCTGCGGCGTTCGATATTTCGGACACGACCCTTTTCATCGCCGCTACGGACTCGCGCTTGGCGCGATCGGCACATCGAGCGGCCGCACGTCTCCAATCGTCACAAGCGTGCTCGCGTCGACGTCGGTATGGAACGTCGCGTGAAAGCGGTTGATGAGGTTACTGAGGCCGACGACGAGGGTGATGTCGACGATCTGTCGCGACGTGAAATGTTCCGTAAGATCGGCGTACAGCCAATCATCGACGACGATTTGGAGCGTCGACTGCCGCGCGTAACGGACGATCGCCACATCTTCCGGCGCGAAGACGCCCTCAGGGAGCGGATCCGCGTCGAGGGCTGCGAGTTGGGCGTCTGAGAGTCCCGCGCTCCGACCGAGCATCGTGTGCGTGGGAATTCAATAGAAACAGCGGTTCGCAACGGTCGCGGCCGTGTAGGCGAGTTCGCTTTGCGCCGGGGTGAGCGATCCATCGCCGTTGCCGTTGGGAAACGTCCGGGTCGCCATGCTCAAGGCGTGGATCGCGCGAAGCGCTGCGGGGTTATTCGCAAGCGCGCGGTAGACGTTGAGCACGATTCCCCGGCCCGCACCGACATCGCGGAGCGCCTCGCGCGCGGCGGCCGGGCTCGCGGGATCATCCTCGTTTATAAGGGGCAGACGTGCCATCGGTCGGCTCTTCGCGGCGCGCTCCGTTCTGCCGCGGGGATCGTCGGAAAGAACTCGAGCTTTTTCACATCCTGAAAGGAGAACATTCCGCGCTTCTCAATCAATGGAGAGCAGCTTCGGAGGTGCTCATGGCCAAAGCGATCACAAAACCGGCGCTCGAGCGCCACGGACTCACGGACGAGCAGCTCCGCTGGATGATGAACAACATGCTCCTCCAGCGCATGCTCGACAATCGCGGCTTCCAGCTCAACCGCCAAGGCAAGATTCCGTTTGCGACGGGCAGCGAGGGCCACGAGGGCATCCATGCCGGTGCAGCGCTCGCATTTGAGCGCGGCCAGGATGTTTTAGTGCCGTACTATCGCGATATCGGCCT
>JAYTXC010000276.1:0-29169 GCA_043743145.1 Rhodospirillales bacterium
CGCAGACGTTCGGGTGCGAGCGGTCGTCGCGTCGCCACGTGCGCGTCGATTGGAACCGATGTGAAGGCAAGACCCTCTGGCGTACCGTTCGCTCCAAGAGCGAGGACGCGATAGCGCACCGTCCCGGTGTCATTTGCACGCACGGTGCGCGCCAGGCCGACGGCCCGTGCGAACGCGGCGTCGTTGAAGACATGCATCGCGAACAATCCGTACGCGAGCGTCGTCGAGGTGCCGTTCGACGCGGGTCGCGCTCCGCGTTTGAACGTTGTCGCGTACCGTCGATCGGCGGGTGAGATTCCCGCAAGCGCTCCCGCTTCGCCGGGAAGCACGCGCGCGACGAGCACGCGTTCGCCGCTCGACCCATCTTCGACGATGCGCCAGCCGCCGACGGGTAGCGCGCCGACCGGCGGAAACCAGAACAGCGAGATATTCCCGATGCCATCGGAACTCGCGTAGATGACGCCGTTCTCCACCGCTCCGACGCGCGCGGCACACGCCAGAAGAGCGAATGCGATGATCGCGAGCACGCGCGCGATGTTCATACGCTCAGGCTCAACGAAATGCTGCCAACGACGGGGAGATCGATCGAGAGTTTCGCGCCAAGCGGATTGGGTGCGAAGATCTCGATGTTGGCACCGATCGTCGCGCCGATGCCGCACGCGTATGCGCCGACCGTCACATTTGTGGATGCATCGAACTGACCGGCGCTCGAAAGCGCGGCCGCGACATCAAGATCGAAGTCGACTTTGTAATCGCAATCGGGAAGCGGCCATGGTGTCGAGATCGTTCCCGATCCCCCCGCGTGACTCTCGGCGGCAACGGCGAGCCCGCTCTTGGAAAGATGCAAGCTGCCCTGGCCGTTGACGATGACGACTTTGACATTACCGTTGAAATCGACACCCCAATTGCCGCCGCGGTGTGCGTAGATACCGGCTTGATCGACCTGCGCCGTAATGGAGTCGCCGGCGAGATCCCATTTGCCCATCATCGATCCGTCGAAGCCTTCGGGCGAGACAGCGAAGCTCACGGAAAGTGGCGAGGGGCCGAAGTCGTAAAACGACGGTCGTGCGAAAAACTTTGCGCCTGCCTTCTCCATCGTCACGGAACTGCCGTTGACGAGAATCGTACCGTTGACCGCATAGAGATGGGAGGGTGCTCCGACTTGCACGCCCATACCGAAGACGACGCCTTTGCTCTCATTCTTTACGATCGTGCCGTCGCATATCGTCGGTTTGGTCAGAGCCGGTTTAAGATCGTCGACGTGGTATCCGACGCCGCCGGAAACGCCCTGCAATTCCATAATTCCCGGAATGAGCGGCGGTGCGGCCGTGCCCAAGTCTCCGCCGGCAGCCGCGAGCCAGTAGTGATCGGCGAAGAGGATATGGCCCACGACTTGCGCGCTACCGGCGAGTGAAAGCGCGATTGACGCGTCGATGCAGATTGGTGGGTCGCCGGGTGCCGGCGCCTTACTCGATCCGGGTGCGGATGCCGAGAAGATCGGCGTACCTTCGGGATATGCGATGTGGAGCGGTGGCTGAATCGCGCTCGAGAGATTGATTCGAGCGTTATTGTCGAACGTCATCAAACGCAAGGTCTTATGCGCGAGCGGATCGTTTTCGTCGCCCGCCTGCGCGAAGAGAGCGATGAATTTCGCGACGACGAAGATCAGGGGAAGCGTGCCCGCCTCCAGACCCGTCGGGGCGAAATCGCCGAAGCCGCTCACCGCGTACGTCGCATCGTACGAGCCGTCATACGCGATCGGTCCCGTGCCATCGAACGCGAGAGCGAGTTCCGGTTGGGCGGCGAGGCTCGCGCTGAAATCTTTTCCGTGGTCGAGGGTGAGCGCGGTCATCGTTGCGAGGAGCGTGACGGTTGCTTTACCGCTTGGGCCCGTCACGGACGCGAGGCGAGGATTGACGAGCGTCATCGAGCCCGAGACACCGCCCGTTTGCTGCGGCGTAAACGTGCGATCGATTTGCTGCTTTACGAAGACGTAGCCGCTGGGGCCGGTGAGTTGCGCCGGACCGTCGATCGCGACGGTCGGTGCGTCGATGCTCGCGCTTGTGAAATTCGCCGAACCGGTATACGTCGATCCATCCACGGCAAACGTCGCCGATGCGAGTGCGATCGCTCCGTAGCCCGGCGTGGGTTTGTAGGTGTGCGCGCCGATATCGACGGCGAAGTGCGAAAGACCATTCGCATCATATGAAAGCGACGCAGTGACGGGAAGCGATTTTGTCACGACGAGTTCCGCCATAAGCGGATCCGGCTCGACGGCGCGAATGTCGAGCGAGAGTCCGGGTTTCGTAGCACCCGACTTCCCAAATGCGACCGTCGCATCGTAATCGGCGATGGACCATCCGGAGTCGCCGAGCGAAATGTGTGCGTTGGGCTTGACGATCGTTGCCGACCAACTGCCATCGGGTGCGAGGGGCGCAATCGCTACGAAACCATGGCCAGCACTCGAGGTTTTGGTTGGCGATTTTGTGAAGATGGCGGCCGTCGTCGTGAGGATCGGCACATCGGGGACGCTATCGAGCGTGAGATTCACCGAGCCGTTTACGGGTGACGCGGTCCCCGTAACCGATATCACGCCGACGGTAAGCCCGTACCCCTTGACGGGGTTCGAGGCATTGTTCGCAACGAATTGGCCGTCTTGGACGGTGAAGCTGTTGGGATCGGTCGGCTGCGCGGCGGTGGCGTCGCCGATCGAATTTGATTGCACGTAACTCTTGCGAGAAATTTTCCAGTTCTTAAACGTCACCGACGTGAAGAGCGGGTGAAACGATCCGTCGGTCGTGATGCCATATCGCAAATTCCCGCGACCGGAAACGATGCCGGTTTTGAGATCGTCGACGTTCTTCGAGAAAGTCGTCACATCGGTGAGCGTGAACGTTCCCTTCGCCGTTGGAAAACGCAGCGTGCAATTGTGAATTTGGCCGCCGATCGTGACGTGCGCGGTATCGCTCGCCTTCGAATCGTTCGACGTTCCGGCATTGCCCGGACCCGGAAGCTGGTTTTTCGCACCCGGGTCGGTCGTGATGGCGACGGATTTTGCGAATGCTTGTAGCGTAAATGACGGACCCGGCTTGGGGAGGACGGGCGCGGCGATGGAAATTTTTGTCGGTAAATTGTCGCCGTGCGTATCGACATCACCCTCGACTTCAAACTGAACGTTTTGCGTTTGGATTTCGTCGACGCTCCAGCTCATGTCGATCGTGCCCGTCCCGGTAAACGTGACGTCGGCAACGGGTTGAAGGCCGCCGCAAATCGGATTCGTATTGGTCGGAATTGGCGAGATGTTTTGGAGCTTTACCGCGACGACGGCAACGGCGTCTGTAGATTTCTTCGTCGGATCGATGGCGGGGCTTGCGCTCGGCGTCGGAGCCTTCGGGCCGCAGGGAATGCCGTAGGCGTGCGCCATCAGTTCGGATTGCGGCGCGTTCGGATCGAAGTGCTGAGCGTCGCTTTCGGGGAGCGCGAAGACGCGCGCGCTGCGATGCGATGCGAGCGTATAGTGATGCGAGAGTGCGGACACATCACCACCGAGCTCGATGCGATCGCTACGTTGGCGGAAGCCGGGTTCCGTCGAACTTGGCGTGCCACCGAGCGCGCGCACCGTACCGTCACCCCAATCGATGAAGACGTTGTCGAAATGGACACGCGCCGTTTGCGCGCCACCGCCGGACGTCGGCATGAGAAGTTCGTTCGGTTCCGTACGATACGGTGCGTCCGCGAGATCGATTGCGCCGGTGAGCGTCGCGTTCGATCCAACGACGTTATACTGTAATGCCGCCGAGCCAGCGGAGCAGAGCGTGGCGCCTTTTGCCGCGAGTGGAAGGGCGAGCGGCCACGCATCGGAGCGCGCGATTTCGACGTCGTGCGAGGCACCGGCGACATGTCGGTATCCGACGATTTCCCAGCGTACGTCGCCATCGGTAAGAACGCTCGCATTCGCGCGCACGTGCGCGCGCCGAGCGCTCCGTTTGGTTTCGTCGATCGTCCCGACCGAACGGACGATTTGTACGTCGGTCGCGCTTGGCGTGTAGCTGTGTTCGGCTTCGACGCGACGTTCGAGGCGCGTCTTACCGCTCGGGCCGACGATGCGGAGCGTGAAGTAATCGGAGGCTCCGGAATTTTGCTCTCTCCACGCGAAGCGCAGCGCGTCGTCGACGACGGGAATACCGCGATCGCGCGCGGCGGGACGCGCGCGGCCGTCGTCGTCGAAATGCCCCCAAGCCGGTTCCGTCAGAACGATTTTTTCAACAACGACCGTACGAAGATCGGGTGGTGGCGGCGTGACGTTTGGGAGCGGGCCCGCGTAAAACGTTCGACCGTCGCTGTCGCTTGCGACCGTATATGCGATGGCGTCGCTCGTGACGCGGCCGAGTGCGATTGCGACGCGGTGTGTGCCCAGCGGCGGTAACGGACGGTCGAGTTCGATGCGCTGCTCGCCGCCGCTCGCGTGCGCGATTGTTTGCGTCGCGAAAAGTTCGTCGTCGACGATCCACGCGATCGTCGGCACGGGCGACCCGCTCGCCTCGAAGACGGCGACAGGAATCGGCGCCGCGTCACCCGCCGCCGTCCGTATGTTGCGAGAGCCGTCACGCCACGCGAGCGTTGCAGCGCGCGTCAGGGGTTCCGCGACGGACGTCGCATTCGCAAGCGGATCTGGCGTTGCGGCTGGTATGGGAAGCGTCCGCTTTGGAGGGACGGGAGCGAGCGTCGGCGTCGCGATGGAACGCGGTGCGTCCACCGGCGCGCTCGTGAGTGTTGCGGTCGGAGTCGCCGTGGGTGTTGGCGTTGCGACGATTCTTGGTGCGGCAATGGGCGCGTTCGTTGGCGTCGCGAGCGGAGTCGCGATGATCGTCGCAGTCGAAGTCGCGATGGGGGCGGGTGACCCGCGGGGCGTGCGGTCTGGCGCGGCGATGATCCGGACCGGTACGCGCGTGACGATCGGTGCGGAGGCGCCAGCCGCGGCATCTGCAACGACGGTTGCGTCGAAGGTGCCGACGCTCGCGTACGCGTGGCTGATGGGACGGCTCGGGACGATCGCGAGGAAGGCGCCATCGCCAAATCGCACCGCATAGCCCGTCCGCGAATTCGGGGCGGTCAACGTGAATGAGACGCTCGCACCGACGGTCGCTGGATTCGGAGCCGCCACGAGGCTGCTCTCGCTCTGCGCATCTCCGGCGACGCCGAATGCGACGAGTTGCAGCGCGGCGAGGACGCTCGCTACGAATGGTCGGGTCCGCGACAACCATCGAATCATTCGGCCACCATCTGCGACGCGAGCGTTATGGTGGCTTTCTGGGAAGCCCGGGTAGGGCCTCGCGGCGTGTGTCATGTTTTCCGAGCGTCGCGAATCCGCGACGAAGGCGTTTGAACCGCTTCCACATCGATCTTCACGGTGATGTCGTTTCCGACGATTGCCGCTGGAAAGCTCATTCCCGCGCGATATCCGACATGCGTGCGACCTCTCCCACCGGAGAGGGTCACCGGTTTCGTCACACCATGGAAGGTGCGGTCACCCGCGATCGTCATCGCTTTCGCATCACCCGTAATCTTCGAACTTTTAAAGATCATATCGGGAGACTTCGCAACGTCGAACCAATGATCGGAACGCAAATCCGAATCGCGAGCGGCTTCTCGCGTATCGGGCCCGATGCCGACGAGCGCGATTTCCTTGATGGCGACCCTTCCGGATACGGTCGTAAGCGTTAGATGGCTCACGTGAAACGATGCACTCGCGTGTGCGCGATCGACGACAAACGGTGCTTCGGCAGACGCCGAGCCAGCGGAAATTGCGAGCATCGTGAGGCTGAGAAGTGCGATACGAAACGGCCTGAGCGTTTCGTACGACACAAGGCCGTCGGCGATAGTGGCGTCCCTAGGCACCTCGTTGAAGCGGAGAGAACGCGAGTCGGCGATGCAGAGTGACGGGTGGACGCGCTTCCTTTCGGCGGTCTCGTGCGCGGCGTGGTTGCGCCTGTCGTGATGTCGCCCGCCTCCGAAAACGGTGCTGCGCCAGAATCGATCGCGACGTTGCTCTTCACCGATATCGAGGGGAGTACGCAACGCTGGGAGCAGCACCCCGGTGAGATGGCCTCGGCACTCCGCGAACACGATGCCCTACTCCATGCGGCGATTGCGGCGAATGGGGGCCGCGTATTCAAAACGATCGGAGATGCGTTTTGTGCCGTCTTCCTGCGCCCCTCGCGAGCCCTCGCCGCGGCGATCGAGGCGCAGCGAGCACTCGCGGCGCGCGACTGGTCGAGCGTCGAAGGTTTGCGCGTTCGCATGGCGATTCATGCGGGCCGTGTTGAATCGCGTGACGATGATTATTTCGGGCCAACGCTCAATCGGATCGCTCGACTCGTCAGTATCGGTCACGGGAGTCAAATCTTGCTCTCCGCGAGCGCGGCCGCGCTCATTGGCGAGAGCGTTCCCGATGGCGTCGCACTGATCGGCCTCGGCGAACATCGGCTCAAAGATCTCGCCCTCCCCGAGAACGTCTTCCAAGCGTCGGTGGGCGATCTTCAAGCACTCTTTCCGCCGCTGCGGTCGCTCTCGGTCTTGCCGAACAATCTTCCATCGCAACTCACGAGCTTCGTCGGTCGCGCGAACGTCCTCCACGAAGCGCGTGCGTTGCTGAAGACGACCCGCGTTCTAACGCTCGTTGGCGCGGGCGGGATCGGTAAGACGCGCGTCTCGCTCGAACTGGGAAGCGACTCGCTCACACGCTTTCCGCAGGGCGTGCATTTTGTGGAGTTCGCCGCGATTACGCGGGCAGACGACGTCGTTGCGACGATCGCGACCGCGCTCGATCTCGGTCCGGCATCGTCCACGACGGTGGAACGCAAGGTCCTCGAATACCTCAAATCGCGTCATGTGCTGCTTATCCTCGATAATTGCGAACATCTCGTCGACGAGATCGCGCGCGTCGCCGCGATCATCCTCGGCTCGTGCGCGAGCGTCGCGATCCTCGCGACGAGCCGCGAGGCGTTGCGAATTCCGGGTGAATATGCCTATCGTATGCCTTCGCTCGGTCTTCCGCCGGAAGGTGACGATGTCGATTTCGCGACGATCGAAACGAGTGAGGCCGTCGCGCTCTTCGTATCGCGCGCGCGAGCGGTCGATACGAAGTTCGTGCTGACCGAAGCAAATGCGCCGATCGTCGCCGACATTTGCCGTCGCCTCGATGGCATCGCGCTTGCCGTCGAACTCGCAGCCGCCCGCGTCGTCATGCTCTCGCCAAAAGACCTTCGCGCCCGGATCGCAGGCCGGCTCGTGATCCTCACCGGCGGCAGCCGGACGGTACTTCCACGTCAACGCACGGTACGCGCGCTCATCGATTGGAGCTACGACCTTCTCGATGAAGACGAGCGATGGTTACTCGCGCGATTGGCGGTTTTCGCCGACGCGTTTTCCCTCGAGGCTGCAGCCGGCTTGGGGAAGCGTGAGAACGCAGAGGCCTTCGACACGCTCGACGTGCTCTCGCGGCTCGTCGATAAGTCGCTCGTCGCGGTCGACGGTGATGAGCGCGGTTCGATCGCTCGATTTCATCTGCTCGAAACGATCCGCGAGTACGCCCTCGAAAAGCTCTCGCAAGCGGGTGACGCCGTCGGCGCGATGCGTGCCTATGTCGATTTCTATCACGACCTTACCGAACGCAGCTTCACGCTGTGGGGCACCACGTCTTCAAAAGAATGGGAAGCGCTCGTCGCGCATGAGATCGCGAACTTACGTGCGGCGTTGACGTGGCTTTTCGGAGAAGGTGCGGACCCGCAGGCCGCTATCGCAATGGTCGCTCGCGCGCGGCGGCTCTACGCACGCATCGCACCGGCGGAGGGTGCGCGCTGGATTGAGGCGGCGCGCGCATCGGTCGATGCATCGACACCATCCCGCGTGCGTGCCGAACTCGCGCTCGCGCACACGCAGATGCTGACGGCGCTCCAGCGGTCCGCGGACGCACTCGTCGCCGCCGAGCGTGCCGCAGTTGCCGTCGATGCCCAATTCGACGAACTCGGGCTCGCGGAGTTGCACGGTTTCATGGGGCTCGCGCTGACGGTGCTCGGATCGAACGAGCGCGGCGAGGCCTTGCTCTCGGAATCGATTGCAATCTACGAGCGCGCAGGCGCGCGCGCGCTTCGCTCCTACGCTCTCTCGGATCTCGCGCTCTCGCGGTATTTCTCGAACGACACGGCCGGTGCGATCGAGATGTTGGTTCGCGCGCGTGGAGCGTTTGCTGAATTGGGAAACGAGAGCGCCGCCGTTATCACGACGTCGAATCTTTCGGAGGTTCGCTTCGATGCGGGTGAGGCTGCGGAAGCGCTCGCGTTAATCGAGTCGGCGATCGCCGACGATTCGGCTCGGCTCCAACTCGGAATGTTTTACGCGAACAAGGCGATGTATCTCACCGAGCTCGCGCGTTATGACGAAGCGCGCGATGCCGTACGGATGAGTCTCCGTCACGCGCGCGGCGTGCAAGCCGAAGTGGAGATTGCAATTGCGCTCAAGCACGCGGTCGCGATCGCCGCGTTTCGCGACGAAGCCCCCACGGATGCGGGCGAGATGAAACGCGCGGCACGCGTATTCGTCGTCGCGGAACGGCGGACGCGGGAACTCGGCGCCGCACCGTCACCGAGCGATCAGCGCGAAATCGACCGCGCACGCGCGGTGCTCGTGACCGCGATCGGCGATGTGCCGTTCGCGGCAATCGAAGCCGAGACGCGAGACTGGGCGATCGACCGCGCCGTCGAAGAGGCGGACACGCTTTAACCGACGCGGGCGACCGGCTTCAGGTGGCGCAGACGTCCACCGGTTGACCCGTCCCACGGAAGTAGGCGACGAACGCGCCATCGGCGGTCGCGAAGATCACCGTGCCGTCGAATGGCCCATCGAAGATTCGCTGGAGCCCCAAATTACAAGTGGTGAGAGCCAGACTGTCGGGAACCCACGCGTTCGTATCGGCGAACGCTCTGTTCGGCTGTGCGATCATTGGACGAATAATCGTTATGATATCTGGGTGGATCAAACACATGTCACCCAGCTTTTCGTCGGGCGGCTTCGCGCGAAAGAGGAGTTCGATCTCGTCGCGATTGTTTTTGAACGCGATCCCAACGATATTGCCGAAGTCGCCCACGGTTCCAGACCAGTCGTTGGTTTGCTTGAGGCCCTTCGAAGTCAGGTGGGCCTGGTCGACCGAAACCGCCCCGCCTTTGCTGACGCTACTGATCGGGCGGTGCGTACTCGGCATCCATCGCTCCACATCTCGCGCAAAAGCGCGCGGTACGAGAATCTTATGGCGAATTCGTGGCCTTGTCGATACGCCCGCTCTTCGGAGCCCACGGCCCGGGCCACTCGTTTGCCACGGCGGCCGCATAGAGATGTACGAGGTCGTCCACGTTGGAGACCGGCGCGATGCGATGTTTTTCGAGAATCCCGCGGGTACGTCGGCCATTCGTCGCCACGAGTTTTGTGATGTAGCTTTTCTCGGGAAGCCGATCGGCTTTCGCGGATTGGCATGATACACACGCGAGCACGAGATTCCAATAGTCGTCGGTGAGCAGATAGCTCCACGGCAACACGTGGTCGACGGTCGAACGCGCATCGAAATTCCGCTCGCAATAGAAACAGCGCGGTTCGTCCGTCTCGGTGAGCATCTTGTGCACTTTGGCGAGCGAACCGCGGCGCGCACCATCGCGCTGTACTTTCTCGATGATGCCGGGTGCGAGTAAGTTGACCTTTTCGAGGTAGCCCGCCCAACGATAATTCGCGATGACTTCGAGCACACTCGCATGCGCGGTAACGAACGCGCGCGACGCATCGGAGAGCACGATCGCCGTCTCACCCTTGGTCCAGGTGAAGAGCGGAACCATCGCCGCGGGTTTGCTCGCATGGAAGTAATCGAGGGCGTCGTTCGTGAGAACCTTTACCATCTTGCGCGCGAGCGTCTCGCGTTCGGTTGCCGGGAGCGCTTCGAAATCGCGAACGTCGTGACGATCCGCCGCGGCGCGAAGAGCGCGCAACATGTCCGGCTCCTTCGAGACGACGGCGGCCTGGCGCAAGTGGTACACGACGCTCTGATTCCAATAGAGCTTGAGGAACTCGTTACCGATCTCGGTGAGTGTGAGGCTCGGACCCGCCATCGTCGGAACGCGCCGCGCGAGCGTTTTGAGCAGGGCCGGCGTGTAGGTCGTCGACATCGACGCGTACCGCATGAGCGCGACGACGTCGCTTACTTCGAACATGATTCGATTGGGGACTTCGCGTTCGCGCGCGCGAGTCCCCGAATCGCTCAATGCATCGAGAGGAGAAGGCCGTTGACACGCTCCGAGGGTTCGCTCGCGAGATCTCCCCGAACCGCATCGATGTGTCGTGCGATGCTTCGATGCACGGTAGAGTAATCGCCAAGCCGTCCCAGCGCGCGACACGCCACTTCGAGTGCATCTTCGTCGGTGGGATCGTCGATCGTTGCGAGCGACGCAAGATGTGCGGCGAGTTCGAAGTCGGCGTTTGCCGTGGCTTGGCGCGAGAAGACCAGCAGCAGCTCTTGTGCGAGGTGCCGACTCCGGACCGCCGCGCGGTCGAACCATTCGTATTGCGTGAGTGTCGGGCACGGCACGGCCGATAACGTCGAGAGGATGAGCTCAAAGAGGCGATCGTCGAGCGCCCGTTTCGCGCGTGCTTCCAACAGCGCGTGCGTGAAAATGGTGAGGTCGCTGTAGACGTTGCTCCCGAGCCGGTATCCGAGCGAAGAGCGAACGATCGCGCGCGCACCGAGTTTGCGCCGAATCCGATTGATGAAGACCTTAATGTTATTGTTGGCGTTCTTGACGGGCGTCGCATGTTCGAAAATCGAGGACGCGAGTTCGTCGATGGCGATCGGGCGCGACATGCAGGCGATCTTCATGACGACTTGTGTTTCACGTTTCGAAAGCGAGACGTAAGTCCCGTCCACGCAAACGCACCCCGCGGCGAGGTGAACGAGCGTGGATGCGGGCTCGGGCGAAAACGATGCGTTATCCATGGCTTAACGGTAATGCGAAGCACCTATCGCGGGAACCGGGGAACTACCTACGTGTCCGGTTCCGAGTACTTATTTTTCCCTGGGGAGCTCCACGTCGTCGGGCCCGTGGGCAGCGGAGGCATCTCGCGGGGTGCGGAAATGGTCACGGCATGAGGCTTCCAACGAACATGTTTTCTCTCATTTGCTCGGTTGCGTTCGGCGCGATCGTCGTGCTCGCGTCGAGCGGGGCCGAAGCCGCCCCACGCGTCGAGGTCACGCGTGCGTCGCTTCCCAACGGTCTGCGGATCGTCGTTTTGCGGGATCGGTTAGCACCGGTGGTGACCACGTGGCTCAACGTCGATGCGGGCGCCAACGACGAAGCCTTCGACGGTCTCGCGCATGCACAAGAGCACATGTTCTATCGTGGGAGTCGTACGCTCGGCGGAGCGGAAGCCGATCAAATCGCGGGCTTCACGGGCGATGAAGATAATGCCGATACGCAACCGGAGATCACGCAGTACTTCCATCTCGTTCCCGCAGCCGATCTCGATCTCGCCCTCCATCTCGATGCATCGCGTTTCGCGGGGATTCTCGATGCGCCGCGCGATTGGCTCGAAGAGCGCGGCGCGATCGAACAAGAAGTCACGCGCAACAACAGCGACGCGAACTTTCGGCTCGGCGTCAAGATTCTCAAACACGTGATGGCCGGAACACGCTATGCAAACGACGGTCTGGGAACCCTCGAGAGCTTCGGCAAACAGATCGGCTCGCCACAGCTGCGCGCATTTTACAACGCGTGGTACCATCCCAATAATGCGCTCTACGTGATCGCCGGCGACATCGATCCGCAGGTCGCGATCGCATCGGTACGGCGCTCGTTTGGTGCGATGCCCGCAGTCAAACTGCCGACGCACGTCGTGGGCAAACTCGTCCCGCTCATGCCCGCGGTCTTCACCGACACGAGCGATCAAAGTACGATCGAAGCGGAGCTCGCGTACCGCTACCCCGGATACGAGGATCGCGCGTACGCGGCGGCCGTCGTGCTCGGCGACGTGCTCAACAGTCAGCGCGGCGATCTCTTCGGACTCGTCGCCGCGGGCCGCGCGCAATCCGTCGAAGCCGACGTGAGCACGTGGCCGAAAGCCGGGATGCTCCAAGTGATCTCGCGCGTGGCGATCGGAACGAAACCGCAAGCCGCAATCGAAGATCTGAAGTCACTCGTCGCGCGGTATCGTGCACGCGGCGTGCCGGCGAGCCTCATCGAAGCGGCGAAACGTCGCGAGATCGTGCGCGTCCAGACCGCGGCTGCAAACGTCGAGACGCTCGCGCAAACGTGGAGCCAAACGCTCGCCGTCGAACATCGCACGCCCGACGATGATGTTGCGGCGATCGCTCGCGTGAGAAAGGCCGATGTCGATGCGGTCGTGCGCGCATACCTCGTGCCAACAACCGCAACGGTCGCCTACGCAGTGCCGAAATCCGGCGGGGCGAGTGAGACCGTCGCGGTCGCTGCGAGCGATACGAACGCGAAGAAGAAGACGACCGCGGTGGTCCATCTGCCGACGTGGGCCACAAATGCGCTCCACCATCTCGCGCTTCCCAAACGGACGATATCACCCACGACGTTCGTGTTGGCAAACGGCTTACACGTCGTCATCCAACCCGAAAGTGCAAGCCCCTACGTTGCGGTCAATGGGACGATCGCACACGATCCCGGTCTCGAAGAGCCGTCGGATAAAGCGGGCGTGCAGAGTGTGGTCGAAGCGCTCCTCCCGTATGGGACGACGCACTATTCGCGCGTCGCCTATCAAGGGCAAATCGATGCGATTTCCGCAACGGTGGTAAATGGCTTTACCTTCACTCTCGGCGTGCCGGGCGCGAATTTCGCGCGCGGAATGACGCTGCTCGCCGATGCCGAGTTGCATCCGGCCTTCGATGCCGCATCGTTTGCGATCGTCAAGGCTGCACGCGCGGCCGACCTTGCAGGCGATGCGACGAACCCCGATCACCTTGCTCTCGTCGCAACGGCGATCGGCCTCTATCCCGATA
Organism: Rhodospirillales bacterium; assembly: GCA_043743145.1. Taxonomy (GTDB): domain Bacteria; phylum Vulcanimicrobiota; class Vulcanimicrobiia; order Vulcanimicrobiales; family Vulcanimicrobiaceae; genus JANYGA01. Next base: position 13,061 of record JAYTXC010000276.1, read on the forward strand.
ACGACCCGGCTCGACGTTTCGCAACGGCCGAGGGCGTCAAAGCACTCGCACTCGCCGACGTAAAAGCCGCATACGCGCGGGCCTTCCGCCCCGATCTCGCCACGATAACGATCGTTGGCGACGTGAGCGTCGCCGGAGCGAAGGCGATCGCGGAGCGCACGTTTGGCGGTTGGCGCGCGGCGGGAGCGCGGCCCGTCGTCTTCCCGAACCCAGTCGCCGATAACGGCGCACGCGAGCAACATGTTGCGGCAACCGGGCGCGTGCAAGATACGGTCGTCCTCACGCAAACGCTCGCGCTCGGGCTTCACGATCCCGATATCGCTCCGCTCCAAATTGCCAACACGATGCTTAGTGGTGATTTTTCATCCGTCCTCATTCGCGATATGCGGGTGACGACGGGATACGTCTACAGCGTGGGAAGCTCCATTGCGACCGGCCGCTTGCGATCGACATTCGTCGTTCGCTATGGCTGTGCGCCCGAAAATTTCGCGAAGGCGCAAGCCGTTCTCGAACGTGACCTCACGCGCGTCGCGTCGACTCCCCCGGATGCCGAACGACTCCTTCGCGCCAAATCGCGTTTGCTCAGCGACGTTGCGTTGCAATCGCAAAGTTACGACGGGCTCGCGGCGCGTTTGACGGCCAACGTTGCGAACGGCTTTACGGCCGACCGCGATTTCGATCTCGCACGCGCGGAGCTCGGCGCCACGTCGGATGCCGTACGCGCGGCGGTGGCACGGTGGATTCGTCCGACCGGATTCGTTCGCGTGATCGAAGGGCCGGCACCGCGCTAACCGAGGAGAAGTCTCACGAACGGCGAGAGTGTTCCTCACAGGTCTCGCTTTTTTACTCAAACCCGATCGGAAGTTTCTATGCGTTCTCTCCTCGCAGGAGCCCTCGCCCTCGGCATCACCGTGGCCGCCGCCGCGACCCCATCGCTTGCCAAAGAGAAAATGATGGCAACGAAATGCGTCGCACCCGACCAAATGGTGATGGTCGATACGAAAACGAAAATGTACCACGGCCTCACGGATAAGAAATCGCACATGATGATGGTGAAGTCGGGCGACAAGACCATGATGGTCTGTAAATCCAAAGCCGACGCGATGGGCGCGAAGATGCTCATGGCCGGCAAACCCGCGATGTAGATCGCGAAGGCGCTCGGCGCTTCCGGCGTCGAGCGTCTCCCTCGCTCGTCCGAGCTTCTTAAGGAACGGATGGCTCGGGACCGATAGGTGTAAAGCAGGCACGCCACTCTGCGTGCCCGAGGTCGACCGAGGAAAAACGATGCCACGAACCACCGCCCTATGGACGCGGGCGATTTTGCTTGGGGCCATCATGGGGATTGTCGGCTGCAGCGGCGGCGGCGGCGGCGGAAGCACGCCGCCCGCGCCCGGGCCGGCCCCAGCAACGAATCCACCGACAGCCGCGCCGATCGTGACACCAGTTCCGACGGCGGCTCCTACGATGAAGCCGACGTCGGTCCCGACCGTCGCGCCCTCGAGCACCCCGCCGCCGGTATCGCCCGCCGCCGTCGCGTTCCTCCCAGCCGGTTCGGCGCCAAACTCGTATCAAGGCTCGATTGCGGCGGGATCCAAGTTCGCGGTCGTCGACGCCATCTCGACGTCGCAGATCACAACGACTTCTGGTGCGAGTCCGAACCTCGCGAGTGGGGCGATCTCGCTCGCGCTCGGAACGACCGCGACCAGCTACGCGCGTGGCCGCATGACGACGCTTTCAAGCCGGTCGGATATCGTCGCGATGGGCACGCTGTTGCGCGGCGAAATCGCGATCGTTCCCGCACATCCGACGCTCCGTGGCGAACCCGATGAGACTGGCCTCGATCGTGAGATCGTTGCGCTTGCGAGTCGCCGTGTGGGGACGGGTCGCGCGAGCGTTTCGTCGCGTCAGCGCGCCGCGTTCGGCACGACGATCGGGAGTACGAATTCTTTCTACGTTAGTACGGCCGCTATCGGTCAAAAATCGACGACGACCATTCAGCAGCCTGCAACGCTCCGCGCGACCAGCGCGCACGGCTACATTTGGATCGATAACACGCTCTCGCTCGCGCAAGCCTCGATCGATCAAATTGCGACCGATTACGAAAACGCCTATACGTCCGATGTCACGCACTTCGGAACGCCCGAATACACGTCGTCGTCACCTGGCGCATCGGCGATCACCACGCCATGCGATTCCACCGGCACACGGATTGCGGGCGCGGCTCCGGTTTCCGTGTTTATCGCACCGCCTGCGGGTAAGCACGTCGTCTTCGTCGTCAACACGCAGACGCTGGGTAGTGGCGTCGGCGGTTACTATGCAGGCGTGAACCACTTCCCACAAGCGATTGCGAATTGCTTTATCGGTCAACCGAAATCGAATGAAGTTTCGATGATTTACGTGAGTTACGATCCGACCTTGTCGGATGCGTTCAACGTGCGTGAAAATTTGGTTCGCGGTACGAGCCACGAATTTCAGCATCTCATCAGTTTCGTCAACCATGCGATTCTCTCCACGTCAACGGCACCCAAACTCGAAGATGCGTGGCTGAACGAAGGGCTTTCCATGATCGCCCAAGACTTCGCAGTCGCTTCGCTCTTCCCACAACAAACCGTCGACGTCGACGATGCCGTCTATCGCGCGCAGCTTTTTCTCGCGGCGCCGCAAAACTATAGTTTGACAGGTTTTACAGGCATGGATCCAAATGCCACGAGCTTTTCCTATAACTGCGCCGGCTGTTATGGCACGTCGTATCTGTTCATGCGATATCTTTACGAACAGTATGGCGGCGATACGTTCTCACGAGCGATGGAGTCGAGCGGGATGGTAAGCTACGCGGGCTTGCAGATTCAGACGGGTCAAGATCCCGTTGCGTTGGTGAAAAACTTTTCCGTCGCGCTCACGCGTGCGAAACAGAGTTCGCCGGCAACGCCGTACGCGTTCACCACGTTCGATCCATTCGGAACGTACGTCGATCAATTCGGCAGCACGCTCAAGCTCGTTGGCCCAAGCGGCTATATGTCGCAACCGGGCAAGACCACGACGTATAACCCGTACGTCGGCACGTTCTATTACGTCTTCGTGTCGCCGACGTCGGCGCAAGGTTCCGGCGTCACGATCACCGACCAGTCAGGATCGTTCGCGCTGAGCAGCGCGCTGATCCAGAACTAAAAACGCATGCTGCTCGCCGCCTTGCTCGTTGTCTGCGGAGCGTTGCACGTCGTCGGTAGCGACCGCGACACTTCGCTCCAACTCGACGATGGGACGCGCCGAATCGCGCTTGCCGGTCCCGTCGCGGCCTCCCTCGTGGGAACGACGTGGCCACGCGTGTGCGTGGAGGGCGAGCACACCGGCCGACCAGCAATCGGAGCGTCGTTCGAGATCGACGTGGCCCGCGTGCGTCCCGTCGGCGACGGCCACCACATGCCGATCGTCGGCATGCTCCGTCGCTCGGCGCGGGGCGAAGTGCTCGTAACGGGCGACGGTCATCGGTTCGCCCTGCGCATCGCACCGTCGCAAACCGATGCGACATTACGCGGTCGACGTGTCTGGCTCGTCGGTAGATGGACCAGCACCGGCATCGTCGCTACGCAGATGGGGCCGTTTTAGAGGCGCTACCGGTGCAATTCCGGCATTCTCACACTCGTATGCTTTGACTTTTGACCAATCTCGCCCGAGCGGGTCTCGCTCGGCTCACCAAATCGCCGTATGCGCCGTTACCGACTGCCTACGACCGGTTGTTTCCAAACGGGACGCTCGTAACGCGAGCGACGAAATCCGCGGAGCCGCCTAAGTCCCGCTAAATCGGCGCCATTCGCTCATGAATGCGTCGGTCGGAACGAAGGCTGCATATCGATCGCGGTCGTTACTGAGTTCGATGCCGTTCGCGTCCATCTGCGTCAACGTGAAGTCGGCGAGTTTCACGCGCCACTCGTTCTTCCGATTACGGACGTCTTGCAGAATCAACATATCGCCGGTGCGATGCATCTGGCACTCACCGAGCGCGTGCACGGAATCTTCACCTTGCGCGCCGGCAAAACGGTGCTGCACGAAGACCATGGTGTGGCGCTCGATGAAGTCTTCGAGCACGGCCTCGGGAGCGATAGCATTGAGTTGTGACCGATCGAGGCCTGTGCGTTGGATCATGTCGCGATGATAGCAGAAAGGTCTCGGCGTCCCTTTAGTTTTGCACGATCTCGACGACGAATTGCACGCCTGTTGAGATCTGCACGAGCGCGGTCGTGTTGTTTGCGTTCGGGAACGGCGTCACTCCCTCGAAGAGATGGGCCGTGTCGGTTTTCGCGGGGTCGAGCGTGCCCGCGCGTGTTGGAACCGGCGATGGCATGACGGATACAGCCCCGGGCGCAGCACCACCGCCACCTTCGTTCGGTCAGTGCGCGATCGCGAGACGGCGCCGTTCCCAATCGCCGCTGCGGAGATGAAGCGTCGTCACCGCGTCGCGAAAGAGCCAACCGACCGTCCATCCCAGTGGCACGGCCCAGAGTCCCGCGTGGAAGAGCAAGATCGCGATCGCAATCCCGGCCGTCGCAATCGTCGTCGTCGCGATCCCCATCACCATGACCCAGCGCGTATTACCGGCTGCGCGGATCGGTGCGAGCATCGTCATGCCGTAGCCTTTGAGCGGTAACGTGATCGCCGCGTGAACGGCCAGCGGTAATGCGGCGATTGCCGCGAGCGCGACGTTGAGCGTGCAAATTGCCGCGAGCGGCCACGCGAGCAATGCGACGAGCGTTCCCGTCGCGAGACAGACTTTGAGCGCGATGCCGCGTGACTCCGCGATGAAGCGTTTTGCCCCGAGGTAATCGCGCGCACCGATGCGCTGCCCGACGATCGTTTCGCACGCATCGCCGAGCGAACCCGGAATCGCCCACGTCGCGTCGTTGACGACCGAAAGCGCGCGATAGGCACCGATGAGTTCGGAGCCCGACGGTGCGAGCAGCGCGATCGTGATCGGATCGGGCAATATCTGCAGCGTGAGAAACACGAACTCGGGCCAACTCAAGCTGGCCGTCGCGCGCACGGTCGCGCGATCGATTCGCCACGATGCGAGGATGCCGAACTCCGGCCGCTTCGTCGTCGCCCACACCGCATAGGCGACTCCGACGAACTCGGCAATGAGCGAGGAGAGCCCGGCACCCGCGAGTCCGAGGGGACGATGCGTGCCGATACCGAGTGCGAAAACGCCGAGCAACGGAATGTGAATCGCGTTGATGACGACGAGGATGCGCAAAGCGAGTTTCGTATCGCCCGCCGTTGCGAATGCGACGATGAGTTGCCCCGTGAGGACCATCGGCACGAGGCACCAGGCGCGCAGCGCGAGATAGTGTGCGGCTGCATCGACTGCGGCGGTGTGCGGCAGGATCGTTTGCATGAGCGGTCGCGCAAAAAAACTCAACGCGAGTGCGATGAGCGCGCCGATCGTCAGCGGCGTGAGCATCGAGGACCGAACGATCGTTCCGAAGCGCTCGCTACGTCCCGCGCCGATCGCTTGCGCACCCAAGATGCGCACGCCGCTGCCGAAGGCGAAAAGGCCGATACCGAAGACCAAAAACACCGACGTCGCGCCCGTGATTCCGGCGAGTGAGGCCGTGCCGAGCGAACCGATCGCGATGGTGTCGACGATGCCCAGGAGTTGCTCGCCGAGCATCGCGAGCGCGGTCGGGATCGCGAGGCGGCCGATCGCTCGTCCTGCATCGCGGTACTCGAGGGCTTCGATCGTTTTCATGGGCGCCCGAATCGTTGCGTTTGGAGCGAGGGCTCCCCTGGAATCGTCTGCTACTCGCTTTGCGCAGGCGCAGGCTTCGCGACGGAGGTCCGACGCGGCGTGGGCTTGCGACTGCCATGTTTGATGTACACCGCCTTCGCTTCGGTTTTCGCCTCGGCGCCGCGACGCACACCATAGACGCGATCCTTCGCGAAGGCGACCGCCACTTTATGATCGACGATCGGTAACGGGTAATCGCTGCCGATACGAAAGCCGACGCTCGCTGCAAGAATCGGTGGCATGAGATGCGGCTCTGCGATATACGGCGCGGGAATGCGTGCGAGCTCGGGAACATAGCGTCGAATAAAATCGCCGCTGGGATCCCAATCCAAGGCCTGCTTCGTTGGCGAATAGATACGCAGCGTGTTGATGCCGGTGGTCCCGGATTGCATCTGCGCTTGCGGGTAATGGATGCCCGCTTCGAAGTCGAGAAATTGCGAGCCGAGATAGACGGCCGTTGGGCGCCAGTGTAACCACAGATGATACGACGCGAACGACATCAACATCGCGCGCATACGAAAGTTCACCCATCCGCTGCGATGGAGCGAGCGCATACATGCATCGATCATGGGATAGCCCGTTCGGCCGGTTTGCCACGCCGCGAACCGATCGGCATCGAAATCGTCTTCGCGCAAACCGTCATACGCGCGCGCCTGATTGGTAAATTCCAGTGCCGGTTCGTCTTCGAGCTTTTGCATGAAATGACAGTGCCAGTGCAGGCGTCCCGAGAACGACTTGAGCGAACCGAGCCAGCGCGCGTCGATCGCCTCGCCATCGGCTTTGCGCGCGCGCAGATCGCGCTCGCGCGCGAGCGTCGCCTGGTACACGCGTCGTAGCGAGATCGCGCCGTACGCGAGATACGGACTCATGCGCGAGCAGACGACGGCGCCCGAGACGGGGCTCGACATCCCGCGCCGGTAATCGACGCCGCGCTCGGCGAGAAACGACGCGAGCAACACGTGTGCCGCAGCCGATCCTCCGGAAAGCGCTTCGGGTTTACGCCGATCGACGATGCCGAGCTCCGCGAACGTGCGTCGCGATTCGTGCGCGATGTCCGCCGTCATGACGCGTTGCGGAACGTCCGCAATCGGCCGCAACATCCGCGCTTCCCAGCGCTTCGCCCAACCGTCGCGAGTGCGTAACCCGCGGACGACGCCGGTTTGCGTGTATTCGAACCACGCGATGCCACGCGCGATTGCCCACGCGCGAACGCGTCGATCGCGCGCATAGGTGATTGCATTTCCCGTTTCTTCGTGGCTCGAGATGCTCTCGATTGCGATCTCGCAATGCAGTGCTTCGAGGACGTCCGGCATCGTGCCATACCGATACGTAAGGCGTGCGCCGCGTTCGGCAAGCGCGCGTTCGAGTTCGGCGAGCGATGCATCGATGAAGGCGTGATGTGACGGATCGAACTCCGGCATCGCGTAATATTCGGGCTCGTACACGTAGAGAATAACGCACGTTCCGCGCGCCGCGGCCGTCGCGAGCGCTTCGTGGTCGTCGATTCGAAGATCGCGCTTGAGCCAAACCAAATGGGCCATCGTGTCTTGGACGTCAGTCGTCGAGTGATAGGCGCCAGAGCACGAGTTCGCCGTCCTCGGGATCGACACGGCCGCCTGTCTCGATGAAGCCGTTTTTCTCGAGCACACGCGCTGAGGCCGGGTTCGCGACGGCCGTCTGTGCGACGAGGGCGACGAATCCGTCGGCGCGGGCGATCGGAATGAGTGCGGCGACGGCGGCCGTCGCAAAACCACGTCCGCGCCGCGATGCTGCGATCCCGTACCCGATTTCGACTTCACGATCGATCGCCTCGCGGACGTAGCTGCATAGCCCGACGATCTCGTCCATCGCGACGATCGCCCATGTCGCGCGCGTTCCGCGTGCGGCCGCGCGCGATGTCAGATCGCGGACGATACCGAGCACGACGGCATCGTCAACGCCGTCTGGCGGCACGGTGAGCCCACTTTTTGCGGGTATCTCGTGCGCGATGAGGGCGTCGATCTCGGCTGCGGAGATGACGCGAAGCGTTACGGCGGTCGGGATCACGATGCGGTGTGCCCGGCTATTTTTGCCATCACCTCTCGAAGTTCGTTTCTGCACGAAGACGGGAAGCGCGTCTCTCGGTCGAAATTAGCCCACCCTATGCGTATTCTCTTTGCCGCGCTCGTCGCGAGCTCGTTCATCATGGGCGGAATCGGCGCGTCGCCGTCGCGCGCCGCGACGACCGTCGCCGCCGCACCGAGCGCGGCGTCGAACCCTGGCACCGATCCATTTCTCTGGCTCGAAGAACTCAACGGCGCGCGGGCGCTCAAATGGGCGAAGGCCGAGGACGTGAAAACGCTCGGCGCGCTCGAGCACGACCCGCATTTTTCGGGCTTTCTCGCGGATGCGTTGAAGATCAATCAAGCGACGGATCGAATCCCTGTTCCGGAATTTCTCAACGGTCGCATCTATAATTTTTGGCAAGACGCCGAACACGTGCGCGGCATCTGGCGCTCGACGACGCTCACGAAGTATGCCTCTGCAACGCCGACCTGGACGACCATCCTCGATCTCGACGCCCTCGCCAAGCGCGAGGGCAAGAATTGGGTTTGGGAAGGTGCGGATTGTTCGTCGCCGCTCGAAACGCGCTGTCTGATCGCGCTCTCCGAGGGCGGCGAAGATGCCGCGACGCATCGCGAGTTCGATAGTACGACGGGCACGTTTGTCGCTGGCGGCTTCGTTCTCCCACGCGGCAAGCAAAGCGTCGCGTGGGTTGACGACGACACGTTGCTCGTTTCGCGCGAATGGACGCCGGGCGAATTGACGGCATCGGGCTATCCCTATGTCGTGAAGCGCGTCAAGCGCGGCGAGCCGCTCGCGAGCGCGGTCGAAATTTTCCGCGGCACCAAGAGCGATGTCGCCGTCAACGTTTCGACCGTTCGTGATGGCGAGGGTCATCGCACGGTGCAGATCGATCGCGGCGTCTCGTTTTTCGAAAGCGAACGGCACCTGTACGGCAGCAGCGTTACTCCGACGCTCGCGTTGCCGAAAAAAGCCGATATCGTCGGACTCGTTGCGGGGCGGCTCCTCATCGAAATCCGGGAAGATTGGCAACCCGGAACCACCACCTTTGCAAAAGGCTCGCTCGTTGCCGTCGATCTCGCCGCGGCGAGCGCGGATCCGCAGCATCTCGTTGCCACGCTCGTCTACGCACCCGGTCCGCGCGAAGCGATCGAGGGCGTGGCGACCACGCGCGATCGCGCGATCGTGCAAACGCTCGATAACGTCAACGGCCGTGCGACGGTCTACACGCCGATCGCGGGTGGAGCCTGGAGCTCGCGCGCGCTCGCGCTTCCGGAGAACTCCGCGCTCGGTCTCGGCGAAGCCGACCTTCACGGGTCGCAGGTCTTCATTACGGTAACGAGCTTCCTGATTCCGACGACGCTCGTGCTCGCCGACGCGGCGAGCCTCACCGTCGAGACGCTCAAATCGACGACACCGAAATTCGACGCATCGAACGACGTCGTCGAACAGCGCGACGCGACCTCAAGCGACGGCACGAAAATTCCGTACTTCATCGTACATCCCAAGAACGTCGTGCTCAACGGTGCGAATCCGACGTTGCTGTACGCATACGGCGGCTTCAATGTTTCTGAGACGCCACGCTACAACGGGGTGCTCGGCAAGCTTTGGCTCGAACGCGGCGGCGTGTACGTACTTGCGAATATTCGCGGGGGCGGTGAATTCGGACCGGCGTGGCACGATGCGGGTCTCAAGACGCATCGCCAACTGATCTACGACGACTTCGTGGCCGTTGCCAAGGACTTGATCGCATCGAAGGTGACCTCACCGCGGCACCTCGGCATTCAAGGTGGATCCAACGGTGGTTTGCTGATGGGCGTTCAGTTCACGCAACATCCCGAACTATGGAATGCCGTCGATATCCAAGTGCCGCTACTCGACATGCTCCGCTTCGAACAGATTCAAGCCGGCGCGTCGTGGGTTGGGGAATACGGCACCGTAAAAATCCCCGAAGAGCGCGCGTTTCTTGCAAAAATCTCGCCATACGCGAACCTCCGCGCGGGCGTGAAATATCCGACGCCATTCATCTGGACGACGACAAAAGACGATCGCGTCGGGCCGCAACACGCGCGAAAATTCGCTGCCAAGCTCAAGAGCTTCGGCGACCCGTATTACTTCTACGAGGTCACCGAAGGCGGTCACGGTGCCGGTGCAAACATCAAGGAGCGCTCGCTCACCACGGCGCTCGAATTGACGTACTTCACGAAGCAACTCCGCTAGGCGGATTTACATCGGTGGGACGACGCCCTTTTCGCCGACGACGATGAAGGGTGCGGGGCCGTTGTTCTTGCCGGGAAACGCGACGATGTGTGCGCCCTTAGCAAGGAGGGCTTTCGTACCCGGGACCACGCGAACGATCGGCGCGTTATCGGGAATGCTGACGACTTTCGAGCCGCCCTTGTAGGTCAGCGTCATCGTTTTCATCGCGCTGCCCGACATGCTTTTGACCGTTGCATTGGTCATCATCGAATGTTTGCTCGCCGACATCGCGACGGTGCCGTTCGTCATCGTCGAGGTTTTTTTGCCGCCCGCGGGGAGATCCCACGCGTAATCGCCTTCGCCCGTTCCGGCCATTGCCTTCGGAAAGACGACGACTTCGAGCGCGCGCGCGGCGCCTGAGCCCGGGACGTTTGCGGCACCGATGAACGTGCCTGGTTTGATATCGCCCATCGTCGCGGGGACGACACCGACGACGGCGGTCTTGGCATCGAATGCGACGCTGACGGGGCCCGCCGGGGTCGAAACCACGATGGTCGTTGCGGAAACAGTCGAGATCGTTCCGCGAACGTGTTGGTCGGGTTCGCCCGCGGCGAGGGCCGCGACGGGGAGGATGATCGCAGCGCATGCGAGAGCGCGGACGACGGTCGTGATGTTCTTCATGTTCGCCTCAAACCGCCGCAGGTCGCGATGGTTGACGGGCGACGTCGCAAGGACCGAAGCGGCTCGAAATGGTACGGTCGACGGAGGTCGTTAGTGCCTAAACAAAAGGGTGGGCCGGTCATAGCGAGAGATACGTCACGCGACGGGTTTGGCAATAAGCTTCAGACCTACGTGCTCACGCACGGTGCGTTCGTCTGGAAATGGATCCAGAGCGTACCACCACTCGCGCGGCTCGCGAACAAACGGCTCATCGATAGCGCGATTGCGATGATCCCATCGCGACCGTACGCGTATAGCCTTATGTCGCTCGACCCCCACGTCCCCGATACGAACGTTCCGAAGAACGAGGACACGTATACGTCATGGGATTCGCTCATCGATCGACGCTATACCGGACGCCATCTTCCGCCGGCTCCCGAGTTCAATCGTGATGGCGCGCTCCCGAAACTCGAAGATCTTGCCGTGCTCTTTCGCAAGAAAAACGGCGCGACGATCCTCTCCGAAAAATCGACGATGCTCTTCCCGTATTGGGTTCAGTGGTTTACCGATGGCTTTTTACGAACCGATCGGTCCAACCGGCTTCGGAACACCTCGAATCATCAGATCGACCTTTGCACCGTTTATGGCCTGACGACGAAACAAACGCACATGTTGCGCAGCTTCCAAGATGGTAAACTCAAGAGCCAGCAGATCAACGGTGAAGAGTATCCGCCGTTCTATTACAGCGACCCGGAAGCCGGAACCGTCAAACCGGAATTCGAGGGTCTCTACGTTCCGCTCAACGACGAGACGCGGCTTCCCGCCGCGCGAAAATCCCAGCTCTTTGCGATGGGTGTGGAGCGAGCGAACATTCAACTCGGCTTCGTCATGCTCGGGACGCTCTGTCTCCGCGAGCACAATCGTCTCGCCGCGCTGCTCGCGCAGAGCTATCCCGCGTGGGACGACGAGCGGCTCTTTCAGACCGCACGCATGATCCTCATGGTCGAAATCATGAAGATCGTCGTGGAAGAGTACATCAACCACATTTCGCCCTACAAATTTCACTTTTTGACCGATCCGAGCGCCTTCCGCAACGAGAAATGGTACCGCGAAAACTGGATGGCTATCGAGTTTACGCTCGTGTACCGTTGGCATAGTGCCCTCCCCGATACGCTCACGTATGCGGATCGAACGATGCCGATGGTCGACTCGCTCTGGAACAACGCGATGTTGATTGATCGCGGCCTCGGCGCGCTTTTCGAAGAGACGTGCGCGCAGCCCGCGACGCGCATCGGTCTCTTCAATACGGCCGATTTTTTGGTCGAAGCGGCCGAACTGCCGAGCATCGGCCTCGGCCGCATGGCGCAACTCGCGAGCTACAACGACTATCGCGAGATGGCGGGCTTTCCGCGCGCGACGGCGTTCGATCAGATCACCTCGGACGTCGACGCGCAACGCGAATTAAAGCGTCTTTACGGACATGTCGATAAGATCGAGTTCTACGTCGGCCTCTACGCCGAAGACGTCGCAGACGGGGCCGCGCTCGCGCCGCTCATCGGCCGGCTCGTCGGCATCGACGCGTTTTCGCAAGCGTTTACGAATCCGCTCCTGGCCGAACATATCTTCAATGCCGAGACGTTCTCTGAGGTTGGCTGGAAGATCGTCCAGACTCCCCTGACCGTCGCCGATCTCGTCAATCGAAACACGCCACACATCGGACGCCGCTACGACGTATCGTTTTACCGATAGCACGGTTGAGAAAGCTCACGCAGAGCGAGATCACTCGATTCAAGTCTCGCGTCATTGTCTTTCCAGAGCCGGCTGTTCGCCGGCTATTCGCGTTCGTCAGTAATTCGCGCTCGCGCGTACGTCAGCGAGTGGACGACTGAGATCTGCGAGCAACTCCGGCGCGACGATCGCGAAGGGCGTCGTGCCGTAGGAGAGCAGGCGCGTGTGGAAATCGTGCAGCGTGCCTGCGGCACCCATGCGTTCACGATACTCGGCAAGTAGCGCTTCCAGCTGATAGCGACCGACGGTGTACGAGATGACGTATCCCGGATTGAGCGCAATTCCGGCGACGGCCGCTTTGGAAGCGGCGTGCGTGAAGCCCGTCTGCTTTTCGAAAAACGTCACCGCCGTGTCGTAATTCATCGCCCCACTCGCGAGTTCGGGATCGACGATCGCTCGCGCGCCGCGGACGCGTTCCCATTGTGCGGTGTAATAGCGCGCGTCGAGATTATCGCCGTAGAGTCCGAGTTGGACGAAGAGCTCTTCACCGTAAAACGACCAGCCTTCAGCGAAGACGCCGCTCTCCTGCGTTTTTCGCACGAAGTCGGGATGGCGTCGCGCGATCGAGCCTTGCATGAAATGGCCCGGCATCGCTTCGTGCGCGCCCGTCGATAAAATGCGATCGCGATCGAAATCTTCATTGGCATCGAGACGCTTCGCCGCATCTTCGAGTGAGGCGGGCGGCGTGATGAAGTAATAACCCGTCGAGTTTTTGCTGAAGAGCAACGGCGACCGCATCGATGCACCGGGTGAAGTCGGTTGCTGGAACTTCGGCGTCTCGACGACTTCGACGCTTCCGAGCCATGCGGGAACGTCGACGACACGCTGCGTCGTGACGAACGACGTGAGCTGGGCGATGCGATCGCGATAGTAATCGATGAGTGCGGGGCCACCGGGCGCGAGCCCACCACCGGAGAGCGGTCCGATCGGTGTCTTTGCGGCCTGCGCGCGATCTTCGGCCCACGTTTGAACGGCCCACCCATGCGCGAGTTCGTCGTGCGCCATGCGCTCGACATCGCCGCTCGTAAACGGTAAGAGTTGTTCGTCGCGGAGCATCGCATCGTAGGCCGCGCGACCCATCACGTAATTCTCTGGCCACGACGCGACATGCGCGTCGATCTCGCGCTTTTCATGGGCGATTGCAACCGACGTCGCATCGCGTGCCACAACGAACGCAGCGAACATTTTGGGCGAGACTTGCGTCTTGGCTGCATCGGTGAGCGCGCCACCCAGAAAGTCGGGCACACCCGCGAGTGATTGCGACCCGACCATTCCGTGGAGGTGGCCGGGGTGCGTTACGAGCGCTTCGGCGGCTTTGATGTACGCGGGCGCGGCCGTGAGGCGCGCGATAATCTTGCTCCACGCGAGCGTCGCATCGGCGGCCGTCGCGCCGTCGCGACCGACGATCGGCAACTGTTGGAATTGCACGAAGATCGCGTCGGTCACATTGCGGCCGGGCGCCGCGGGATCTTTTTCGAAGCTTTTCGTTTGTGTGAGCTCGCGTTCGTACTGCACGATCTCGGCCTGCAGCAAGCGCGCATCGTCGCGATCGACGAGCGATGCGTTCGCGAGCGGTATCGCGGCGAGCGCACGTTGCCATCCTCTGACCGTGGCGAGATCGCGCACATTCGCGGCGAGCGACGGCGTTTCGAGTTTCCCGTCTTCGTCGGTGAGACCGAGCGAGGTCGCATCGAGCGGATGCATCTTCGCCCATGTGAAGGTCATGTCGCGTGCGAGCGTTTGTAATGCCGCATACGTCGCATCGTTCGAGACGCCGAGCGGCGCGGCGATGCTCGGCAAGCTCGCCGACGCGAGCGAGGCAAACAGCGCGACCATTGAAACGAAAGCGGTCGAAAAAGGAAGAGGCCGATTGTGCATCGCGTTTGCTTCGGAGCGCGTTACTCGCTCTCCCCGAAGAGCGGTCGTATGTTGCGTTCGCCGCGATGGAGATACTCGACGCCGTCCATCCAACTCGGTCGCGGCGCGTCTTTGAGCCAGTAATCGAACCACTCATCGAGATGGACCGTCCAGTATTTTTGCTGTTCGCGACCTTTGAGATTGTGCTCCTCACCATCGAAGGAGAAGAGATACGCTTCTTTGCCGAGCCGCCGCATGGCGGTGAGATATTCGATCCCTTGAAATTGTGGGACCGCACCGTCAAGATCGTTGTGAATCGTGAGATACGGCGTCGTGACGTTTTTGATGCCGAAAAGGCCGGAGTTTTCGAGATAGAGATCGGGACGGTCCCACGGCGTCGCGCCGATACGCGATTGCGTGTGCTCGTATTGCGATTCGCGGACGATCCCGCTCTCCAAACGAATACCACTGTAAGCGCTGATCATGTCGTCGACGGCAGCTCCCGCTTCGACAGCGCGGAAGCGTTGCGATTTCGTGATGAGATAATTGATTTGATACGCGGCCCACGAGTGACCCGCAATACCGACCCGTTTCGGATCGACGTAGCCGCTCGCAACCGCGACGTCGACGGCGGGCAAGATGCAGTTCACCGCGCTTGCTCCGGGATGCCCGATGCGGTACTTCACGTCGACGAGCATCACGACGTAGCCGTTGGAAACGTACCGCATGAAGTTCGGACTCGTACCCGGACCCGGTTGGTAAAACGTATGGAAGAGATCGCTGAATCGTTCGTAAAAATAGACGAGTAACGGCGCTTTACGATTGCGTTTCGCGTCGTCGGGAACGAGCATCACGGCGCGTAACGGTGTTCCATCGGTCGCATGATAATCCACGAGACGCTCGGTTCCCCAGCGATAGGTATCGCGCTGCGGATTGGCCGTCGTGATTCTCGCGAGATTCGCGAACGCCGCGTTCGTCGACCACAGGTCACGATCCATGCGAAAGGTTTCGCGCGAGATGATCGCGCGATCGGCATCGCGCGCGACGAGCGGTGGTCGCCCGAGGTCGTGCAGGCTGCCGTTAAAAACGGGTCGCGGCACGGCATTGACCGCTTCATCGAGATGGAGCAAGGTTTGCGGCTCGCCACCCGATGCGGCCACGCGCGCGTAACCACTTGCGAAGGTGCGCTCGTCCAAGAGCGAGAGTACGATGGGCTTTTCGGGATCGAAAGCGAGCGCGTCGGGGTCGCTTTGAACCGGAGAATAAACGACGTGCGTGCGACGGCCAACGCCGCGCGTCAGGGCGATCGTCGCACCGGTTTGCGGATTCGCAAGCCATACGTCGTACCGATCGTAGAGCACGACCGCGCGATCGCCCGCGAGCCAACCGCCCGTGCCGTAGGGCTGCGGTACTTGTGGGTGATCGTCGTCCTCGAGATCGAAGCGCACGCCAGCACGCGCACCGAGCGTAACGCGCGTACCGTCGCTCGTGCGCACCGTGTACCAGAGTCGCGCCCGATCGTCCCACGCGATCGCGTAGCGACCTCCCGGTGAGAGCGTGGCCGCACCCGCTCGACGGGCGATGAGTCGGCGCTTCCCGTCGTCGAGGCCGATTGCGTACAGGTCGGCGTAGCGCTCGCCGAGCCACGATTGTGCGCGCCGCTCCGCGCGATCGTCGCTTCCGAGCGCGACGTTCGCGTTCTCGTTGCGCTCGATATCGCGCACGTCGGGCGAACCGAGTTGGACGTATCGCGCGCGCG
>JAYTXC010000277.1:0-3427 GCA_043743145.1 Rhodospirillales bacterium
CGCCGGGCGCCCGGCGGTCGCCAAAGAAATCCGACGTGTGCGCTTGCGGGAGCGCGAGCGCGCGTTCGAGGAGGCGCTGTCGATCGCTGAGGGCCATGGGCGGCTTTTCGGCAGATCGCGTCTCGCTTCTTCGTCGAACGAACCTCCACGCCGCGTGATCGGAACCTTCGACCGACACGGGACGCCAGGCGGGGCACTCATCATCGCCATTCACGGCGCCGTCGCAAATCGGCAAACGTGGCTTCCCCTCGCCTCCCGGTTGCCGGATGGCGTCGAGCTGTGGTGTTCCGATTTACCCGGGCACGGTGATCGGCGCGGCGAGCCGTTCACGCTCGCGAGCGCGCTCCATGCGATCGACGCGCTCGTCGGCGAGGCGGGCTCGCGACGGGTCATCGTCGCCGGTGACTCACTCGGCGGCTATCTGGCACTCGCAGCCGCCGCGCGTGGCGACGCGCGCATCGCGGGCGTCGTCGCCGGTGGATGCTCGTGGTCGATGACGGGCTGGCGCGGCGTGCTCGCGCGGGCGAGCGATCTGCCGCCGCGCGCGATCGAAGCGATCGTCGGAAGCGCGCGCGTCGAGTCGCTGGCGGCGGCCTTGCTTCCGCGCGTCACCGATGTGTCGACCGCGCGCGCGATTGTCGATGGTGGGTTACGCGCGCGTGCGCGCTCGGAAAGCTTGCGCGAACTTGCCGGCATCGACGTCGTCGCGCTCGCGGGTGCGATCGACGTGCCGATTGCGATCGTCAATGGCCTCTTCGATTGGCCGACGCGCGCGCAAGAAGGCGCGATGGTGCGCGCGGCGCGCGATGCCACGCTCGTGCTTGGGCGCTCCGGTCACGGCGTCGGTTTTCTCGCGTCGCAAGCCTTTGCGGATGCGATCGCGCACGTCGTCGCGCGCGCTTCGCGCTAGTGCATCGATCGCACGAGTGTGACGAGGGCATCGCGATCGTAAACCTTGCCGCCACCGGTCGCGATAATCGTCACCGCATGTGGGCCAACTTGCAGCGCGCCCGTCTCCATGCGCAAGTTCGTCGTGCCGTTACACTCCATCACTTGGAATTCGACGATGTTTCCGTTCGCTTGAATTTGATCGAGGCTATCGTGCGGTTCGCAGCGCATGACGCGCGCGGCGAGGCCGATGGCGAAGCGCATGCTCGCCGCATTCGCCTTCGGATCGCTCGGTAACGACGAGCCCTGGAGCTGGATGGTGAGGCCATCGCGACGACGATCTTCGCGTGCGAGCGTCACGGTCTGCTGCACGCCGAGATCGGTTGCGGTCGAAAGACGATAGCCGCGCGGAATTTGGAAGGTCGCGATCTTTGCCGCCGTCCGGCGCATTGCTGCGGGATCGTCAGCTCGTGCGATCCCCGCGGACGCGCGCGAGATCGCATAGGCGACGCCGATGCCGGCGATGACGAGCAGGGCGAAGAGCGATCCGAAGACGATTGCGACGACTTTCATCTCGCGATTCACGGCGGTAACCTCATACGTGATCGGCGCTCCACGTCGCATCGGATCGTGCGGCGAGCGTCGCTTCGCGCGTCTGCGCCCACCACGACCGGCCGAGTTGCGAGAGCGGTGCCACCATGAGAATCGCTTCCGTACGCGGACGCACCGATCCCCGTGGAAGCGTTTCGCGCGCGAGTGGTGGCGGCAACCAGCCACCCACACGTCGCAGATCCCCGGCCGCCATGCGCAAGAGCGCGGGCACGAGCGCGCGCCCTTCCTCGCCGTCGTAGGCGAAATCGTCGATCACGAACATATCGCTGCGCAAGACGCGGCGGCCGATCGCGTAGGCGACGACGCTGCGCGCGCGACGCACGACCAGATGCACGGCCTGCGTGCCCTCGCGCGGCGGCGCGTTCCAACGCGCGCGCATCCAATTCCACACGAGCGGCGTGCGGCGTAAACTCCATGGCCGCAGGCGATCGAGCGCATCGAAGCAGCGGCGAATGCCTGACCAGTCGACATCCTCGACCGCGCGCGCGCCGATCGGTCGACCATCGAGCGATTCGGCGCGTATCGTGACGACGCGCGACGGCAACGCGATGAACCCGAGGCGCGTGTAGTAAACGGGGTGGATGTCGCTGTAGAGAAACGCCAGATCGCGACCCGCACGGCGTTCGGCATCGAGATGTGCGCCGAGAAATGCCGTCGCGTACCCGCGGCCGCGTAGCGCCGGCAGCGTGAAGACGGCGCCGATTCCCGTCGCACGGAGCGACGACGATTCCCAGCGCAGTTCGCGGTCGTAATTCTTGCACGACGCAACGAGCTTTCCGTTTTCTCGTAGCCCCATCGTGAAGGGTCGGCGCTTCGCATACGTCGACGATGCGACCGCGCGGAAGTCGTCGACGTAATGAGTGAACGTGCGACCGTCGTTCCAAAGCTCGAACGAATACGGCAACACCTCGCGCTCGTATTCGTCTTGCTCGATGCGCTCGATCGTCACGGTCGTTTGCATGCGCGTTCCACTCGGGCATGCTAAGACGCGCGACCGCCGTTCACCCGCCCGCGCCTACACGAAGGCGACGGTGTCGAACGAACCTGCGAGGACGCCCGTGCTGTCGCGTCCGAGCCACTTCTGCAAGACCGTCGCGTAGACGGAGCGGAAATCGGTCGCGTGCCGCAGATCGCCACGATCGAGATCGTTGAGCGAGGGATGCTCGCCGTACACCCCGCCTCTGACCTTGCCACCGACGATGAATAGCGGCATCGCCGTCCCGTGATCGGTGCCGTTCGATGCGTTTTGCGCGACGCGTCGACCGAATTCGGAGAAGGTCATCGCGAGCACGTTTTCGGCAAGACCGTGCGCCGCGAGATCGCCGTAGAACGCGCGGAGTCCGTTCCCGAGATAGCCGAGCAGACGATCCTGTTGCGCGCGCTGACCCGCGTGCGTATCGAACGAGCCAATCGAAACGAAGATGATGCGCGTGCCGACACGCGAGCCGACGATCTGCGCGGCGAGGCGTAGCTGTTGCGAAAAATTGTCTCGTGGATACTCCGCTGCGGGAACGTAGCTCGCGATTTTCGCCCGCAGAACATCACCGCCGTGCATGGCATTGCGCGCGGTGCGTTCGATCATCGCGAGGTACGGCGATTGCCCCGGTCGCGCGCCGTCGTAGAGCATGCCCGCGGTTTGCTTCGATGCCGAATCTTTTCCGGTGTTAAGCCCGTAGGTGTTGATCGCGCCGATCGCCGGGACGTCGACATGTTGTGAGATGAGCGCCGTCGGTACGGTATCGCCGAGGGAGACGGCGGGGAAGAGCCGTGCGGTATCGCCTACGTCGCCGGGCGTTTGCGCGACCGTCCGATCGAGATAGCGCCCGAGCCAACCGCTCGTGCTCGGCCGATCGGGCGACGCGGTCTCCCAAATCTGCGTCGCTTCGAAATGCGAGTGGTTGGGATTGGGATAGCCAACGCCTTGAAC
>JAYTXC010000278.1:0-9117 GCA_043743145.1 Rhodospirillales bacterium
AGCGGCAGCGTACCCGACGCGCAATGAACGAGTTCCACACGCGCGCGTTTGGCAGCAATGGGCAAGAGTATTTGATCCCAGAGCACGCGACGATCGAAACGCCACGGATCGAAACGCGTCGATTCGAGGGCGACCACATCGATCTCGAGCGCCCCAAGGGCTGCGACGAGCCCGCGAACGTACTCGCCGATCCCCGTCGCCGTGCCGCGCGCGAGCTGGGTATCGATGCCCACGCGCACGCGCTACGAATGCAATTCGAGCGCGAGACGACGGACCGCGGCGGCGCTTGGCTCGAGCGCGCGTGCACGATCGAGAAGGATACGCGCGCTCGCGCGATCGCCGCGACGCAGCGCGACATCGCCGAGGCCCGTCAGCGGCTCCGCACTCGTAGGATCGCCATCGCGGGCGCGTTCGAACGTCCGCTTGGCTTTGGCGAGATCTCCGATATTGAGCGCCTGATTCGCGACGGCGATGAGATAGCGCAGCGAGAATGGCGCGAGTTGTAGCGCGCGTTCGTATGCATCGAGCGCGCGAACTTCGGCGGGCCGGCGTTCGAGGCTTTGGAGCGGGATCGCGTACGCACTGGTCTCCATCACACGGCCGAGGCCATAATACGCTTGCGCGAGTGCATCGATCTGCGTGCGATCGCCTTCGAGTCGACGGACCACGTCGAGCTGCAACGCGAGTGCATTGTTCGTGCGTCCCGCGTCTTCCAATCGCGTGACCGCTGCCTCGATGCCGGCGAGATCGCCCGCCGCCAAATACGCACGTACGGCGCCCGCCGTATCGCCACGTCGCTCGGAAATTTCCGCCTCGAGGGCATACCGGTCTCGCGATTCTCCGAGGGCATCCGCCGCCACGCGTGCATACGCAAGATCGCCACGCGCGAGCGCACCGCGCGCGAGCACGAGCCGTAGCGCGAGCGGAACGGGAACGCGTGTCCCAAGCCGATCGACCCGACGACCAATCACCGCCGGCACGAGATGCACCCAAGACAACGCTTGCGCACGCTCCCGCAGAGCAACGCTCGCCACAAATTGCAACGCCGCCAAAACCCCAACAACGACAACCCCAACGCCGATCCAAATCGCTCGCACCGTCTCACCCTACGCGCTCAACCCCCCAAACGCCCGCCCCACCCCCAATTCCATCCAAGCATCCAATAAAAAAAAAACGGCACCGCATCTCAGCAACACCGCATGTAGCAAAGCCATGAATGGGGTTGGTGGGCTCACCCACCAACCCCATTCGCCGTTTAGAAGCGAACCGTGAAGTTCAGGTCTTGACGATTCTGAACGAAGTTCGTGTTGGGAATCACGTCGTCGTTGTACTGGTAGCGACGTGCACCCACCGAGACCGACGAATTGGTCTTGGGGATGTTGTACGTTACCGCACCCGTGTAGTAATCCTTACGTTCGGAAATGTTCTGATTGATCGTCGTCCCGTAGGATCCGCCGTAACGCTGCGTGTTGTACGAAACACTGCCGACGAGATCTTTGGTCAATGGCAGTGCGACGTTCGCCGCGTACGTGATATGACGGACGTTCACGTAGTTGGGGTAGAACGACACTTTGCTTCCGCCGAGTGCGGGATTGAGCGCCTGGGCAAGTGCCGTACTATCGATCGTTTGCGTCGCCGGGTTGATCGGGTAGTACGCGTAGCCCTTCGTATCGTTCCGTTTGAGCGTCTCGTATGAGCCGTTGAGATTCACCGAGGCCGTCTGGCCGAAGACCGGCAACTTGAACGACGTTCCGAGGCCGTACGTGTCGAACTTCTGGCGTTCCGTCGTTGCGAACGACGGGCCGTAGAGGAGCGAACCGAGGGAATTCGGGCGGATCTCTTCGAGGTGCTGATACGATCCGCGTGCCGTCAAGTTAAAGTCACCGATGCGAATCGGCGTGTTAATCGACGCCGTCACACCGCGTGAGTTCGGCGCGAAGTTCGAGAAGTACGCCGGTCCCGCCGCCTTGAGCGTGTTGTAGAGCGGGAACGAGAACGTCAGGTTCGGATTGCCGGCCGAATTCGGCGATTTGAGTCCGATGTTCGTGAATTGGTTATCGAACTGCGTGTTGATGCCGAGATTGCTACCGAAGCCGAAGAAGTCCGGCAGATAGTTGAGCTTGTAGAACGCGAAGAGCGGTGGCGGGTTACCGAAATACCGGAACGGTGCGCCATCGAAGAAATTCGCGCCGACACTTTGGAATTGCGCGGAGAGTTCGACCTTTTGGACCTTCACGCGCACGCCAATGACGCCCGCGGTGTCGCCGACGGCGGCGACATTACGATAATCCGATGTGAACTTACTCGTTGCCGCTTCACCGAAGAGAATCGGGTTCGAGCCCGCGCCGCTTACGAGGAAGGGCAACGGGAGTTGGAAGTCGAGGCCGAGCACGGTGTCGCTCACGGCGCCGTTCCCGGTCACGGGATTCTGGTTGATGGCCGTGAGGCCGTTTGCGCCCGAACCCGTGGTCTGCGTATCGTCGAAGTCGAAGATACGATTGTAGTTTAAGCCGATCTCGAGGCCCGTGTAGCCCTTGATCTTCTGGTTCAAACGCGCATGGATCATGTAGCGCTGGAAGTTCGTGTTACTGGTGTACGAAAGCGGGCGATAGGTGATCTGCACCACGGCGCCTGCGGGAATCGGTGAACCAAACACGACGTCATTGTACGCATCGTTATACGTAAATCCCGGGAGTCCGACGCCAGGGCCGCCCGTTTGGACGCCGACGTTGTTGAACGTCGCGCCATTGTAGTAGGAGATGAAAACGCTACCTGCTTGCGCCCTCGATGTGAGGAACACTTGCGCGAGCGTGCCCGTTCCCGCATTGAACGTGTCCGTCTTGTTTGCCGGACCCGATTGCGTGAGACCGGCCGATGGCGGCACCACGGGGAAGAAATACGCGGTCGCCTCGGCGGGCGAGACGTTGGGGTCGGTGAGACCCGGTTGCGTGTTGAGCAACGTCTGATCGAGACGCGAGAACGACGCCTGGAAGTCGGTGACGCCGAAGGCGCCTTCGCCGATCGAGCCGCTAATCTCCGCACCCTTTTGGAACGGTTGGGGCGGAAGTTCGTATGGAATCGCGCCGTTGTAGCCCTGGGGCGCACGGAACGCGAGACCGATTCGCGAATTCTGCATGTCGTCGATGATGCCGTACTTGATGTGCAGGTTCGTGATGTTGCCCGTCTTGGCGACGCTAACGTCGACACCGGGCTCGAGATCGATCTTCTGTTGTTGCGTGTACTCGCCGCCCTGCGTGAAGTTCAGCACGTGCACGGGAAGTGAGATCGTCAGGTTGTCGGTGATCGCGTACGAGAGCGAAAATCGCGAATCCTGACGAATCCGGACGCCGGCTCCCGCGATCGTGAAGGGGCTGTTGGAATCATCCGACGCAAGAAACGCCGTCAAGAACGGATCGATGGCGGCGACGGCGGTTGGATTCGTTGGCGAACCACCGGGTACCGTCGCGCCATAATACGTCGTCACGGCGGCGCCGGTCGTATTCGTGATCGTGCGCGGTGCCGTGAGGCGTTGACGGAACGACAGATTGGGCGTGAAGACGCCATGCAACGAAAGCGACTGCGCGAACTTCGTCCGCTTATCGAGCGCGTCGAGCGAGTCTTCGAGGTTCGTCACGCGAACGCCGAGAGCATCGAGTTCGTCCTTAAGCGCATCGATGAGCTTCTGCAGCTTATCGAGGTCTTCTTTCGACGGACCCTTGCCCGTGTTCTCTTGCAATTTCGCGATCACGCGGGCGACAACCGTCGCCATTTCGTAACGCGTGAGCGGACGGTCGCCCTTGAATTTGCCATTCGGGTAGCCGTCGATGATGCCATCGGCCGCGAGACTCTGAATGTACTGATAGGCCCAGTGGTTGGCCGGTACATCAGAGAACGGCGTCGCGAGGGCAGCCCCACGCTCGACGCCGAGGAGCAGCGATGCTGCAAGCCCCGTGGCGAAGGCGAGGCGTGCGAGACGCTTCATATTTCCTCCAGAAGAGTGGAAGCCAAAGCTTCGTTGCACGAGCTCGCTCTACGCGTACTGCACGGGAATCCGTCGAAGAGAGTTGCCGAGTTTGCCTTCGTCGACGAAAAACACGGAAAGTACGCCTGTTGCTAGGGCGCATGCCAGCTGTCGAATACGACCGGATACGAGCGAGTCCTGCCCTTAGGGAGCGGCCTCGGCAGCCAGATCTGCCGGCCCCGCCCGACGCGCCATCGAACGCTCGGCGATGAGCACGGCGGCGAAATCGTCGATCGGTCGCGGCGGGAGGAGCATCCCTCGCGGTATGAGGCGCCGCCACCCTTTGGGTGGGTTGGCCGCGAAGTACCGTTCGCGCGCCAAAAGTGTCGTCGCGCGCTCGTCGACGATCTCGATCGGAACGCCGAGACCCTCGAGGATCGCCCCAACCACGCTCGCATGCGTGCCCCCGCCGAGGGCGACGAGCACGGGCGCATAGCGCTCGACGAGCGGGCGAAGCACCGACCCAAGCTCTTCGGTCGGCACGATGCCGAGCGCAGCGGGTGCCTCACATGGGGCGGATACGAAGGCATAGCCGCATTTTCGCGTGCCGGGATCGATGCCGAGAATCATGATTACTTTGGCGTCCGACTCAAGACGAAGGTCACGGGAACGCCCCCCGTGTGAGGGTAGATATCGCGCGCGGACCGCGCGATGATGTAGAACCGCCCTTTGCCGCGCTTGATCGCCAGACGCGTCGCAGCCACGTCCGCCGCGCTCGGCTGCGCGAATGGCGACGCAAAATAGACCGGCATCCCGCTTTCGATCGCCGCGTCGCGGACGGCAGTCGCGAGTTGACCGTAGGCGATATTTGGGACGAGCGAACTCCCTCCGTCGACTTCGACGCTCGCGATCGCTTGATGCACGCGAAAGATCGGGACGTCGGCATACGGTGCGAACGTGAACTGAATCGTATCGCCGGGGAAGAGATTTTGATCCGCAATCGCGACCAGGAGCACGGGTCCGCGAATGAGACCGCCCTGCACTTTCGGATCGCCGATTACCGCATCGAGCTTGCGCGAAATCTCCGTGTCACCCGACTTCCCTTTGAACGACTTGAGGCCCGCGGGAACGTAGTTACTATTGAGCGAGCCGACGACCGCATCGAAGAACGCGGAGAGCGCGACGAGTTGCGCGCGGCGCGACTGCTGCGGCGTAATAATGAGGAACTGCTGGTAGAGCAGGTCGCCGTGATTGACGACGACGTTGGTCTCGCGGGTCTGCTTCTGCAGCGCGTCCGCTTGCGCTTGTAATTCGTTGACCCGGTTGTTGATCTCGCTCAAGTGAAAGAACGCGTCGCGCGCGAGCGGCGCGCTGAGAAGCACGGCAACCGTCGCGATGAGCGCGATGCCCATGCCGGTGCCGACGGCGACGATCGTCGACGTATACTTCGGTCGTAAACCAAAGAGCGTCATCCGCTTGCGGCCGACCTGATGGCCGACGCGATCGCCCACATACGCGATGAGACCCGCGACGACCACGATGAGGATCACGAGCAGGATGCCGCCGAAAAATCCCATCGCGCGCCTAATTCCGCGCCGCGCGCAAGAGCGAGACGATGCCGATCGCCGTGAAGATGACGTTGGGCGTCCAGGCGCCGATCGTCGAAACCACATACCCGCCGGGTAGGCCTGAGAAGACGGCCGACGAGATGCTCAAAAACACGAAATACACGAACGTGATTGCGAGCGCGAGCGCGAAGCCGAGACCCGTGCCGCCGCCGCGCGTCGGTCGCAATCCGAATGGAATCGCAAAGAGCGCGAAGACGAACGTCGCGAACGGCCGCGCCAATTTTTCTTCGTAGGTCGTTTGATACGATCGCGTCTCGCTCGCCGAGAGTTGTTTCGAATCGATGATATCTTTGATCTGCGCGCGACTCATCGATTCGCGATTGTTATCGGCGGCGCGCTGTTGAATTTGGCTCGGCTTCTGGCCGACGTCGATCGTCGCGTGCGGCAATTGCGCGAACTCTTCGACGGAACCGTCTTTCGCGAACCGGTACGTGGTGGCGTTGTCGAAAGTCCACGCCGGCGTCACATAACGTCCGCGATCGCTAACGACCATGCCTCGCATATGGTTGTCCGGACCGTACGTGATGATCGTGACGAATAGTAGCTGTCCCGTCATCGGCTGGAACGCGCCGAAATACGTCACCTGTTTGCCGCCGCCGGGAAGTTGCGTGATCACGGTATGTTGACCGCCGCCGAAGGCGCCGATATGTTTGATCGTCTCTTCCCGAAGGTACACCGCTTGATCGTTTGCAAACGGCACGACACGCTCTTGAAGGAAGTAGGCCCCAATCGAAACGACGATGCCGATCACGAGCAACGGCGCGACCGCGCGCACGAGGCCGACGCCGCCCGCTTTCATCGCGATGAGTTCGCTCTCGCCGGAGAGACGTCCGAGCGCGAGCAGGGTGCCGAGCAGCATCGCCATCGGCACGACCGTCACGATCACTTGCGGCAACTGCCACAAAAAATACTCGATCGCCGCGACGAGCGGCGCGTGCTCTTCGGAGACGAGCCTCCCGATCGCGAGGATATTGATCGCCGCAAAGCTCAGCGTAAATGCCGCGAGCCCAAAGCCGAATGGGCCGACGAGTTCGGCGGCAACGTAGCGATCGAGAATCGTCGGCCGCGCGATCGCGCGCACGAAGCCGCGCACGTTCGCCCCGAAAGTGGGTGCGACGCGGACGCCAGCACCCACTAGAGCCGAAACCCTTCGCCGAGATAGAACTGACGCGCCGTCGGCGACGCGAGGACATCTTCCGCCGTCCCCGAGACGACGATCTTGCCGTCGTTGAGGATGTAGGCACGATCGACGATCGCGAGCGTCTCACGCACTTGGTGATCGGTGATGAGCACGCCGAGGCCGCGATCGCGCAATTGACGGATCGTGACTTGGATATCCGCGACAGCGATCGGATCGATCCCGGTGAACGGCTCGTCGAGCAAGAGGAACGCGGGCTCCGTCGCAATCGCGCGCGCGATCTCGACGCGCCGTCGCTCGCCGCCCGAGAGCGAATCGCCACGCGCGTTGATTAAATTTTCGAGCCCGAACTCGGCCAGGAGCGCGGGCAGGCGCCGATCTTGCTCGCGCCGCGAGACGCCGTTCATTTCCCAGATGAGCCGGATGTTGTCGCCAACGCTGAGCTTGCGAAAGATGGAATTTTCCTGCGCCAGATAGCCGATGCCCGCACGCGAGCGGCGATACATCGGTAGCCCCGTGAGGTCGACGGCAGTCGTCGCATCGACAAGTGCGACCCGGCCGCCGTCGGGTTTCACGAGCCCCACGACCATGTAAAACGTCGTCGTCTTGCCGGCACCGTTTGGCCCGAGCAAGCCAACGACTTCGCCCGTCTCGACGCTCGCGCTCACGTCGTTGACGACGGTTCGCGATCCATAGCGCTTGACGAGTCCCTCCAGCACGATACGCCGGGCGTCGATCGCCGCGGTCACGTTAGTGTGCTCCGTTGACGGCGATCGCGCCGTCGCGGAGATTCCAGTCGAGCGTTTCGCCTTGCAATTGTTCGCCTTGCGGGGTCGTCACGACGACGTTGCCCTCGCCGTGAACCATGTCGTTTTGATCGTCGTAGCGGAGCGTATCGCTTCGCAGCGTCAGCCCGTCCGCCGATGTCGCTCGGACGCCGCCGGTCATGCGCACCGTCTTGTCTCTCTCGATGACGGTTCCCGTCGGCGCATCGGCCACGAGTTGCTTTCCCGCCTGACCGTAAAAGATGACGTGCGGATTCACGAAGGTCGTTCGCCCCGTATCTTTCCCCGTGTATTGGCCATTCTCCGAATCGGCGCGCAAGACGTAGACCTTGCGGTGCTGTTTTTGCTTGGTGAAGTAGACGTACTTACTTCCGACGCGATTCGCGTTGAAGCCGATCGGAAACGCCGTCGGCACGCCGTGCGGCCGCGCTGACGTCGGGGGCGAAGACGCACGCGGGCTCGGTGGCACGGACTCGGGCGCCCGCGTGGTACAACTCGCGAGCACGACCACGGCGAGAACGAGCGCCGCGCGCGCGTACGCACCGAACGACCTCGTCACGAATCGATCCGAGCCGCAGCCCGCTCGCGCGGCGCGACGCTGCCGAGTGCGAGTGCGGCGAACGGAATCCATACGAAGGCCATCTCGACGACGCCGATCGTGTCAAAAATTCCCTGAACCAGAACCGCGACGAGCGCCGCGCAGATACCCAAGCCGAGCACCCGATCCGATGTCGCGCACGTGCGCAAACGCGACCGCATCGTGCGCGCGAATCGCCACCATCCGTACCCGAAAGCGACGAGCCCGACGGCGCCCGTTTCCCCCGCAAGGGAGAGGTAGGCATCGTGCGGATGGAGCGCGCCGAACGTTCCCGGCAGGTCGGAATTGGGCGGTCGGATTGCCGGATAGATGCGGAAGTAGCCCATCGGCCCGACGCCCGTGAGCGGAAAGAGTTCGGCGACGCGCAGACCCGAACGCCAGATCCGCAGGCGATCGAAGCTCTCCGCGGGATTGTGGCGCGCGGCCGGTCTCCCCGCAACGGCCGCGCCACCGACCACGATGACGATCGCAACGAGCACCGCAATGCGGCGCGCCCCGAGGGTAACCGCGAAGAAGATCGCACCCGCCGCCGCCCCGAGCCACCCCGCAATCGAGACCGTCGCTGCGAGTGCCGCGCATCCGATGGCGGCAGCCGCGAGGCCCGCTCCACGCACGAGTCCACGGCGCCCGAGCCCGACCCCAATCGCAACGAAGACGAATGCGATGAGGAACGCGGCGAACTGATTCGCGGTCACGAAGAACCCCGCCGCGCGACCGTTGTTGAGCGCCCAGAGCGCCGCCGGCCGATGGAGTACGAACATGGCGAGCGCCGCAATCGTCGCCGCCGTCCCAACCGCGAGATACGCCCCGACGACCCCGCGCACCACGCCCGATTCGCCCGCGAAGCGGACGAAGGCGAGATGGAAGATTGCCGCCATCGCCATCATTCCGACGACCTGGAGGCTACTCTGCGGATCGACGCCGAGCACGGCGCTCAGCCCAGCCGACCCCACCCACGCGGCGCAGATCGCCATCGACGTCGGATCGAGTCGCGCGCGCTGCGGAAC
>JAYTXC010000279.1:0-1814 GCA_043743145.1 Rhodospirillales bacterium
GAAGCTTCGACGCTTTGCGGACATGCGTTCCAAAGTAATAAGCCTCGAACGCCGCTTGATCTTTGGGCACCTTGTAAAACACGACGAGCTTCGCCCCGTTGGGTTTTGTTTTCGCGTTCGCAGCGAGGGGAGCGATTGCGATCGCCGTCGCGATGCCGACTCCGTGGAGAAAGGTCTTGCGTGATGCATCCATGGCTCTACGGTATGCGAGCAGCCGACGCCTCACAACCGTATGTTTTCCACCTACACCGATCAGCGGACGCGGCGAAGATTGACTCGCTCGGGCCGAGTGGCTCGAACGCCCCGCGATGTGGACTCGACGTCATCGCCTCGGGTGCCGAGAAGGCGAGGAATCCAAAGCGCGCGATGCTTTCAAAAAGCGTGCGGTGAACGCGATCGGCAAGCGAACCGAAGGCGCCAAGCGACGCGGGCGATACCGCGGACTTACTCCGTGAGATTTCCCGCCATCCCGTCTTTCCACGTTCCGGCAACGCCGCGGACCGAAGCGCGCAAGAAATCATCTCTGCGCGGCATCCTTCGACGTGAGGCGCCAGGCCCCAACCGTAAACGCTGTCAGCGACCGGCATCGCCTCCCCGTTTGCCGCCGAAAGGCTCCGTCACCATCGTTGCTATCTCGATCCGATCCCACCGAGCGAGCCGTTTCGGAACGTGTGGCGACGCGCCGGATTACGTCGCCGAACCGCCGTCAAACGTACTTCACACATCCCTCGTGCCGGCGCTTCCGGCCGATGGCCCTCAGAAGGCGTGTTTAGAACCTCATGCCAGAGGGTAGGGGCCTATCGAGGATGGCCACATCGGCGAAATTTAATCTCGAACTCGATCGGTATCGTCTCGCCCTGACGGTCCGCTTTTTCCAGTGCGTCACGCGCGAACTCGCCCACGCCGACGACCTTCCCGGCGCCCTCGGCCGCATCGCGGCGGAAGCCGTTCCGGCACTCTTCGATTCCCTTCGCGTCGATGCGCGGCCGGGCAACGGCAACATCCCCATCGCGATCGAGCGTGGAACTCATGGGAGTCACGTCGAGCACTTCACGCTCCTGGCGAGTGGTGAAGACTTCGGCACGATCACGGTGACGCGGTCGATCGATCGCCCCTTCGATGAGATCGATCGCTCGATCGTCGCCGATTGTGCGACGCGCATCGCACACGCGCTTGCCGTGGCACAATCTCTCGCCCGCGAGCACCATGTCGCACATACGCTCCAACGTGCGCTCCTTCCCAAAACGCTCCCGCAGGGGCGGCGGATCGCGGCGAGCGCGGCGTATCTTCCGGGGACGCACGAAGCGATCGTCGGCGGCGATTGGTACGACGTCTTCGATCTCCCCGACGGACGGACGGCCTTCTCGATCGGCGACGTTGCCGGTCACGGTCTCAACGCCGCCGTCATCATGGGAGAGGTCCGCCAAGCGTTTCGCGCGGCCGCCGTCAATCCAAAATCTCCATCACTCGTGCTCGAACGCGCCAATACGATCGTCAACATGCGCGAGGATACGGCGATCGTTACGGCAGTCTTCGGTATCCTCGATCGTTCGACATCGACGGTGATTTACGCGGTCGCCGGACACCCTGCACCGATACTTGCAACACGCAATGGCGTAGCGCAGATCTTACCCGCGCGCGGCATTCCGCTCGGCGTCGCGAAAAGCGTTTTGACGCAAGATTGGACCTTCACGCTTCCACCGGGTTCGTTCCTCACGCTCTACACCGACGGACTCATCGAACATTCGCGTGACGTCGAGGCTGGCGAACGCGAATTGCTCGACGCAATTCGCGCGGAGATCGTCTCCCCGGGA
>JAYTXC010000280.1:0-3913 GCA_043743145.1 Rhodospirillales bacterium
CTTGCACGTTGACCGCCGTATCGCCGATCGCATGAAAATTTTGCGCATCGTGATGGAGCGCCGCATCGGTCGCGACGACATTGGGATTCGCGTTTTCCGCGAAGGGAAACGGCGTCGCCTGCGTTTGTGCGACGGGAATATCGACGAGCGTCGACGGCGCTCCGTTTGCGAACGCTCCAACGGTCCGCTCGCGCGAGCCCAAGAAGTGCGCGTCGCCGCGTACGATCGTCACTTTCACGATCGTTCCGGGTGCTGCGTGATGCCCGTATCGGTCGAAACCCGCAATTCGGAGAACGATCGGCGTGCGGCCGTCGGCAATGCCGTTTCCAGCGATCGTCGCCGTTATGCGCACCGGTCGGCCCGGGCCGTAAATCGTGACATCTTCGCTCGAGCCGCGCGTGCCCTCCGCGCCAAGCGGCGTGAGCACGACTTCGTTCGCGCCTTCGTTCAAGGCGATCCCGTAATACCGATACGTCGTCTCACCCGTCTTCGTATCGACGCTGCGTTCGCCGATCTTCGTGAACGGAATCACGCGACCGTTCACGCTGAGTTCGACACCGCCGCCGCGACCCGTCGAAACGACGAATGTTGGCGCGATCGAATCCGACGCGGCGCCGTGATGCGGCGAAACGAGCTTGGCCCAAAGTTCGCCCTTCGCCGTAAACGTGAGGTGCGTGAGGTCGCCGTACTTCGGACCCGCAGGCGCGAGCGGTTCGGATGCAGGTGCGGAAACGGCCGCCTTTGACGCGGGCGAAACGATGGTCGCGGCAGTCGCCGACGTCGCGGCGCTCGCGACGAGTGCGATTATCGCGAGCGCATCGCGCAGAGAAGAACGGGCAACGCGAATCATCGGACGGCCTCAATGGCAAAGTTGACGTCTTGGATCACGCCGCCATCGAACACCCCATGCACGAGCCGGCGGATGCTCTTTTGATCGTCGTAATCGTGAATATCGTAGGCGCGCGTTCCCGGCGGCAACGTCGTCCGATCGAGTTTGAGCACGTGCATCCCGGGGCGCACGCCGGGGAACGAATAACGACCGTTCGGATCGGTCACGACCGACTCACCATCTTCGAGATAGATGCGCACACTCGGAATACCGACATCCCCTCGATGAAACCAGCCGTCGCGTGCGAGATCGACAAAGACGCGGCCGGTGATGATCGTTTGATCGGTGAAAATGCCGTTAATCACGGTCGTATCGACGCTCGCGGTCGCCGAGACCGTTTGCGCCGGTGCGTTGTCGGCCGTCGCCGAGACGGTCGCGACATTGGTCAACGTGCTTCCCGGCGTCACGCCGGGTACGATAACGGTCGCATAGACGAGCGTGTGTTTTGTTTGCAATGCCGCGAGCGCGAACGTGAGCGTCCGCCCGACGACCTTTGGTTCGAAATGAACGCCATCGAGGAGCGCGGTCCCGGGCGCATACGCGACGCCCGTGGGAAGCGTATCGACGAGAGTCGTCGCGCCGAGAGGCGTGCCGACATTAGAAAACGATACGGTGTACACTAAGCGATCGCCCGACGATGCAACCGTGCGATCGACGGCCTTCGTAATCGTGATGACCTGCGTGCGAAAAAGCGGAAGATTGCCGAAAAGATTACTGATCGCAGCGATCGTGACGGGACCCGTCGTGAGCGCAAAACCACCGGGCACGGCAAGCGGCTCTCCGTCGAGGGCCGTGAGCGTGACGCTGAAATACGTCTTCGTTGGATCGGGCGTGAGCGTCACCGCGATGCGACGCGCGCGGTAGCCCGGCGCCGTAATGACGATCGTATACGTGACCGGGCCGATCTGCGCGCTACCGAGACCGAAGGCGTAGGCTCCACTCAAGCCCGTCGTATACGGATCGCTATTTGCCGTATTGGGCGCCGTCGGTGTGCCGGTCAACGCGAACGGCAGACCCGTCACGGCATCGACAAGCGATACGACCGCACCCGAGACCGGAACCGACGATCCGGCGAAGCCATCGTAGACGACATTCGCAACGCCAGCAATGATAACAGCCGGTGATGAGGACGCCGTGGCGGCATTCGTCGCGCTGACCGACGCAGCGTTGATCGCCTCGCTGCCGATCGCGGCGCCCGCTGCGATGGTGGCCGAGATTGTGACCTTATATGGCGTTGCCGGGGCGAGCGAACCGAGCGCGATCGTAAGCGTTTGCCCCACGAGCGACACGCCCGCGGTGAGCGGAACGCCGTTGAGTTGCAGCGATGAGACGGCCGGCGTTACGCCGGCGGGGAACACATCGGTGAGCACGGCGTTTTGCGCCGGCAGCCCACCGTAGTTCTGAAATTCGAACGAGTACTTGACCGTCTGCGACGCGGTCACCGACTCGAAAGGTACGTTGTCGACGAGTTTGCGTAAGAGCGATTGCGGCCCGAACATCCCACCGATGACGGCTTTGCCGAGCGCGATCGCACACTGCGAGCCCGACGATGACGCCCGACCGTTTATTGCGTTCGCCGTCGTCGACGTTGCCGCAAGTGAAATTGTGACGTTGGTTCCCAAGGGAACGTTCGGCGTTGCGATCGTCACGGTCACTTGCACCGATGCGCCGGGGGCGAGCGCGGCCGTGACGCTGTTGTTCGCTACGGTCGTCGATACGCCATTCGACGTGAGGGCGATCGATGCAATCGAACCGCCGGTCGTCGATGCGACGATCGTGTACGCGTCGCTGATGTTGGAGCTGTTGACGATTACGAACGTTCGCGTAACGTTGTTACCGACCGCATAGCCGTCGGTTTGCGCGTTACATCCGTTTTCGTTTGGCGTTACCGCAACGACGGTAACGACGGCCACCGTCGCGGTGAACGTATTCGAGACGGTGGCGAATGCTTCGCCATTGCCGCTCGAATAGGTCGCCGAAACCGTGTTGAGGATCGCCGTCCCGCCAAGGGTGGCCGCGCGTACGCCACTCGCCGCCGAAGCGACGAAAGCAACGATAGCGAGGAATAACCACACCGAGCGAAACAGTTTCAAGATCCTACGTGCTTATTTGACGATCGCCGAGAAGACGATCGTACCGGTCGCGCCGGCGTTGATCGCGCTGTTCGCCGTCGCGGTGAACTTGCTGGAACCCGCAGCGGTGCCCGCCGTCGGTGCGTAGGCGAACGTGAACGTCGCCGTACCCGTCGTCGTCGGAGCAGCCGTTAAGCCATTCGTGAACGCAGCCCACGTGTTGGTTCCGGCCGCGCCGTCTTCCGTCACCGCGAAGGCGCCCGCGCCTGAGGCTGGGGTCGAGATCGCATTATAGGCGAAGGCTGGTTCCGTACCAACGTTCGTGCCGCCGGCAACCGCCGACGCAGGAGCGCCATTGAGATACGTGACCGTGTAGCTGATCGTGCCACCCGGGCAGACGGCACCGGCGGTTTGACCCGTCGAGCCAGCCGGGCAATTGGTGACGATCGCCTGTGACTTGCTCAGAGAGATCGGACCACCGGGATAGAGCACGTTATGCGTCGTGTTCGTATCGGAGCTTACCGTGCCACCTTGCGAGCCCGCAACCGTTACGATGGAATCGATAGCCGTGAACGGAGCGACGGCGGACGTCCCCGGCGTCGTCGGCTTGTAGACGACGACGTAGTTGCCGATGGCATTGGATGCGACGCTTCCGAGCGTTCCGGATCCCGTCGTGCCCGAGGCGACGACGCCGGTAATCGCAGTACCGATGGTACAACCGGTACTGTTGATCGACGTGATCGATGGCGAGCATCCCGTGGCTTGGAAGGCTTGCGCGGTGAAGCCGGTCGGCGCGAAGACCGAGAAGGTCAACGTGTCGGCGGCATTTCCGGTGTTCTGATACGAACCCGGCACGGTGATGCCGGCGGTCGGGATCGTACACGTGAACGAGCCGTTGTTGATGCTGGCGCCATTGGCGCACACAAAGCCAGCCGCCGTGTAGTCGAGGGTA
>JAYTXC010000281.1:0-6192 GCA_043743145.1 Rhodospirillales bacterium
TACCGGAAGAAGAGATAGTTCATGCGCGTACTTGTTACCGGCGCCACGGGATACATTGGCGGGCGGCTCGTGCCACGGTTAATCGAGGCGGGGCACGCCGTTCGGCTCGTCGCCCGCGATTCGGCGCGACTCGCGGGCCGCTTCGATGCGGCAGAGGTCGTCGAAGGCGATCTCTTCGACGCGCCGAGTATCCGCGCGGCGCTCGACGGCATCGATGTCGCGTACTATCTCGTCCACTCGATGACGCGCGGTCGCGGGGACTTTGCCGAAGACGACCATAAAGCGGCCGAAATTTTTGCGAATGCCGCGCGCGACGCAGGCGTAAAACGCATCATTTATCTCGGCGGTTTGGGCATCGATGGCGCCACGCTCTCACGCCATCTTCGCAGCCGCCACGCAACGGGCGAGGCGCTTCGCTCAACGGGCGTACACGTCACGGAATTCCGTGCGGCGATGATCGTCGGCTCGGGTAGTGCATCGTTCGAGATGATGCGCTACTTAACAGAACGCCTGCCGGTGATGATCGCGCCGAGGTGGGTCGTCACGCCTTGCCAGCCGATCGCGGTGCGCGACGTGCTTTCGTATTTGCTCGCAGAACTCGAACGACCGTCGCAAGCAAATGAGATCTTCGAAATCGGCGGCTCCGACGTGCTCTCGTACAAAGAGATGATGATGCGCTACGCGGCAATTCGTGAGCTCAAACGCTCACTCGTCGTCGTGCCATTTTTCACGCCGCGTCTGTCGTCCGGATGGATCCATCTCGTTACGCCGATCCCCGCGTCTATCGCGCGGCCGCTCGTCGACGGCCTTCGCAACCCGGTCGTCGTATGCGACGATCGCGCGCTTCGCATCTTTCCGCAAATCGTGCCCATGAGCTACGAACTGGCCGTTCATCGCGCGCTCGATCGGTACACGACCGTCGGCCCCGAAACGACGTGGTTCGGCGCGTTCGACGTGCGCGCGCTTCCCGGAAATTTCGCCGGCACCACGCAAGGCATGCTCATCGATCGACGCATGTGTCGCTCGACGGCGAGCGCACACGCGCTCTTCACGGTCTTCACGAGTCTCGGCGGGAAACGCGGCTGGCTCTATGCCGATGGGCTATGGGAATTGCGCGGCATTCTCGATCGGCTCGTTGGGGGCTTCGGAACGCGTCGCGGCCGGCGTCATGCGACGGATCTACGCGTGGGTGATGCCGTCGATTTCTGGCGCGTCGAAGCCTACGAACCCGATCATCTCTTACGTCTACGAGCGGAGATGCGCTTGCCAGGCCATGCCTGGTTGCAATTCGAGATCGTCGACGACGGCGGACATCGGGCGCTACAGCAAACGGCATTCTTCGATCCTCGTGGAGCGTTCGGATATCTCTATTGGTATTCAGTTTTACCATTCCACGAACTGATCTTTGGGAATATGGCGCGTCGCATCGCACAAGAGGCGGAAGCGCTCGACGCGTTGCCGCGTACGAACGCGCTTCCGGCGTAGCGCGATGGAAGAGAAGAAGCCGTATCGCGTGTTCGTGATCGACGAGCACGGGACGCGGACGGAGAGGCCGGATCTCATCGTCGCGAGCGGCGCGGACGACATTCGTGCGGCGATGCATAAGACGGTTGCGAGCCTCGGTCCCGATCCATCGACGGTTCCCGAAATACACGAGTAATTACGCGGTTTGCGCGAACAAGACCGCAAAGACGTCGCGCGGTACGGGAAGGCTTCGGTTATGGATGAAGCGACCCGCGAGCGTATGCTCAAGACCGAACTCCCAAACGGAATCGACGCCGACATCGCGCGTGATGCGGAGACCGCGAAAACCGAGTGCGAAGGAAACCGACGACACGCGCGCGGTTCTCACGCGCGATAACGCGGCTACGGTCGTTCGTGGCGCTTCATTCGATCCAAACGTCAACGTCGAGCGTCGCCCGCGGTTTGGCGTGAAAACCGACCGCGTGTGCCCCGACGACGAGATACGTAACCTGGTGTTCGTGAAACGATCGAAAGAGATCGGCGTCGTCGTTTTCGAGTGCCATCGTCCTTCGGGAACACGAGACAGGGTGCCGAGAGCGTGAAGACGGCCTGCGAACGCTCGTCTGGCGTCATCGATCGCGAAAGTTCGGTCCCAAATCTTTCGTGGCCGTCGTGAAGATCGATGACGTTCGTTTGGCGATTGCACGTCGATGGGCGGCGCGCTCTTACGGGGTCATCACAACGATACTCGCCAGCCGGCGGGCGATTCCGTATCGGCCACCGGTCGCACCTAGTCCCCGGCCGCGCCCGCGAGTTGCTTCTTGTATGTCGCGAGCTCGACGTCGCTGTCGAGTTCGTTGAGTTTGGCCTTGAGCGCGTTCTCAAGCTCGGCATCTTCCCACATCCCGCGACGGCGTGTATCCAGGAGTGTCTCGCCGAGTTCGCGTGTCTTGTGCGGGTTGGCATCGGCGATGCGCTGCCAGTCCTCGAGCGTTACCTCGACGGTGCGCTTCCAGAGTTCGGGTGAGATCGTGTTGCTGAGCGCGGCTTCGGTGGAGCGCATCGCCTTAAAGATGTCGCCGAATTCCATCACGCCGGAGTAACCGTGTTCGAGCATCGCGTCGCGCCACGATTTTGAGTGGAACCGCGTGAGCACACCGTTGACCACGACGTTGCGGAAGTTACGCACGACGGGTTCGCGCTTCGTGAGATCGCTCACGACGATCATCGTATCTTCCTGACCCATCGCGCGTTTGGCCGCACCGAAAGCTGAGGTGAACGACGCGAACATGTCTTCTTTTACGGGGCCGCCGCTCGCCATTTGAATGAGCGGTTGCTGGATGATCTCGACGAGGCTCACGAGATACTTCTGCGCGTCGGGTGCGGGCTTGATGCGAATCTGCGTAAACTCGGGGATGTATGCATTCGAGTTATCGCTCATCCACGCATTCCCGATATCGTTAAAGTCTTCGAAGCGGCCCGTGTCGAGCATCATGCCGACTTGACCCATGAAGGCATCTTCGCCCATCCCGAAGCAACGCGCGCGCGCGAGCTGGGGATCGATACCGTTTGCGATCATGTGATCGCTATGCTTCTTGACGAAATTGAATTCGTGCGGCTCGTCCGCGGTCGCAGCGAGATAGGCCGCTTCGTGAATGAGTTTAATCGCGCCGGGAAACGTATTCTTGAAGACGACCGACGTGTTCGCGAGAATATCGACGCGCGGGCGACCGAGTTCGTCGAGTGAGATCAGCTCGGCGCGTTCGGAGCGGTTGAACCGGTCTTTTGCGACGCGCGCGCCCATGAGATCGAGCGCTTGTGCGATGCCGACGCCCTCGCTCTCGAGGACTTCGGAGCCCCAGAGCACGACGCCAACGGCTTCGGGCATGTGGCCGCGTTCTTTGACCGCCGCATCGAGAATCTGCTTGACGGTGCGCTTGCCTTTGCGCTGCGCGGCTTCGCGCGGCAGCATGCGCACGTCGGTCGAGGCCATGTTGCGGCCCGTCGGTAAGACGGACCAATCGCCAACGACTTCGCCGCCGGGCGACGGTTCGAGATATTCACCCGCAAGCGTTTTGATGAGGCCTTCGCGTTCGGCATCGCCGACGCGGCCAAGTTCCATGAAGAGATCGCGCGCGCGATCGACATACGACGCGAGTTGCTCGATGTCGTAGGGACTCTTCGCGAGTTTGTGCCCCGCGATCGGTCGCGCTTGCAAGATCCCGAGCATCGCCGTTTGACGCAGCTTCGCTTTGCCGTCGACAGCCGAACCGGGTCCGCGTAAGACCTCCGAAGAGAGCAACACGCGACCGGCTTCGCGCAACAGATCGACGATCTCGTGATGGTAGGTCCCATCGGGCGTGCGGTCGTGCGGGCGGCGCGTCAGTGCGTCGTAGTCGAAGGCGTAGCAGTTCGCGAGCAAGCGATAGAGATCGACGTCCGCGTATTCGAGACACGCATGGAACGTATCGAGACGATCTTGCTCCGAGAGATTGCGACCGAAGACGTGCTGGCCCGTCGGTGCGAATTCGCCTTCGAGTGCGACCAGTTCGTCGTGGACTTTGGAGACGAAATCACGATCCGCGCCACCGGGTGATTCGATCCGCAAGCCCGTGCGGTTCACGATCTCGGCGATCTCGGATGCGACGTCGTCGCGCTTCTCGGTATCGCTCGACATGAGATTGTAGTAGTCGTGCACGAGGCGGTGCAGATTGCGCAGATCTTCGCTGCCTTCCACCGCGCGCAGCGGCGGGCAAAGGTGCGAGAGAATCGTCGCGTAGGAGCGACGACGCGCGATCGAGGCTTCGACGGGATCGAGGATGTTAAAGATGTACGCGTGCGGACAATTATCGACGAGAAATTCGGGATAATCGCCTTTCGCGGGGCACCATTCTTTGCCGCGGCTCCACTCGACGAGGCCGTGCGTGCCGACGTGGATCATCGCATCGGCGTTGAAGCGGCGCGTCGCATACCGATACGATGCGAGCAACCATGGTGAGGGCGGCGCCTGCTTATCGTGGATGACCGACATATCTTCCATGCCCTGCATGTCTTGCAACAGCACGAGTACCTTACCGTAACGCAATCCCTTGATCGGAATCGTCGATGGTGGCTGGCCGAAGACGTCGTAGAAGAGCGCTTCGTGTTGCGGCGTCATTTCGTGGACCCAGTCGCGCATCTCGCCTACAGAGACAGCGCCGACGTTGAGATAGCCCGCGTACATATCGCGTAGTTTGTCGGAGACCGCTTTATCGGTCTCGTCGACCTCGCCAACATCGTAGCCCTCGGCTCGCAGCGCGCCGAGCATCGAACGCAGCGAACCCGCGACGTCGAGGAAATACGCGACGCCGACGTTGCCTGGTCCCGGGGGAAAGTTGTAGACGAAGACCGCGAGTTTCTTTTCCGAGTTCGGGATGTGACGCAGCTTGAGCCAGCGCGTCGTGATGTCGCCGAGCAAGGTGACGCGATCGGGGATCGGCTCGAGTGCGGAGATTTCCTCGCCTGCCTCGCGCGAACAGATCGGCGGAAGCGGCTGGATGCCTTCGGTCTCCGGCGTGACGACATTGCCGATATACTCGAGCGACGCGACACCGAATTTCGAAATCTTGAGCTCCGCCTTCGACATCGCCGCGTTGACGGGCGACGTGTAGACGCGCGGCGATCCGAGATCGCGGATCAGATCGATCGACGCTTCCGGTGCACCTGCGAACATCGAACCGGCAAGATACAGCGGCACGTTGTGATACACGGCGCCGA
This sequence comes from Rhodospirillales bacterium, assembly GCA_043743145.1. Taxonomy (GTDB): domain Bacteria; phylum Vulcanimicrobiota; class Vulcanimicrobiia; order Vulcanimicrobiales; family Vulcanimicrobiaceae; genus JANYGA01. The sequence continues at coordinate 5,221 of JAYTXC010000281.1, forward strand.
CGAGATTCTCGCCCTTTTTATTTTTGAGATGTCCGCGCGACACGATGTGCGCGTTGAAGACGGCGGTCATCGAGCAGATCACGCCGACACCGCGGCCTTCCCACTCGGCGATCGCCGCGTTGAGCACGGGGTGATTCCAGTCGACTAAAAAAAGATCGTGCGTGATGAAACCGATCCGGTCCCACGCCTTCTTGCCGTACGTTTTAAGATACCAGGGCTCGTACCACGCGAGATAGGCCTCCGGCGTTTGGAACATGCCCTTGTGCGCGGGATGGTAGATGCCTTCGTTCTCGACTTTTTCGGGTAGATCGACCTCGCCCGCGAAGCCTTTTTTGGTAAAGTGCTTCATTAAATAGAGGAACATGTTCTCGATGTTCTTGACCGAGCGATTGTTCCAATAGCCGATCATGACGAGCGACTTGAAGACGGGTTTCTTGAGCATCTTCGCCATGAGCGGCGCGGCGCCGACCATCTTCTGCATCCCGAGGAAGCCTTCGCGCGCCTCCCAAAAAGTATCGATCGTTTCGTCGTTGCGCTTCGCATTGAAGCGCTTGATGTTCATCGAAAGATCTTTCATCGGGTTCGACTTGTTCATATCGAACTCGAAGCCGAGCGATTTGAACATCAGCGCTTGCAGACGCGGATCGGGAATGTCGTACCAGAGAAACTTAACGTGTGCGAGCTCGCCTGCGGCATCCATCTCGGCGAGCAGATTCGCCATGCGTTCCACGACCTCGACGCTCATCGACTGCCAGCCGATGAGGACATCGGCGGCTTTGATCGAGGCACGAAGTTTGTTGATCGCGGCGGGATCGTTAAAATCCGAGGCCCCGAAATGCTCAAGGGACCAGTCCTCTGTCGTCCGCGAGCGTAAGCCTTTGAACGCCAATCGAATGGCGTTGGCGCGCTCGTCGGGGGCCCAGGAAGAGTAGCCGACGATCTTCATGGGGTTACGCTACCGGGCCCGAGCAC
>JAYTXC010000282.1:0-7890 GCA_043743145.1 Rhodospirillales bacterium
AGCGGGCTTCGCGTTCGTCACGATGTGCCTTGGCGCGTATGTGAGTTCGAGCTACGCAGGTCTCGCGTGTTCGACCGTGCCCGCGTGCGACGGAACGCTCTTGGGAACCACACTACCGCAACTCGTGCAGATGCTCCATCGCCTCGCAGCTGTCGCCTTCGCCATCATCGCCGGGATCGCAACGGTCGTTGCATGGCAAGGCACGTCGGCACGCGCGAAGACCTTCGCGAGCATCGGTGCGACGCTCGTCGTCGCGCAGATCGCTCTGGGTATCGGCAATGTCGTCTGGCATCTCCCGACGGCTCTGCGCGAAGCGCACGCGGCGAATGCGGGCGCGACGTTTCTGGCATTCGTGATCGCGGCCGTCCTCGCCGCACTCGAACCGTCACTCGTAACGGCGTCGCAACCCGACCGCGTTCATGCGCCGCGACGCATCGCGACAAACGCATGAGTTCGACCCTCTCGCGCCTCGACGGGAATGTGCCGCTCTTGCAAGGCGGCTGGCGCGGCACGCTCGTCGATTATTACGAGCTCACGAAACCGCGTATCATGCTGCTCCTGCTCGTCACGACGTACGCGGCGATGCTCATGGCTGCGCACGGTCTTCCGCCGCTCGGCATCACGCTCGTCACGCTCGCTGGTGGTGCGCTTGCCGCAGGTTCGGCGGGTGCGTTCAATTGTGTGATCGATCGCGACATCGATCGTTTGATGACGCGGACGATGGCGCGCCCGGTCGCCGCCGGTCGCATCTCGCCGATCGCCGGCACGATCTTCGCGACGTTGCTCGGCATCGTTTCGTTCGTCGTCCTCTACCGCTTCGCAAATCCGCTCGCCGCATGGCTCTCGCTCGGTGGCAACGCGTACTACGTCATCATCTATACGCTGTGGCTCAAGCGCACGACGACGCTCAATATCGTCATCGGCGGCGCGGCTGGTGCCGTTCCACCGCTCGTCGGTTGGGCTGCAATCTCGCATTCGATCGGTGGCCCGGCGCTCGGTCTCTTCGCACTCATTTTCTTATGGACGCCGCCACATTTTTGGGCGCTCGCGTTGATGGCCAACACGGATTATCACAAAGCCAAGGTTCCAATGTTGCCAAACGTCCGCGGCGTCGAGCATACGAAGAAAGAGATCTTCGTCTATACGATCGTGCTCGTCGCGATGTCGCTCGCACTCACGCCGCTGCACATCATGGGACTGTGGTATTTTATCCCGGCCGCGATCCTCGGCTCGGTCTTCATCTACGATGCGTGGCGTATGTTGTCGGGACCAACGAAGCCACTCGCACGCATCACGTTTAAATATTCACTCCTCTATCTCGCGTTGATGTGCGTTGCGATGGTCGCCGACCGCGTCATCGGATAGCACGCGCGTGGCCACGACGACGCACTCGCTCCCCGAGCCACCACCGGCGGCCGTCGCGGGCCACACATTCGATCGATCGCATCTTCCGCTACTCTTGACGCTCGCGCTCGGCGTTTTTGCAGGCGCCCTCGATCTCGGCGTTCTCTCGCCCGCGCTGCCCGCGATCGCCCACGGCTTCGGTATCGCGCCGCGCGACGTCGCCTGGACGTTCACGCTCTATCTCTTTGCGAACGTCGTGTCGATCCCGATCATGACGAAGCTCTCCGACGTCGTCGGTCGACGCTCCATCTACTCGCTGTGCGTCGGCATCTTCGCGGCAGGTAGCGTGCTCGCAATCGTCGCGCCGAACTACACGATCTTTTTGATCGCACGCGGCATTCAAGCTGCGGGCGCGGGCGGTATCTTCCCCGTCGCGACCGCCGCCATCGCCGATCGCGTGCCCGTCGAACGTCGCGGATCGGCGCTTGGTTTACTCGGGGCGGTCTGGGGACTCGCGGCGATCATCGGCCCCAATGTCGGCGGCGTCATCACGCATTTCTTTTCGTGGCACTGGATCTTTATCGCAAACGTGCCGCTCGCAGTCGTCGTGATCGTGCTCGCGCAACGCTACGTCCCGCAGGCGGCCGCACGCGTGCGAGGGCCACTCGATATTGCCGGGCTCGTCGTTCTCGCAATCGGCTTACTCGGCGTGATGATCGGTCTCACGCGCCTCGATACGCAAGCGGTGACGTTTGGAAACGGCGCGACGATCGCCGCGCTCGCGATCGCCGTCGTTGCGTTCGTCGCACTCGTACCGATCGAACGCCGCGCCGCCGCACCCGTCATCTCACCCGCGCTCTTTGCGTCGCGTCAGCTCGCGCTCACCTACGGGCTCGAGATTCTCATCGGCGTGCTCGAAGGCGCACTCTTTTTCATTCCCGCCGCACTCGTCGCCGCCGACCGCATCTCGTTCGTTGCCGCGGGCGCAATCGCGGCGATCGGCGCCCTGATGTTCGTCGCCGTCATCCCTATCGCGGGACGCGCGCTCGATGCCGTCGGCAGTCGTGCCGTGCTCACCGTCGGCGCGACCTTTACCGCGTTCGGCCTCGCGCTCTTTGCCTTCACGCTCGCGCATCTCTGGTTCGCGATCGCCGGCATCGCGATCGCCGGCATCGGCTTCGGTGCGCTCCTGGGCGCCCCAACACGCTACATCATCACGAACGAAGTGCCGCCGAGTTCGCGCGCGACGGCCGTGGGATTGCTCAGCGTCTTTCTCATCATCGGTCAAATCTTCGGCGGCTCGCTCGCGGGTGGCGCGATCGGTGGACACATCGACGACGTCGACGCCTACCGGCTCGCATACGTGATCTTCGCGATCGTCGCCGTTATCGCGGCGCTCGCAACGTTCGGCCTCGCATCGCGCGAACACGAACGTAAAGCTCCCACCGCCTAGCGAAACTTCGCCCCGCCCCCGACGTCGATACGAAAACACGTCGGAGCGCTCGCACGTGTTGCGGCGTTTGCCGGCGGGTCTCGACGTCATGCTTCCGACGGATCGTCCGCAGCGGCCTCACGCGCGTTTCGACGTTCGTTCGAGCAATGGCGCGATCGACGTGCGCGACGCGCAACACGCGCAAACGGCGATGTCGTGGTGCGCTAGCGAAAAACGCCGTTCACGATACGCGCGAGTTGCTCGACCAGCATCGCGGCGATTGAGCCGATCTGCGGTTGGTGGTCGATGACGAAGGCGACGTCGACGAAGGCAAAGGTCGCGATGCCAAAGACCCCTTCGATTGCGACGAGCGCGATCGCTCGGCGTCCGAACGATGCGGCCGGACCGAGCGTGAGAAACCCAATCGCCAAGATCGAGACGAGAACGCGAACGAACACAAGTGGATGCTCGGGAATTTCGCCGATCCGCGCGGCCGTCGCGGCAATCGCGATCATCACGAGCGCGCATTGCGCCCGGCTCCTTCGCCGAGTCTGCGGGGTACGGGCGGTCATCGAACGCGCGTGCATCACGGTCTCATCGTATCTCGTGAGCGCGAAAGAGGACGATGCGAACGGCCTAGTGCGGGGTAGGCTTTGGGCCGCTATGTGGTCCCGCGCGCGATGCCCCGCCCAACACGCCAGAGCACGAAACCAAAAACGAGCGCGATTGCAAAGACCGTCAAGAGATCGGTAAAGCCCGAGAATCCCGCGACGCCGTTGCCGCAAATCGAGACCGCCGCGGACGAGAGCCAGAGGTCGAGCCGTTCGATCGGGTTCGAGGCGAGACGCGCGTCGTGCTGGACGGCCGCGACGATCTCATCCGGCGTCCACGCACCTTCGTCGACGAGTTCTCGAATGGCGCCATACTGGTCGAGGATGACCGTGCGTTCGGGATGGATGATCCCGATGCGTTCGTCGGGGAACGCCGTGACATCGAATTGCGCGGCGAAATCGAGGACCGCTTCGGGGTCGCCCGTCGCGAGCGACCAGCGCGTCGCGTCGGCTCCGAACGTCATCCCGTACGCCGCGAGCACCGCAGGCCGGTCGTAGGCGGGATCGAGCGTGACCTCGACGAGATGCACCGGCGTGCCCGCGAAGCGCTGCTGCAAGAGCCGGAAACGCGACGTGATGAGCGGACATTCGCGCGCATCGCGACAACGCGAATACGCGAACGCCATCACGACGGTCTGGCCGCGTAGATCGTGCAAGGAAAACAGGCGCCCGCGTTGGTCGAGAAACGTCGCATTCGGCGCGTACTCTCCAATGGCAACGTGATGCACGTTACGAAAGATTTGCGGCACGACAACGGGGACGGCCGCGCCTATGAGCGATTGCGATCCGTGCGTGACAACGGTTGCGAGCGTCCACGGCGTCTGATCCACGTCGGTCGTCGCGTCGATTTTCGTGCCCGCGCGAAGACGCGCGAAATCTTCTTTCGAGCGAACGCGAAACGTCGCGATCCCCGCGGGCTTCCCGAGCATGGCATCGTGACGAATCACGACGGTTTGCGTAGCGGGAACGGTCGCGAGCACGAGTCCGTGCACAGGTCCGACGTGCGCGCTCGCACCCGAGAACACCACAACGATAAAGCCGACGATCGAGCCGAGGAGGGCTATCATTCGCGCCGAACCGCAAACCATGGCGCCGGGGGACCACGAGCGCAATATCGCGCTGGTACGCAGACCGTGGACCCAGGCCGAGCGTCGCATCGTGCTCAACGGCCTTCTTGGTCGTTTGCTCATCGCAATCGAGCCGCTCGTCTGCTCGGTCGTCTTCGGTCTCCTCACGATTGCCCTCATCTTCTTGCCACTTCCCGCGAGCGCGAATCTTACGCGTTGGGAATCGGCGATCATCATCGCGCCGATTTTCGGGCTCGTCACGATCGCCTTTATGCTGTATGCAACGTTCGTTTTATTGGCGCCCGTTCGCGCGCTACTTCAAACATTCTCGCCGATTTTCATCGTCGATGGTTACGTCCGATATCGGAGGCCCGACCGCCAAACGGAGGTCGACTCGAACGGCTACATCGCCGTACTCAACGAAGATCGTCGCGCCGTCGCCGAATGGCCCTCGGTCGGCGAAACCTCGATGCCCGACTCTCTGCGTCCCGCGCTCGTCGAGTTTTCGTTTTACGGCGGCATCCATCGCATCGACGGGCGCTCGACAGGAGTCCTTCCGGAATCGATGCCGCTCGCCGGTATCGGCGGCAATCGCCCGCGCGTCTAGCGCACGCGCGACGCTATTTCGTGAGCGGCTCGGTCAACGTCGCGGAATTGGGCCAGCGGTGGTTCGATGAACTCGTTGCAAAGACCATGGCTACGATTGCCGCAATCATGATCAGACCGACCATCGCTGAGATGTAGATGATGGGCGGGATGCCGGTCGACACCGGGATATTCCGGTGATCGACGACGTCGTGCATTTCGATGGGGGGCGTATCAGGCTTCACCGCCTTACCCTCCACCGAGCACGCCCACGGCTGCGAGCACGACCAGAATGCAGCCGAACGCCATTAACCCGAGCAAGATCTTCGTAACTTGATTATCGAGCCCGGCCGAACCCCAATCGCGATAGAGCTGGAACGTGGTCGTCCCACCAACGATGAGGGCGAGGATGAGGGCGAGGCCCTTTTCGAGTGTCGCTGCCATAATGTGTCCTCGCGGCCTACATCAAGTAGAACAGATAGAAGAGTGCGACCCAAATCACGTCGACGAAATGCCAGTACAACGTGCCAGCGGTCAGCCCGAAATACTTGCTTCCGCTATACACGCCGCTATTCGCCTGCCAATAGAGGACGGCGAGATAAATCACGCCGACGAAAACGTGGAATCCATGGAGACCGGTAAGGGTAAAGAACGTCGCCCCGAGTGTCGAGCCCGACCACGTCACTTGTGCGTTGTGATATTCGTACGCCTGACCACCTAAAAAGAGCACCCCGAGGACGATCGTCGCGATCATCCACATATTGAAGGCTGGCTTTTTTAGGTGCTTCCACGATTCCATCGCGAAGTGCATCGTCGCGCCCGATCCAAAGAGCACGCACGAATTGATCGCCGCGAATGCGACGTCGAAGCGCGGGAGTTGGTGGCCGTCCTTATTGATCGGCGGCCAGTTCGGCACGGAATTGCGAAGATAGAGATACGCGAAGATGTACGCGCTGAAAAGCACGACGTCCGAAATGAGGAAGAGCACGAAGCCGAGCAGCCGCATATCGCGGGTCTCACGGTACAGAGAGTCGACACTTTCGTACCGAGCGTGAACCGCTTCGTGGCTCGTATTGAGCGAGCTGAAGCTACTAACGGCCATGATCTCCTACGCTTCGATTAGACGTGTGCGGGCGTACCCGACGACGGGCGCTCCGTGCTCTGATGCTCCGGATTCGATGCATCGCGCACGAGACCGACGTACGGCAACGGTTCGCCGAAGTCATACGGATTTGTGAGCACGCCCGGAATCTTTTTGAAGTTGTAATATGGCGGCGGCGATGAAACTTGCCACTCGAGCGTCCGCGCGCCCCACGGATTTGCCGGCGCCTTCTTGCCCTTAAGCATGCTCTCCGCAATTGCGTACAGGAAGATCAGCGTAGAGCCCGCGAGGATAAACGATCCGATCGATTCGACGTCGTTCCAGAATTGGAATTCGGGACGATACTGCGCGACACGGCGTGGCATGCCTTGCAACCCGATCCAATGCATCGGCAAGAACGTGATGTTGAAGGCGACGAACGTCGCCCAGAAGTGCGCGACGCCGAGCTTGTTGCTCATCATGCGACCCGTCATTTTCGGCCACCAATAGTACACGCCCGCGTAAATCCCGAAGATCGAGCCGCCGAAGAGCACGTAGTGAATGTGCGCGACGACAAAATACGTGCCGTGGAAGTAGAGATCGGCCGGAACCGAACTCAAGAACACACCGGTGATGCCGCCAAAGGTGAACACGACGAGAAATCCGAGCGCGAAGAGCATCGCAGGATGAAATTCGATCTTCCCACCCCATAGCGTTGCGAGCCACGAGAAAATCTTCACGCCCGTTGGCACCGCGACGATCATCGTCAAAATCATGAACGGCAGTTGCAGCCAAGGTGCCATGCCGGAAGTGAACATGTGGTGTGCCCAAACCATGAACCCGAGCAGCGCGATCGCAATCGACGAGAACGCGATCATTTTGTAACCGAAGATTGGCTTACGCGAGAACGTCGCGAAGACTTCGGAGACGATACCGAACGCCGGCAGGATCATAATGTACACGGCGGGATGCGAGTAGAACCAGAACATGTGCTGCCAGAGCACGGGCGATCCGCCGCGTCCCGGATCGTAGAACGGAATATCGAATTGACGCTCGAGGAAGAGTGCCGCGAGCGCGGCTGCAAGCGCGGTCGTCGCAATCATGTTGAGCATCGCGGTCGCCATTTGCGCCCATACGAAGAGCGGCATACGCGTAAACGTCATGCCGGGTGCACGCATCTTGAAGATCGTAACCAGGAAGTTGATGCCGGTAAGCGTCGAGCTGATGCCGACGAGGAAGATCGCGACACACCACAGCGACGTACCCGGCGGGCCCTGAAGCGAAATCGGTGGGTATTCTGTCCATCCGGCATCGGGCGCTCCGACGAGAAACGATCCGAATAACAGGACGCCCGCAACCGGAAACATCCAAAACGCAACGAGATTGAGCCACGGGAACGCGACGTCGCGTTGGCCGAGCATCAGCGGCATCACGTAGTTGCCGAAGCCACCCGTCACCAGCGGAATAATCGTCATCCAGATCATGCCCGATGCGTGGAGCGAGTAGACACCGTTGTACGTGTCGTTCGAAACAATCGCGCCGGTAGGCGTCAAGAGCTGCGCCCGGACGATCTCGGCGAGCAAGCCCGATACGATAAAGAACAGCAACCCGACAACCATGTACTGGATGCCGATGACCTTGGCATCGATCGAAAAGATGTACTTCCCGACGAACGACTGCGGTTCGGGATGGATGTGATCGTGGTGGCTGGCGACGCCGATGCGGCCTGCGGTTGCAATTGCCATGCGATCTTCCTTACGACTTCTTCGC
>JAYTXC010000283.1:0-6391 GCA_043743145.1 Rhodospirillales bacterium
CCGAAGAAGCGTGGGCCATAAACCCACGCTTCTTCTTTCGGCCGAGCAAGCCGCAGCAATCTTTGCATCATCCGCAACACGTCGTCCCGAGCCCGCTCGTTGAGTGCACGATGAAACGGTGCCCCTAGAAACGCAATCAGCGCGACATTACGTCGCGTTCACGTACACTTCCGACCCGAGCTCCTTAAATTCCGCCGACTTCTCCGCCATGCCGCGCTCCGCATATTCACGCACTTCTTGCGTGATCTTCATCGAGCAAAAGTGCGGGCCACACATCGAGCAGAAATGCGCGACCTTCGCACCGTCGGCGGGCAAGAGTTCGTCGTGGAACGACTTTGCCGTCTCGGGATCGAGCGAGAGATTGAACTGATCTTCCCACCGGAATTCGAAGCGCGCTTTCGAGAGCACGTCGTCCCAGTGGCGCGCGTGCGGATGACCCTTGGCGACGTCGGCTGCGTGCGCGGCAATTTTGTACGCGATCACGCCGTCTTTGACGTCTTGCTTATCGGGTAGGCCCAAGTGTTCTTTCGGCGTTACGTAGCAGAGCATCGCGCAACCGTACCACCCGATCATCGCCGCGCCGATCGCGCTCGTGATGTGATCGTAGCCCGGCGCGATATCGGTCGTGAGCGGCCCGAGCGTATAGAACGGTGCTTCGTCGCATGCCGCGAGTTGGCGATCCATGTTCTCTTTGATGAGATGCATCGGGACGTGGCCCGGGCCTTCGATCATCGTCTGCACGTCGTGCTTCCACGCGATCTTCGTAAGCTCGCCGAGCGTATCGAGTTCGCCGAATTGCGCTTCGTCGTTCGCATCGGCAAGACACCCGGGGCGCAGACCGTCGCCGAGTGAGAACGTAACGTCGTACATTTTCATGATCTCGCAGATCTCTTCGAAATGCGTGTACAAGAAATTCTCTTGGTGATGCGAGAGGCACCATTTCGCGAGGATCGAGCCACCACGCGAAACGATGCCCGTCACGCGCTTCGCCGTGAGCGGCACGTACCGTAAGAGCACGCCCGCATGAATCGTGAAGTAGTCGACGCCTTGCTCCGCCTGCTCGATCAGCGTATCGCGATAGAGTTCCCAGGTAAGGTCTTCCGCCTTACCGTTGACTTTCTCGAGCGCCTGATAGATTGGTACCGTACCGATCGGCACCGCAGAATTACGTAAAATCCACTCGCGCGTTTCGTGAATATTTTTCCCGGTAGAGAGATCCATGACGGTGTCGGCGCCCCAGCGCGTCGCCCACGTCATCTTCTCGACTTCTTCATCGATCGTCGAAGCGACGGCGCTATTGCCGATATTCGCGTTGATCTTTACTAAAAATTTGCGGCCGATGATCTGCGGTTCGAGTTCGGGATGATTGATGTTTGCGGTGAGCACGGCACGACCGCGCGCGATCTCATCGCGCACGAGTTCCGGCGCGACGCCCTCGCGAATCGCGACGAACTCCATCTCGGGCGTGATCTCGCCGCGGCGCGCGTAGTGCATCTGCGTCACGTTCGCCCCGGGTTTCGCGCGCCGCGGTTTCCGTTGCTCGGCGAAGCGAATCGCGTCGAGTTCCGGCATCGCTTCGCGGCCCAACCGATAGATCGACGACGCCGACCCGAGTTCGATCGTATCTCCGCGTTTCACGATCCACGGGGTGCGCAGCGGCGCGAGCCCACGTTTCACGTCGGTCGTCACGCTCGGATCCGTATAGGGACCGCTCGTGTCGTAGACCACGTGCGACTCACCGTTCGTCAATCCGATTTCGCGCATCGGGACGCGAATCGAGGGATCGCTTCCCGCGATATAGATCTTTTGCGTGGTTCCCGCACGGCGGGCGTCGACGGTCGCGGACATCGGTACTCCAAACTTCCATCGCGGCCGTCTCTCCCTACGCCGGCATGACCCGGATCAGGTTCGGCGGTCGGCGAACACATCGCCCTCTCAGCCCGTTCCAACGAGCTCCCGCGAGGATACGCCAACTCTACGACCCGAGGTGCGCCGTGTCAACGACCGTCGCACGATTGCGGAAGCACCGAATCACTCGAGCTGGGCGCGCTTCGTTCGAGGAACCTGATTTTGCGACGGCGCACCTCGCGGCTTGTTTGCCTTGACGACGCGCGACTTCACCCTCGAACCCTGGCAGAACGACGCCGTCGACGCGTGGGACGCGCTCGGACGCGGGACGCTCGAAATTTTCACCGGCGGCGGGAAGACGCTTATCGCCCTCGCTGCGATCGCACGCGTCGCCGCGCGAGAACCCGAGCTTCGCATCGCCGTCGCCGTCCCCACCATCGCCCTCGCGGAGCAATGGCAGGCCAGCTTCACACGTCACACGAGCGTGCCCGCCGCACAAATCGGGATTCTCGGCGGCGGTAGGCGCGCGTCGCTACAAACGCACCGCGTGACGATCGCCGTTCTCAACAGCGCGGCCAAAGCATTTCCCGACCAGAGCCGTACGGTCGAACCCGTCATGCTCGTCGTCGACGAATGTCATCGTGCGGGCGCACCGAGTTTTTCGAAGATCTTCGCGATGCGAGCCGCCTACCGACTCGGCCTTTCGGCCACCCCGCATCGAGACGAAATTGGTGACGACGGCGAGGCGCTGGCGTGGAAAGACCAAATTCTCGGTCGCGCGCTTGGTGATGTCGTCTACGCCTTCACGCTCCGCGACGCCCGCGCGATCGGCTGGCTACCCGAGTACGCAATCCACCATCATGGCATCGAGCTCGCACCGAGCGAACGCGCGGCGTATACCGCACAGAGTCTCGTCGTCGACGGCAACGAGGCGGCGCTACGTAAACTCGGCGGCGATGCGGGACGCGCGTGGGGCCTGCAACGTCGGCGCGATCCACTCGGTATCGCATCCGCGCGCTACGTTTCATCGGTCGCCAAACGCAAAGATATCGTTTACGCCGCGCGCGAGCGCAATCGCGTCGCCCGACGCATCGTTGCGAACGCATTCGCGAACGCGCGAACGGCACGCGTCCTCATTTTCAACGAGCGTGTCGATGCCGCGACCGCGCTCGCTAGCGACCTGGTCGCGCACGATGCGATGCTCCGCGTCGCGCTCGAACATTCCGCGCTGCCGACGGCAGAACGACTCGCGGCAGTCGAACGCTTCCGTCGCGGCGACGCCGACGTCCTCGTCTCGGTCCGTGCGCTCGCCGAGGGCATCGACGTTCCCGGTGCCGACGTCGGCATTTCGGTCGCATCGTCGTCGAGCGTGCGTGCCCGCATCCAACTCCTCGGTCGCGTCTTACGTCGCACGTTCGATGGTAGCGAGAAACGTGCCGTCACGCATCTCATCTACGCAGCCGATACCGTCGACGAACTCATCTACGCGCGCGAAGATTGGTCCGATCTAACCGGTCCCGCGCGCAACGCCTATTTCCGTTGGCCGCTCGAATCCGTCGAGCCGACGGAGCAGGCCGATGCTCCGGCTAAGCCCGCGCCAACCGAAGCGCAAGAAACCGAACGCATCGGTCACATCGAGATGGGCGAGACGGCGCTCCGGTATCTCGGCGTCGCGCGCGGCGATACGTATTCGATGAATTCCGCCGGTGTCGTGACGAATGCGATGGGTCGCGCGATCGTCAATCCGCAACACGTCGACCGCGCGTTACGACGCGTTCGCGGCCGCGGTGACGGCACGTTTCGCATCACGCCACGCACGAAATACGTCCTCGTTTACGACACGACACAAGGCGGATTCGTCGCTGCGGGTATCCTCGCAGAACCATTCGTAACCGAGAGCGATATCGCGCATGCGATCGATGTTGCGACGCTCGCACCGGGCGAATCGTTCGCCGGCGCGCGGACGAGCGAACGGGGGACGTTCCGCATCACGTCGGCCGGTCGGATCAAGCGCAAACGCCGCGGCGGAGGCGCGGATTTTGCCGATCCAGGCGACACACGCGAACTCATTACGGCATGGCGCACGCTCGCGCTACCGTCGATCGCTTTCGAAGTGAACGGTCTCGGCCACGCGTGGTGGCGCGATACTTCGGGGCCGCGCTTTCTTGGAATCATGCGCGACGACGTACGCTTTGCCTCCGACGACTAGGCGCCCGTCATCGTCGTTCGAGCGATCCGATCAAGCCGACAGCGTATCGCGCGCGCTGTCGACACGTTGCGATGCCGCGCCCAGCGCCGACCCGACCACGAGCGAAATGCCGATGGACCAGGCCAAGCCCCGTGAGAGACCGGCTAGTGCTGTCGCCGTGCGAAGCGTCACGCTCCGCGTGGAATCGGTCGCGAACGCTCTTTGGAAGGTTCAAGGAAGCGAGCCCGTGTGCTGACGAAAAGTTTTCCTATCGATCCACGCTTGAGCGCAGCCGGCCGATTGCTCGGAGCACAGATCGCGATCGGTGCGGCCGCAATTTTCGCGAGGTTCGCACTTGCGAGCGCGGGGCCGCTCGTCGTATCGGCTTTGCGATTGGGCATCGCAACCGTCGTTCTCGGATTTTTCGTACGAAAATTCGCGCTGCTTTCGAAACGACGCGAAATCGCGTTTGCGCTTGCGGGGTGCGCACTCGCAGTGCATTTCGCGACGTGGATCACGTCGTTACGGTATACGTCGATTGCCATCTCGACGTTACTCGTCACGACGACGCCACTGTGGACCGAGATCTACGAGATGCTCGCACGTCGGCGGTGGCCGTCACCCCGCTTCGCCGTCGCCCTCGCCTGCGCGATTGCGGGCGTTGCGCTCGTCGCATTTTCTGGCGCGACACATCCGGCGCCGGTTCCCGGCCACGCGGCTTACGGTGCGATCCTCGCCCTCATCGGCAGCATCGCCATCGGCGCGTATCTGCTCATCGTGCGTGCGGCGGGCGAAGGTCCGACGTCGCGACGTCTCGCGACGCGTCAGATCATCGTGCGCACGTATGGCTGGGCCACGCTCGCGCTCGTCATCGCGTCGTACGTCGCGCGCGAGCGCCCGCCGAGCACGCACGACGCGTCGGCGTGGGGTGGCATCCTCGCCATGGCGCTCGTCTCACAATTACTCGGCCACACGTTGCTCAACGCCGCGCTCGGGACATTCGCACCGAGCCTCATCGCACTCACAACGCTGCTCGAACCGGTCATCGCCGCCATTCTTGCAGCGGCGATCTTTCACGAAACGCTGAGCGTACCGACCGCGGTCGGTGGCATCCTCGTGCTCGTCGCCGTTGGTGTATCGCTCGCAGAAGAAAGTCGACGCTAGCCGCCGGTCGAAAATCCCGGATAGAGCGTCATACCGCCATCGACGAAGAGCGTCGTTCCCGTCACGTAATCCGAGGCATCACTGCAGAGCCACACGGCCGCCTGCGCGATATCCTCGGGTTCGCCGACGCGACCGTAGGGGATGAGCTCGAGCAATTTTTTCTCGGCCTCGGGCGTGTCCCACGCGCTTCGATTGATCGGCGTTTTGATCGCGCCCGGAGCGATACCGTTGCAGCGAATCTTTTGCGGCGCGAGTTCTTGCGCGATGCTTTTCATGAGCAACATCACCCCGCCCTTACTCGATGCGTAATTGGCATGACCGCCCCACGGGATCACCTCGTGAACCGAACTCATACAGACGATCTTGCCGAGCGCGCGCGAGCGATCGGGCACCATGCCGCGGCGAACGAATTCGCGTACCGCGGCGCGAGCGCACAAAAACTGACCCGTGAGATTCACGTCCATGACCGCCTGCCATTGCTCGAGCGTCATCTCGGCAAACGGCGCGTCTTTCTGCCAGCCGGCATTCGCAATCATGATATCGAGCGTGCCGTATGTCGCGACCGCATGCGCGACGAGTGCGCCGACCTCCGGCTCTTTCGAGACGTTGCACGCGAAGGCACTCGCCACTCCGCCCGCAGCAGTAATTTCACGTACCACGCCATCGGCCGCATCGGATGAACCGCCCGGGTAATTGACGACCACACACGCCCCCGCCGCCGCGAGTGCGCGGGCGACCGAAGCACCGATCCCCGAACTCGAACCCGTTACGATTGCCGTTTGGCCGCTCAATACGCTCATTTCGCTAGTCTTACCCATGCAACGCCCCGCGCGCAAGGGCGTGCCGCCCCCCTTTGGAAGAGTCATCACCATGGAGCGCAACCCCGAACGCGATCGCGTCACAGCCGAAGCCGATCGCTCCGCTCACTGGAGTCATTGGGGCCCGTATCTGAGCGATCGGCAATGGGGCACCGTGCGCGAAGATTATAGCGCCGATGGTGACGCGTGGCGATATTTTCCGTACGACCACGCGCGCGCGCGCGCGTATCGCTGGGGTGAAGACGGAATCTTCGGTATCAGCGACGATCACCAACACCTGTGTTTCGCGCCCGCCTTTTGGAACGGCAACGATCCGCATCTCAAAGAACGATTCTTCGGTCTCGACGGGCATCAGGGCAATCACGGCGAGGAC
>JAYTXC010000284.1:0-9624 GCA_043743145.1 Rhodospirillales bacterium
TGCGGGCAGGCTCGCCCGCGACGACTTGAGAAAATCCAAGCCTTCGAACCTGGAGGGTCTTCGCCATTCTCACGCTGCCCGTCATCGATGGTCGTCTCAAGACGCATCTGGAGCACCTCGGCCTCGCCGGCGCGATCGCCGTGCATCGCAACCTTTCCGTGGGCGCGCTCTACGAGCACGCATTGCGTCGCGGTGAAGGCGAACTCGGTGCCGACGGGCAGTTTGTGGTAGAAACGGGCGAACATACGGGTCGCTCGCCAAAAGATAAGTTTTTCGTCCGCGAACCCGGAAGCGAAACGCATATCGATTGGGGCGACACGAACAAAGCCATCGATGCGAAAACTTTCGACGCGTTACTCGCGCGCGTAGCAGCCTACCTCTCCGAGCGCGAGATCTACGCACTCGACACGTTCGTGGGTGCCGACGAACGGTATCGCTTGCCCATCCGCGTCATCACGCAATACGCGTGGCACTCACTCTTCGCGCGCAACCTCTTCATCACGCCCGACGTCGCGCCGGTCGACTTCACCCCGGAATTCACCGTGATCGATGCGGCCGAATTCGTCGCCGAACCCGAACGCGACGGAACGCGTAGCGGTACGTTTGTGCTCGTGAACATGGCGCGCAAGATCGTCCTCATCGGCGGGACGCGCTATGCGGGTGAGATCAAAAAATCGGTCTTCACGATCATGAACTATCTCATGCCGTTGCGGAACGTCATGCCGATGCACTGCTCGGCAAACGTCGGCCCCGATGGCAACAGCGCGATCTTTTTCGGCCTCTCGGGAACGGGCAAAACGACGCTCTCCGCAGATTCGAATCGCCCGCTCGTCGGCGACGACGAACACGGCTGGTCGACCGACGGCGTCTTCAATTTCGAGGGCGGCTGCTACGCGAAAGTCATCCGTCTCTCGCAAAAAGCGGAGCCTGAAATTTGGGCTGCATCGCATCGTTTCGGAGCCGTGCTCGAAAACGTCGTCCTTGACGAATCGTCGCGCTCGCTCGATCTCGAGAGCGAAGCCAAAACGGAGAATACACGCGCCGCCTATCCGGTAAATTTCATTCCAAATATCGTGCCGGATTTACGCGCGGGTCATCCGACGACGATCATCATGTTAACGGCGGACGCATTCGGCGTTCTGCCACCGATCTCGAAACTCACACCCGAGCAGGCGATGTATCATTTCCTTTCCGGCTACACGGCGAAAGTCGCGGGCACCGAAAAAGGCGTGACGGAACCGACCGCGACGTTCTCGACGTGTTTCGGCGCACCGTTCATGGTGCACCATCCAACCGTCTACGCGAAACTTCTCGGCGAGCGCATCGCCAAACACGAGGTCACGTGTTGGCTCGTCAACACCGGTTGGACGGGCGGCATCTACGGCGTCGGCAAGCGCATGGCAATCGGCCACACGCGAGCGATGGTCAACGCCGCACTCGACGGTACACTTAGCGGAGCGGCACTCGCGAAAGAGCCCTTCTTCGGCCTCGCGATTCCGACCGAGGTGACCGGTGTCCCGAGCGAGGTGCTCGATCCACGCAACGCCTGGAGCGATAAAGCCGCCTACGACACGCAAGCGAAAAAACTTGCGACGCTCTTTTATGAGAATTTCAAGAGGTTCGAAGCACAGGCGAGCGATGGCGTTCGCGCGATCGCAATCGCGCCGTAGCGGCGGGTGACGTAGCCGAGATCGTTTCCTTTAGGACCGAAGCGATTGGACGGGCAGGACGCCCGTCTTTTCCGCCACGCGTTTGAGACTTTCGACCACGACGGGATCGAGCGAGACGCCGTTACGAAGTTGTTCCTCGCTCTTGGTCTGTTCGGGATCGCCCGCAACGAGCACGCCGGTGGATCCCGGCGCGGGCGCACTCGTGCGAAATGCCGCAAGTTCGCGCGAGACGTCGGCTTTGAAATCGGCAACGTCGCGGAACGCATCGATACGAATCGCCGCAAAAAAGTGGCTCGTGATCCCGCCGTTGAGGGCGCCGGAGAGCGGCGGCATATCGGGCACGAGCACGCCGCCGCCGAGGACGGCGCAAAGCATCTCGGCGAGGAGCCCGAGTCCGAAGCCCTTATGGCCGCCGGTCTCCGTTCCGAAGCCGCCGAGCGGCAAGACGGCGCCTTCGAGGCCCGCATCGGGATCGGTCGTCATCGCGCCGTTCACATCGACGGCCCATCCCGGTATCAGTTTCTTCCCGAGGCGCTTCGCGATCTCGAGTTTACCGCGCGCGACCGTCGTCGTCGCCATATCGAGCACGAAGGAATCGCCGTCATTTGCGGGGATCGCGTAGGCGAAGGGGTTGGTGCCGAGCATGAGGTCGCGGCCGCCAGTGGGGACCGCGAGCCGGCCCGCGTTGGTCGAGGAAATACCGATGCAATCGGCCTCCATCGCGAGCATCGCATAGTACCCGGCGATGCCGTAGTGATTGGAGTTTCGCACCGTCGATACGGCCATGCCGATCTCGCGTGCCTTCTCGATCGTGCGACGCATCGTGCGTACCGAGACCGGATGTCCGAGACCGTTGCGCGCGTCGACGGCGAGCGTCGTCGGCGATTCGCGCACGACTGCCGATGTCGCTTTGGGATCGACTTGGCCGTCGCGAATGCGATCGACGTAAAAGCCCTCGAGACGCGCGACACCATGCGACTCGATGCCCCGTGTGTCGGAGGTGACGAGCACTTCGCCAACGAGCGCAGCATCTTCGCCTGAGACGCCCATCGCTTCGAGCGAGCGTGCGACGAACGCGCGGAGATCGTGGGCGGCGAAACGCGTGCGAACTATCATGCCGTCGGCTTCGGAGCACTGCTGAGCGCTCCCGCTCACCCGTGAAACCACGCATCGATCGAGCGTTTTTTGCGGGCGATGCCTCATCTCTTCGAGCCCTTTACCATCCGCGGCGTGACGCTGCCCAATCGCATCGTCGTTTCGCCGATGTGCGAATATTCGAGTGTCGACGGTTTTGCAAACGACTGGCACGTCGTCCATTTGGGATCGCGTGCTGTCGGTGGTGCGGGGCTCGTGATGAGCGAAGCCGCCGCCGTCTGCGCCGAAGGACGCATTACCTCAGGCGACCTCGGAATCTACGCAGACGCGCACGTTCCCGAATTGCGGCGGATCGTCGACTTCATCCATGCAAGCGGCGCGGTCGCCGGCATCCAACTCGCACACGCGGGTCGGAAAGCGAGTTCGGCGCGACCCTGGGATGGTGGGCGCCGCGTCGTCTCAAGCGATGGCGGCTGGGAACCGCTCGCACCGAGCGCGATCGCTTTTCATGATGGCGACGAGCCGCCACGCGCGATGAGCGAAGCCGATATCGTGCAGGTCCTCGCCGATTTCAGCACGGCCGCGCGGCGTGCGGTGCTCGCCGGATTTCGCGTCATCGAAGTTCACGCAGCGCATGGCTATCTGCTCCATTCGTTCGCGTCGCCACTAACGAATCGGCGCTCGGATCGTTATGGCGGATCGTTCGAGAATCGGATGCGACTGAACCGTGAAGTCCTCGCGGCCGTGCGCGCCGCGGTGCCGCACGACGTCGCGGTCTTCATGCGCATCTCGGCGATCGACTGGGCAACCGGCGGCTTGACCATCGAGGACTCCGTTGCGCTCGCGCGCGATCTCGTCCACCTCGGTTGCGATCTCATCGACGTGTCGTCGGGCGGGCTCGTCGCCCACCAAGAGATCGCCGTCGGGCCGAATTATCAGGTCCCCTTCGCCGAAGCGATTCGGCGCGACGCGCGCATCGCAACGGGAGCCGTCGGCATGATCACCGACGCCGAACAGGCCGACGAGATCGTACGATCGGGCAAGGCCGATCTCGCGTTCCTGGCACGCGAGCTGTTGCGCGATCCCTATTGGCCGCTGCATGCCGCAACGAAGCTCGGAATCGATGTCGCGTGGCCCAAACAATACGATCGCGCGAAACCACGTCCGGTGCGCGCCGCATGACGCCTTTTACGATTCCCCCGGCCGTCAACGCGCCACAGGTGATGCTCGATCTCGTCGAAACGTTTCGCGAATACGACGGCACTGAAGCGATTCCGACGAAGCGTTAACGCTCCATCGTCCGCAATTCGAAGCGGCGGCGAGCGAGTTGCGTGATGCGGTCAGAACCGAGCACGAGCGCGATCGCGACGATCACGTAAGCGAGCAGTTCGCGGTCGTGGAGTAGTTGCTGTGCGTTGAAGATCTGCTGCCCGAGACCACCGGCGCCGACGATCCCGAGCGTCGTCGACGCGCGCACGTTCCACTCCCAGCGGTACAGCAGATGCGCACTCATCGCCGCGAACGCACCCGGCGCGATCCCGACGGCGACTGCGGCGAGGCCACTGCTGCCACTGGCAACGAGGGCTTCGGCAGGGACGGTATCGCCGAGTTCGAGGCTCTCGGCAAAGAGTTTGCCGAGCACGCCTGCGGTATGGATGGCGAGCGCGACGGCGCCCGCTTTTGGCCCGAGCCCGACGAATGCGAGCGCGACGAGGGCGACGGCGATCGGCGGCACCGAACGCGCGATGACCAAAACGATCCGCGCGAAGAACGCCGGCAGAATCGACCACGGGCGATAGCCCGTGCCACGGACCCACCCGCTCGCGACGACGCGCGCGACGAGTAAGGCGAGTGGGATCGCCGCGACCGCGCCGAGGAGTGTGCCCGCGATTGCGACACCGATCGTTTCGAGCACACCCCAAGCGGCGTTGCCGATCACGGTCGGCGTGAATGCGGGTGGAATCGCGCGCGCGAGATAGGTGAGAACGCGCGGCGGTGCCGTAGCAAACGCATGCCACGGATCGTGCGTAGCCGTAGCGAGTGCCACGATCCCGACGATCGATACGATCGCAAAAGCTGCGAGTGCCATCCACGCGGGGGCGCGCGCGCGCAAAACGCCGCTCGTAGCATCGACTGCGATCACGAGCACGACGAGCGCGGCAACGTACCACGCAAACGCCCCGTAATCGAGCAGATTGAGGCTCGTGATCATCGCCGATCCGAGTCCACCCGCGCCGACGACGCCGACGATCACGGCCGCGCGCATGATGCTCTCGAAGGTGTAGGCACCGAAGCCGATGAGCCCGGGCCACGCTGCGGGCACGAGGCCCACGAGAAAACTCGCCGTCGCCGTCGCCCCCGTTGCGCGCAGCGCTTCTTGCGGTTCGCGGCGAACCGATTCGAGAATTTCAGCGTAGAGTTTCGCAATCGTCGCCGCACCCGAAAGACCGAGTGCGAGCGTTCCGGGAACGGGGCCGAAGCCGAGCGCGACGACGAAGACGATCGCGAGAACGAGTTCGGGAATCGCGCGCACGAACGCAGCGAGCGCGCGCAAAATCGCACCCGCGCGCCCGCCGCGTGCGATGACGAGCGCAGCGGGCGCGCCGAGAAGGATCGCGATCGGAAGTGCGCCTGCAGCGATCGCGATCGTCTCCAGAATAGGGTCGCGCAAGAACGCGACGGTCGCGGCGACATTCAACGAGTTACAATCCGCTCGAGGCGAGCGGCTCTTCGGGGACCACGACGCCATCGCCCACGCGAATCGTCCGATCGAACCGACGCGCGAGTTCGGGTTGGTGAAGCGAGCAAAGCAGCGTCGCACCGCGCGCCTTCGCGTCGGCGAGCAACATCTCGACGATCTCGCCCCCAAGCTCGGGGTCGAGCGATGCCGCGGGCTCGTCGGCGAGGACGAGTTCGGCGCGTTGCGCGATCGCGCGCGCGATCGCAACGCGCTGACGCTGTCCGCCCGACAGCTCGAACGCTCGCGAGGTCAGGCGATCGCCGAGGCCGACGCGTTCGAGCGCGAGACGCGCCATGTCACGCTCGGACGAATGCGGCACGAGCATCGCGCGCAGCGCATCGACGGTACTGCGGCGCCCGAACGTACCCGCGATGACGTTCTGCATCACGCTGAGTTGATCGACGAGACCGTGCGCTTGAAAGACGACGGCGATCCGCGCGCGCATCGCGCGCAAACGCGCACCGTGCAACGTGGCGAGATCGCTCCCGTCGACGAGCACGCGTCCCGACGTTGGCGCGAACGCGCCATATGACATCCGAAAGATCGTGCTCTTCCCCGCACCACTGGGACCCACGAGCGCAACGCGTTCGCCACGCTCGAGAGCGAACGACACGGAAGAGAGCACGCTACGCGCGCCGTAGCCGCCCGTTACGTCGTCGAAAGCAAGCACGCGGCGTTACGTCGTCGAGCGTTTGACCGCGAGCGGTGCGAAAGCTTGGACGACGGGCATCATCTGCACGGAATTGATATTGACGTGCTCGGGCCGCGTCGCGACCCAATGCACGGCGTCGGCAACATCGTCGGCATCGAGTGGGGTCGTATCGGCGTAAAGGGCGTCTGCTTTCGCCGCGTCTCCGCGAAATCGGATCGTCGAAAATTCTGTGCCGCCACACAAACCGGGTTGGATATCGGTGACGCGGACGTTCGTGCCCAGCAGATCTGCGCGCAAATTGAGCGAAAATTGGTAAACGAACGCTTTCGTCGCGCCGTACACGTTGCCACCGGGATACGGAAATTGACTCGCGATCGAACCGAGATTGACGATATGCCCGCGATCGCGCTCGACCATTCCCGGCAGGAGCGTGCGCGTGCAATACATCAGTCCTTTAACGTTCGTATCGACCATCGCTTCCCACTCATCGAGATCCGCTTTGTGTGCGGGTTCGAGCCCGAGTGCGAGACCTGCGTTATTCACGAGCAGGTCGACCGCAGCAAATTCCGGCGGCAACGATGCAATCGCGGCCTCGACTGCAGCACGATCGCGCACGTCGAATTCGAGCGTATGCGCGCGTTCGCCGAGTTCGGCTTTGAGCTTCGCAAGAAGTTCGCGGCGCCGACCGGTAATGACGACGCGCGCGCCGTCATCTGCAAAACGGTGTGCGATCGCGAGCCCGAAGCCCGCCGTCGCTCCCGTTACGAACACGACGCCGGGCGCGAACGGAGTTTTTCTCACAGCAGGTTGAGCTTCTTCGCCGTTTCGCGAATAGAATCGTATTCGCGGTCGCTCGCCGTCACGTAACGCGTCGCGCGCAAGAGCGTGAGCAACTTCGGATCGGACGCTTCGAGGAAGCCATGGCGAATACTCGTGATGAGCGAGCTATCGAGATCCTTGCGTACGGCCCACACGTAATCGGTGAACGGCTTACTCGTGTAAAACACGCGCGCTTTTGCCGGATCGAGCGTTTTATCCGCAACGAGTTTGCGATAGACGGTTTCGTCGATCGCGCCAGCGTCGACCTGACCCGACGCCACGGCGACGGCGGTTGCGGTGTGGTTGCCGGTGTAGCGCGTCTTCAAATCGGTGTCGGGGTTAATGTTGGCTTCGAGCATCTCTTTCACCGGAATGAGGTGGCCCGAGGTCGAGTTCACGTCCCCAAATGCGAAGGTCTTGCCCTTGAGATCTTTGAGTGCATTCACGGCGCCGTTCGCGGCGCTCGTGATGAAGAGGGAGTGAAAGCGGAGATCTTCGAGACGTTGCACGAGCGGGCGCGCGCCGTAACGCAAGTTTGCCTTCACATAGGTCAGCGCGCCGAAATACGCGAGATCGACGCCCTCGTTGCCGATCGCTTCGACGGTTGCGGCATAGTTGGTCGGAATGATCAGCCGAACGGTGCGCCCCGTGGCGCGCTGGAGCATATCGACGAGGGGTTGCTTTTCCGCAAACGACGCGGCCGTCGTGGCGACATCGGGAATGAACGCGACGCGCAGTTCTTCCGCCGCATGCGCGGATATTGGCAGGGCGGCGGCAGCGGCGATACCCGCAGCGCTGCGGATGAAGAGACCACGAGAGAGAGACACGAGAGCTCCTTGCGCGATGCGCGTGGGAAGGCGGACGTGTCCTACTGACGCCCGGAGGAGTCCGCGAGTTGCGCCCTCCCAAGATCGAGTCATTCACTGCCGAACCATACACGCGTGCCACGACACGTCGACGAACGTCTCCGAGCCGATCTGCTTGATGCGATCCTGGCTTTTGTGCTCGAAACGGGCCTCGCGGAACTTTCGTTGCGCCCGCTCGCGGCAGCCGTCTCGTCGAGCCCGCGCATGTTGCTCTACCATTTCGGGAGTAAAGACGGCATCTTACGCGCCGTCTTCGCGGAAGCCGCACGCCGCCAAGCCGTCTTGCTCGACGCATGGTACGCGCGAAGCACCGAATACGACACGCCGACCTTGCTCCTGCGGGCATGGCAGTGGCTCGTCGCACCGCGTCACGAGCGGCTCTTGCGGCTGCTCTTCGAGGCGTACGGGATCGCGCTACGCGACCGCAAACGCTACGGCTCGTTCTTGCGCGCGAGTTCGAGCGACTGGGTCTTGCCTTTTACGCACGCGCTCGAGGCACGCGGGTTTGCCACCGAACGCGCCTCCGCACTCGCCACGCTCTTGGTTGCGGTGATGCGCGGGCTCTTACTCGATGTCTTCGCTACGGGCGAACGCGCGCGTGTCGATCGCGCGTTTCGCTCGTTCGTGGCAGCAATCGAGTTTTAGCGTTTGAGGACGCGCTCGAGTTTATCGAAAAGTGCTTCCATCGTCCGCTGATTGACGTCTTCGAGTCGACGCCAAAACAGCCGGCCATCGGTATCGTCGAGCGTCGCCTCGATGCGATGACTCAAGATCGTTTTCTTCGGATCGTCGTTCTCGAGATAGAACCCGTGCGTCCCATCGAAGCCATCGTTTTTAAAACGCCAAACGATGCGCTCTTCGACGACGACATCATCGAGCACCGCATGCACGCCGCTATGCCACTCTTCGGTTTTCCCAGGCGCGAGCGGACCCGCACTGCGCATAAACGGCTGCGACGCAAAAGGCCAGATCGCATCGGCCGACGTCCCCATCTCCGCGAGAAGCTGGTAAATCCGACGGCGCGTGCCGCTAAAACTACGTGAATGAACGACTTTGAGCGGGGTTGGCATACCGTTCCGTTTCTCTGATATCCGGGAGAATCATCCGAAATGGGGGGTGGTCGTGGGGTATGTGGGGGACGACGGAAGCACTCGCGCGCCGAATGCTATCGTCACAAACTCAATTTCCGCGAGGGCGCTGAGAGGCATCGGATGCATGTCTGGTGGGACGCGCGATGCGGTCTCCCAAACGCTAACCCGCGGAAACGGCCACCAGAGTCGAGCTGCGCGTTGTGGGAGGCCGCGTCGCGTCCGAGTCCGGCAGAGATCCGCGCCTAACGAAAAGCGCCCGAGTCACCTCGAGCGCTTTTCACGCAAACAAAAGCTTGCGAAGACCTTAGGCTTTGAGTTCGATATCGACGCCGGCGGGAAGATCGAGATGCATGAGCGCGTCCATCGTCTTGGGCGAGGCTTGCAGAATGTCGATCAGACGCTTATGCGTGCGCATTTCGAAATGCTCGCGCGACTTCTTATCGACGTGCGGCGAGCGATTGACGCAAAAGCGGTTGATCTCGGTCGGCAGCGGCACGGGGCCGCTGACGAATGCGCCCGTGCGCTTGGCGGTCTCGACGATCCGCTCCGCCGACTGATCGAGGACTTTGTGATCGTAGGCTTTGAGGCGGATGCGAATCTTCTGCTTTGCCATGGTGTCCTACCTTACTTCTTCGCCGCGACGACGGCCACTTCGACGATCGCCGTAACGACGCCCGCGCCGACGGTACGA
>JAYTXC010000285.1:0-4140 GCA_043743145.1 Rhodospirillales bacterium
GCGCCGACGGCCGCTGCTACGTGCATCGGGCCCGAATCCATCGCGACGACGAGCCGCGCGCCCGCCGCGAGCGCGCCGAACTCCGCAAGTGTCGTGCGCCCACCGAGTGAGATCGCATCGCCCGCGCGCGCGACCGCATCGCCAATCGCGCGATCCGCACCGCCACCCGTAACGACGACGCGCGCACCGAAGGCCGCGTGGAGCGTACGCGCCAGATCGCCGAGCCGCGCGACGGGCCAGCGCTCGTGCCCCGCTGCGATCCCGCGCGTGGGGTGCAGGACGACGTACGGTGCGGTGACGCCGACCTCCGCGAGCGTCGTCGCGAGCGTCGCGCGCGCGGCATCGTCGACATAAAATTCGGGCATGCCGTCGGGCGCGTCGCAATCGATCGCACGCGCGAAATCGAGTAAGATCTGCGTCCAATGCGTGGTGCGATCGCCCATTTCGCTGCGCACCACGACGCGCTGCGTGAAGAGACGACTGTAGAGTCGCCGCGCCTGCCCGACGCGAACCGGCACGCGCGCCACGTAGGGCAGCGCCGCCGCTCGTAGCGTCGCCCACGTCGTTACCGACGCCGTGAATTCGGCGCGCGCGATCTGCGCCGCCATCTCGGGGAAGGGGACCTCGTCGGTCCAGACTTCGGCGAGCAGCGGATGCGCCGCGAGCACGTCGCGATGTGCGGGTGTCGTGAGCGCCACGACGCGGCCGTATCGCGCGTGGAGCGCACGCATCATGGGCGTTGCGAGCAAGACGTCGCCGATGCCGCCGCCCGTACACAGAACCAGCGCCCCGCTCATGCCGCGAGAATCTCCTCGAGTGCATCGACGAACACGCCCGCCGTCGCCGCGGGAGCGCGCGTGGGGTCGAGCACGAGCGCACGATACGGTGCGGCCCACGGAGCCCAACGTCGCACGTCGTACGCTGTCGCCGCACCGGGCGCGAACGCATCGACCGTCGCGACACCCGTCATCCCCGCAACGTGCGCGGCACCGGAATCGCCCGTAACGAGCGCGCGGGCGGTTGCGATCTGCTGCTTCCACGCGGCGATGTCGCACGCGCCATCCGTTCGCGCATCGCTCGAGCGCGCGATCTCGCGTACGAGGGCATCGTCGTCCCCGAGCACGAGCACGTCGTTGCCGCGCGCGCGCAGCGCGCGCGCGCATGCCACGAACGCGTCGCGATCCAGTCCGACGGTTGCGAATTTTTGCGAGACCTGCACGGCGATCGGCGCCGCCTCACGGCCGCGCGCATCGGGCATGGTGCAATCGCCGACGACGAGAGCGCGGAGTCGCGCGACGTCGCGCGTGGGCGCACGCTCGTGGACGAAATCGGCACCGAGTGAAAACATCGTCTCGACTTCGTGAGCGCGCGTCCGGCGCGCGGATGCAGAGCGGACGATCGTACGCGTCAACAAGGTGCGCACGTGCAACGATTTGAGCGGCTTGCTCGCACCATTGACGAAGCCGACGCGCACGGCAATGCCGGATTCGCGCACGAATTCGTATGCCGTGAGTTCTTCGGTCGCGACGAGTGCCGCATCGTACGCGACCGACCGCACCTCCGCAAGCGCGCGCGCACGCGATGTCGGCGTGGCACCGTGCGCGGGCCACGGGATGCGATCGAGCACGTGGACGTGTGCGAAGACGTGCGGTGCGAACGCATCCACATTGCGCGTACCGAGAACCACGCCCACGACATGCCCCGCCGAGAGCAACGCCGCGACGAGCGGCGCGCACACGAGTGCGTCGCCGAGTCCATCTTCACGTACGAGCAGAATTTTCACGCGTCGCGCGCAGCCGTGCCGTCGCGTTCAGATGCCAGCGCTTCGCGGAGCGCGATGCGATAGCGACCGTCGAGATACTGCCCGCGCGCGAGCGCTCGCAACGCCGCGGGAACGCGTTCGTTCGTCGCGAGTGCGTGAAAGCAATCGAGGGACCACGCGGGCGCGAAGACCGTCGAGCGCGCGAGATTGAATCCGTACGCACCCGTGGCGAGCTTGGTACGCATGCTTCCATCTTTGTGCAAGAGCCGCGCCGCCATCCGCCCGCGTTCGACCGTTTTTTGCACGACGGTTTCCAGCGTTTCGACGTGCGGCGGTTTGATGTGCCACAGGTACGCATCCCATGCGAATCCGCGTCCGATCGCACTCTCGCGTAAGCGCAAGCCGAGTTCGGTATCTTCCCACCCGTAGAGCGTGAACGTCTCATCGAACCCACCGACCGCATCGAACGCCCCACGCGCGACCGAGACGTTGCACGTGCAAAAGAACGCACCCGAATAATTCGCGACCGTCGGCACGGGTCGCGCCGCTGCGCTCGCCACATTGAGGATCGGTCCCGAGACGGCGCGGCCCGCTCGCGCCGCATGCGCGCTCGCGTGCGCGAAAAGAAAGCGTTCGGGGAGCCGCACATCGTCGTCGACGAAAACGACGACGTCACCCGACGCCGCGCGCACGCCTGCGTTGCGCGCCGCACCGCGATTCGGTTCGCCCGCAAAGACGTAGTGGAGCGGATACGCAGCCGCCGATGCGCGCTCGCGGACGAGCGCGGCCGTTCCATCGCGCGAGCCGTTATCGACGACGACGACTTCATACGCGGGCGCATCGCGCTGCATGTCGAGCGACGCGAGCGCGCCCGAGAGCAACGTTTCACGATCGCGCGTTGCGATGACGATCGAGAGCTTCACGCGTGCGCCCCGACGCCATCGAGCAACGCCCGCGCCATGCGCTCCGAAGCTCCGATGTGCGCGACGTACAGCGCGCGCAACCGCGCGGCATCGTGCGTGCGTGCTTCATCATCATCGTCGTAAGCGACGATGCGCCGCGCGATATCGCCGGGATAGAGCGTCCCACGCATCTCGGGCATCAGCATCTCACCCGTATCGATGTTCGGCTGCGCGGTGAATGCGAAGCGCTTATCGACGCCGACGACGATCGCACGTTTGAGCGCCATGCCGATGGCGGGAAGGCGATCGAGATACTGCAGCGGCCCGTTGATAACGACGACTTCGGGTGCGTTGAGCGGCACGCACACAATCGTCGGCACGCCGAGTGCGGCGAGTTCGATACATTTCGTGCCCGGAAGCGTGACGACCATGCGCGCGAATGGCGCGTGACGCATCGACTCGCGAACCACGGGAAAGGGCTCGCTTCCGTCTTCCGCCTGCAACGCGAGTGCCGCACCTTCACCAACGACGCGACCGCGCACGCCCCACGCGTTGCGATGTCCGCCGACCGCGAGCGCACGCCCGAGTTCGTCTTCATCGGTGAATGGCGAAATCGCAAAAACTGCGCGTAACTCCGGCCGTAATGCGCGCAATCGCAGTGCCGCCGCAAGCAAGAGCGGCACCATATTGGCGACTTCGTTCTTGCGCGTGCCCGGCATGAAAAGAATCGTGCGTGATGCTCCCGCCTGCGCCTGCGGAGATGGTGCCGGCGCATCGCTCGCATGCGCGAAGAGCCCGGCAGCTTCGCCGAGCGCGCCGTCGATTGCGAGATTGCCGACCACGTCGATGCGTCCGGGCGCGATGCCGAGCGATGCGAGCGCGGTCGCATTCTGCGCATCGATTGCGAACGCGCGCGCGAGAACGTTCGCGTCGCCCTTGCGTGCGAATTTATACGCATACGCGGACCCGCCGAGTCGCGCACGCACGCGCGCCGCATGCAAGAGATCGCCGCCGAGATACTGCACGGCATCGACGCGCGTTGGCAGATGATCGAGAGACCGGCCGAGCGCAAAGCGAACGTATTGGCTCGGCGTCACGATCGTGGCGTTCGGGAAGAGATGCCGCGCGACGGCGGGTTCGCGCCCCGTTGCATAATCGTCGGGAACGAAGACGAGCGTGACCGCAGTCTGCGGCGCGAGCCGATAGAGTGCCGTGACCAGGGGCCGCACCCAGCCGGAGAATTCGCCCGGCCCGTTGCTCGTGATCGCGATGCGCACGCGATTAACCGCCGTACCGGCGCCGGATCTCCGCGACGATATCCGTCGTGCTCTTCCCCGCGAGGTGCGGCGCGAGACGGATCTCCCCACCATGCTGCAAGACGACGATCCGCTCGGGCAGATCCTCGACCCGATACTGCGCGCTCTTGACGTGCACGTCGGGTCGCAACGCGTCGAGAAGCACTTCGGGCGTGCGTTC
>JAYTXC010000286.1:0-5378 GCA_043743145.1 Rhodospirillales bacterium
GACCGAGAAATTGCGTCATGGTGCCGTTTCGCGCGGTGAGGCCAATGACGTAAATTTTCCCATTTGCGGCGACGGTTGCCGCGGCGGGCTGTGACGCTGGCCGTAAAACGATGCCGGTCGCCGAACCGTCGAGATTGTACTGTTGCACGTTCGAGGCGTAGACTGCGTAGAGCTTTTGCGCCGCGGATGACGGCGTTGGCGTTGGCGTCGGAGCCGGCGCTGGTGTTGGCGACGCTGTTGGCGCTGCCGTGGCCGTCGGGCCCACGCTCGGGGACGGCATCGACGTCGGTACCGCCGTTGGTACCGCCGTTGCCACGGTGGCCGGCGCCGCGATCGGGGCTGGAGAGAGCCGTGTCGTCTCGGCATTGCAACCGACGAGCGCGGCAGCGAAGGCGAGAGGTACGGGAACGAAACGGACGCGCACGAGTGGCTCCAATCTTCACGATGAGCGAGACGAAGCGTCGTATCGAATGCTTCGCTGAAACGAGCGTAACGATCCGTCGTCCAAATGCCGTCCAAACGGCGAACCTACATCGGGGCGCGCCCGTGAGACGGTGTATCGAGCGTCCGAATTGAGCCGTCGGGCTTGGAAACGAAGACTGCTGACGCGAGCCCGATGAAGAGCCCCGTACACACCACGCCGTGAATTTCCCGCAGGATGCGATCGAGCATCGGAGGCGAGGCGATCGCACCGAAATCACAATCGAGAATCGCATTACCGTTATCGCTTACGAACGCGCGACCGTCGTAGCCGGAACGACGCATGGTCACCGTCGCGCCGAGCGATTCGATCTCGCGCGCGACGAATGGCGTGGAGAACGGCACGACTTCAACGGGAAGGGGGAACGCGCCGAGGCGATCGACGCATTTTCGCTCGGTCGCGATCACGACGAACGTCCGCGCGGAAAGTGCGACGGCCTTCTCGCGAAAGAGCGCGCCGCCGCCGCCTTTGACGAGCGACCAGTGCGCGTCGATTTCGTCGGTTCCGTCGATCGCAACGCCGATCGGTTCGTCGCCGAAAGCAACGACGGGAATCTTTGCATTGCGACAAAGCCGCTCGGTCTCGTGCGAGGTCGCGATCGCGCGAATGCGCGCACCGTCGACGATGAGTTCGCCGACACGCTCGATGGCGTAGCGCATCGTCGACCCGCTCCCGAGTCCGATGCATGCGTCGACCGTAACGTATGCGTCGACGGCGTGGCGCGCGACCGCGCGTTTGGCGTGATCTTCGTCGGATCCGTGCATGAACGGCGCTTACGCCATGATGCGACGTTCGTCCGCTCGGCGCAAGTGGAGGGCGGAGTCTCGAACCCGAACGACGCCCGATATGGCCAATCCAACGTCCGATGCCTGGGGTGTCGTCTCACCGAGCGAGCCTCGTTGGCCCGCGACACTCTCGATCGTGATCGTCGCCGCGCTCAACTTCGTCTTGCCGGGGAAGTTTACGCTCGGTCCACCGTGGTTCGTGCCGTTGCTCGAAATGTTGCTCGTCATCCCGCTCTCACTCGCCGCGCCGCGCCGCCGGCCGCACGAGCCCCGCTGGGAACAGATCGTCGGAACGACGCTCATTGCGATTGCGAATATCGCCAATGTCGCCTCGCTCTATTTGCTCGTGCATCAACTTATTTTTAACGGAAAAGATATCACGGGCAAAGAGTTGCTGTATTCATCCGTCGCGATCTGGCTCACGAACGTCGTCGTCTTCGCGCTCTGGTACTGGGAGATCGATCGCGGAGGTCCCGACGATCGGATGCGCGCCGATCACGGACAACCCGATTTTCTCTTCCCGCAAATGGTGACGCCTGCGTGCTCGCACGCCGCGTGGACACCATCGTATCTCGATTATCTCTATCTCGCGTTTACGAATGCGACGGCGTTCAGTCCGACCGATACGATGCCGCTCACGCCGGCTGCAAAGATGCTGATGCTCGTGCAATCGCTCGCATCGCTCGCGACGATCGCGATCGTGGCTTCACGGGCAATCAATATTTTGGGCTGAGTCCATCGAGGGCAAGATTGAGTTCGAGGACGTTGACGTGCGGCTCGCCGAGAATGCCGAATTCGCGACGGCGTACGTGCGCCGCGATGAGCTCGTCGATCTTCGCAAGCGTTGTTTGGCGGAGATCGGCGATGCGCTGTGCCTGATAGGCGGCGGCTTCGGGGGAGATATCCGGATCGATCCCGCTTGCACTCGACGTGACGAGATCCATCGGCAACGGTCGCGTCGTCTTCGGATTCGCTTTGCGAAGTGCGAGGATCGTCGCTTTGGTCGCGTCGATGAGTTTCTTCGAGGTCGGCGCGAGATTCGTGCCGCCCGTCGCGGTTGGATCGTAGCCGTTTTTGCCCGCAGCCGATGGTCGACCGTTGAAGTATTGCGGTTTCGTCCAGAGCTGGCCGATGAGATCGGAACCGACAATTTTGCCGCCGACGGTGACGAGCGATCCGTTCGACTGATGCGGGAAGACCACGCTCGCGATCCCCGTCATCACCAGCGGGTACGCGACCCCGAGAAGGAGGACCGTGACGATCGTGTAGATCGTCGAAGTTACGAATTGCTGCGCGATCGATGCGGATTTCATGGTTGCCTCGGACGTTACGTGAGGTGGAGGGCGGAGAGGATAATGTCGATCATTTTGATCCCGACGAAGGGGATGATGATGCCACCGAGACCGTAGATGAGCACGTTGTCGCGCAGCACGGCATTCGCTCCGCGCGGTTTGTACGCGACGCCGCGCAGGGCGAGCGGAATTAACGCGATGATGATGAGCGCGTTGAAGATGACGGCCGAAAGGATCGCACTCTGCGGCGTCGCGAGGCGCATCACGTTGAGCGCTTGCATCGCGGGATAGGTCGTGACGAACATCGCCGGGAGGATCGCAAAGTATTTCGCGACGTCGTTTGCAATTGAAAAGGTCGTGAGCGCGCCGCGCGTCATCAGAAGCTGTTTGCCGACTTCGACGATTTCGATGAGTTTGGTCGGATCCGAATCGAGATCGACCATATTTCCCGCCTCTTTGGCGGCTTGCGTACCGGAGTTCATCGCGACGCCGACGTCGGCTTGGGCGAGTGCGGGAGCGTCATTCGTGCCGTCGCCCGTCATCGCGACGAGACGACCCGACCGTTGCTCGCGCTTGATGAGCGCCATCTTCGTTTCGGGTGTCGCCTCGGCGAGAAAATCGTCGACGCCCGCTTCGCGCGCGATCGCGCTCGCCGTGAGCGGATTATCGCCCGTAATCATGATCGTGCGAATACCCATCGCGCGGAGGCGATCGAAACGCACTTTCATATTGGGCTTAAGGATATCTTTGAGGTAGATGACGCCGAGAATCTTACCGTCTTCGGCGAGGAGGAGCGGCGTGCCACCGGCGCGCGCGATGCGCTCGACATCCGGGGCGAGTTCGGAGCCGCTGGACTCCCCACCACGCTCGCGGACCCACGCGCGCACGGCATCGGGTGCGCCCTTGCGAATCGCGCGCCCGCCTTGGAAATCGAGGCCGCTCATGCGCGTGTAGGCGGAGAACGGAACGAACGTCGCATCGGCGGGCGCTTTCCCATTTGCGGACGAGCTCATCGCGACATCGGGTTCGGCAAGCGCGACAATCGATCGCCCCTCGGGCGTTTCGTCCGCGAGCGAGGAATAATACGCGGCAAGCGAAGCCGAGCTCCGGTCGACACCCGGCGCGAGCACGATCTCGGTCGCTTGCCGATTGCCGAGCGTGATCGTTCCCGTTTTATCCAGGAGCAACGTATCGACATCGCCCGCCGCTTCGACGGCGCGACCGCTCATCGCGAGCACGTTGCGTTGCAGCACGCGGTCCATCCCCGCAATCCCGATCGCTGAGAGCAAACCCCCGATCGTCGTGGGAATGAGACAGACGAGTAGCGCGACGAGCACGGTCACGCTCTGCACCGTTCCCGCGTAGATCGAAAACGGCCCGAGCGTTGCGACGGCGATCACGAAGATGATCGTGAGACCCGAGAGTAAGATCGAAAGCGCGACTTCGTTCGGTGTCTTCTGACGCGCGGCGCCTTCGACGAGTGAGATCATGCGGTCCAGAAACGACTCGCCCGGGTTCGAGCCGATGCGAACGACGATATAATCCGAGAGGACACGCGTGCCGCCCGTGACCGCGCTGCGATCGCCACCGGATTCGCGAATCACGGGCGCGGATTCGCCCGTAATCGCCGATTCATCGACGGATGCCGCGCCTTCGATCACCTCGCCGTCGCCCGCGATGACTTCGTTCGGCTCGACGCGGATGAGATCGCCCTTGCGCAATTCGTTCGCATTGACCATCGCAACGCCGCTTGGCGTGACCAGACGCGCCTGCATATCACTCTTCGTGCGGCGTAAGAAATCGGCTTGCGCCTTCCCGCGCCCTTCGGCGACGGCTTCGGCGAAGTTTGCGAAGACGACCGTAAACCAAAGCCAGAGCGCGATTGCAAGATCGAAGCCCGCATCTTTACCGCCGCGTGCGAAGAGATCGCGAAGCCAGAAGAGCGACACGACGAGCGCACTAACTTCGACGATGAACATGACGGGATTGCGCGCCTGCCAGCGTGGGTCGAGTTTGAGGAATGAATCGGTGATCGCGCGCGTAATGATCGCGCGATCGAAAAGCGAGCGCTCTCTCATAGCGTCTTTCCTTGCAGCATCTGCAGGTGTTCCACGATCGGGCCGAGCGCATCGGCGGGAACGAACGTGAGTAATCCGACGATGACGATCACGCCGAGCAAGAGCACGACGAAGATTGGCGAGGTGGTCGTAAAGGTGCCGACGGTTTCCGGAACGCTCGTCTTTCCGGCGAGCGAACCCGCCAGGGCGATGGCTGGAATGATGAACAGGAAGCGGCCGGCGAGCATCGCGATCCCGAGCACGATATTGTAATACTGGTTTCCGCCGAGCCCGGCGAAGGCGCTACCGTTATTTTCGGTCGCAGATGAAAACGCGTACAGGACTTCGGAAAAGCCGTGGGCGCCCGCGTTGCCGAGCGTCGCGACGCCCGCAGGCAAGACGATCGATGTCGCCGTGCCGATGAGCGCGAAGACCGGTAGGACGAGGACGCCGAGGATCGCGAGTTGCACTTCGCGGCGCTCGATTTTCTTGCCGAGAAACTCCGGCGTGCGGCCGACCATGAGGCCCGCAATGAAGACGGTTAGCACGACGAAGATCAACATACCGTACAGTCCCGTACCGATGCCGCCGAAGACGATCTCGCCGAGTTGCATGTCGAGCAACGGGACGAGTCCGCCGAGCGGTGTCCACGAATCGTGCATCGAGTTGACGGCACCCGTCGACGTATCGGTCGAAATCGTGCCGAAGAGTGTCGATGCCGCGACGCCGAATCGCGTCTCTTTGCCCTCCATGTTCGGGCCGG
>JAYTXC010000287.1:0-10328 GCA_043743145.1 Rhodospirillales bacterium
CGCACGACGTCGCCCGGTTGCACGGCGACGAACTTCTTATCGTTGAATTTATTGTCGCGCATCTTCGCGCGGATCAGCGCGAGCGAGAGCGGTGTGCCGACGACGGGGATGTCGAACTCACGCAGCAGATACGGAATGCCGCCGATGTGATCTTCGTGGCCGTGCGTCACGAGCAGCGCGCGAAACTTGTCTTTGTTCTCGCGCAGATACGAGAAATCGTTGATCACCACATCGACGCCGTACATCGTGTCGTCGGGGAACATCAGGCCGCAGTCGACGACGACGATGTCGTCGTTGGTTTCGATGACCGTCATATTGCGGCCAATTTCGCCGCAGCCGCCGAGCGGAATAATCCGGACGTAGGGCTCGCTCGGTGCCGGTGCGACGACGAGCGTGGTGGCCGGGGCCCGGCCGTTACCGTTTCGGTTTTCCAAAAAACGTACTTTCCAACTTGCCGACGCGAGAGCGTGGCGTGATGACCATTGTGGAGGTTCTTCCACGTGTATATCTTCGTCTTCGTTACGCTGCTCGCCATCTCCGTGGCCCCGACCACGCCCACCGATAAAGGCCACACCTCTTCCTCGCGTCTCGCGCGAGGCGAGCGCGCGGTCGCGAGCGATGCCTATGCCCTACGTGCCCGGCGACGCTTCGCCGCCTATCTGCGCCTGCGACTCTTGGAGATGCGCGAAGCCGGGCTCGAACGAGCGGCCGACGTCGTCGAAGGCCGGTTGCACGTCGACGCACTCGTTCCCAAACGTCGCTCGCCTTGACGCGAAGCATTCGCGCGCGAAGCGCGAACGAGGAAGCACGTGAGTTCTGTGCCCCAGCCTGCCTCGAGCGAAGCGCCGATCCCCAAAGCGGGATTTTCGTTACCACGCGACATCATCGTCGCGCCGGCACGCGCCTTCGCGAAGGTCGCGACGACGCGCGAATGGATTCCCGCCTACGCGATCATCGTCGTAGCGAGCCTCTGCACGACCGCGCTCGTCGCACCCGCCCTCATCCACATCGCTTCCGTCACGCCGCCACCACCCGATACGACCGCACCTCACGGCGCCGCGGCGATCGCGACGGCACAGCGCGGGCTCATCGCAACCTACGCGGTCGGCCAAATCACGATCCCGCTCCTGTTAATTTTGCTGACGGCATCGGCGCTGACGACCGTCGCTCGATTTAAAACGCAGACGACGTCGTACGTCACGTACATCTCACTCGCGGCGAATTGCATGATCCCCTCGGTGATCGGTGGGCTCGTAACGGCGGTCGGAATCCGCGCGCACGATCCCGCGAGCTTCGCGAACATTGGGACCTTCCTCACCGCCGTGCCGACCAATCTTGCGGTCTTTGCAAACCAACGGAACGATCGGGAAGTGGCGTTTTTAGCGCGATTCGATCTCTTCGATGTGTGGTCGTACGTCTTGCTCGCATACGGGTTCGCGGAAATCGCGAAGGTCAAGCTCACGACCGCACTCGCCGTCGCGTTTGGACTGAGCTTTCTCTTCGCAATCTTGTTTTAGCGAAAGCGCGTCACGCGAAACTTGTGCACCCCCGCGCGTGTACTCGCGCCCAAGGAAGGTCGAAAACATGATCGTCGAGACCGCAGCGCCGTCACGGAACGGCATCGTCGTCGCATGGGATCTCATCGTCGCCCCGCGCGCGGCGTTCACCGCTCTCCGTGCGAGGGGAACGTGGGTCGCCGCGTTCGTCATCGTCTGCCTCCTCGGCACGCTCGGGGCGTATCTCCAAGTACCAGCGGGGCAGCACGTTCTCATCGCGACCTTCGCGCACCAGGCTGCGACCGATCCCAATATCGCCGCGATGTCGCCGGAAAAGCAGAAACAGGCGCTCGAATTCGGCATGGTCGCGCAGCGGTATGCGTGGCTCGCCTTCCCACTCATCGCGATCGTGGGCATCGCATGCTCGGCGCTCATCCTGACGGTCGCGGTCGCAATCGGCAGCGGAACTGCCTCGTACGGAAAGCTCTTCGCGCTCTGCGCGAATGTCGCGATCATCAACTACGGGATCGCCTACCTCATCATCGGTCTCCTCGCGATGCGACTCGGTGCGGAGAATTTCGCGAGTTCCCGCGACCTCATCGCCCTGCTACCGAGCCCAGCACGCTTCGCGCCCGAAAACGCACCGAAGATCGCGACGTTACTCTCGGCACTCAACCCGTTCCAACTCTGGTCGTTCGTCCTGCTGATGATTGGCGTACGCGACATTTCCGGCATCCGTATGCCAATTGCGGTCGTCGCGGCGCTCATCATCTCATTTGGGAGCACGCTCATCGCCGCCGCGTTCGTGAAATGATCGCAGCCGGTACCATCGTACGCGCCGTGTGTGTGGCGCTCTCAATCGGCGCGCTCGCCGCAGTTGCGCAACCCGCGCACGCGCGTCCGCACCGCGACCGCCCCACGGCCGGATCGCTCGAAGCGCCCGCGACACAAGCGGCGCCAGGCGCCCGGAGCGCCGTGCAACTCGACGCGCTCGGTGCCGTGCGCTACGCCCTCGATCACGCGCCGTCGCTCGTGGCGCAACGTGCCTCGATCGCGAGCGTCGACTCGACCTTCACACGCGCACGCGCGGCAGAGTATCCGACCGCGACGGGCCAACTCCAAAATCAACTCGCGCGCTCGAAAAACCAGAGCGGTCAATTCGCGCAATTCGGCGTCTCTCCGACCAGCAATTTTTCTCAGAACACCGCGCAATTTAGTTCGACATACGATCTCTATAACGGCACGCGTCAACTCGCCGCGGGCCAGGCGAAACGGCAATTGCAAGGAGCCATTCTCGAACTCGCGCGTCTC
Organism: Rhodospirillales bacterium; assembly: GCA_043743145.1. Classification (GTDB taxonomy): domain Bacteria; phylum Vulcanimicrobiota; class Vulcanimicrobiia; order Vulcanimicrobiales; family Vulcanimicrobiaceae; genus JANYGA01. The sequence continues at coordinate 2,808 of JAYTXC010000287.1, forward strand.
CAAGAACAGACGACGATCTCGGTTTCGAACGCGTTTTTTGCCCTCGCCGCCCAACACGGTGTCGTCACCCTCGACGAAAACGATTTGCGCTACCAGCAGGCGCTCCTTGATTCGGCGCGTGCGTCCGAACGCGTCGGTCGCGTTGCGGGCGTCGACGTCTTACGCGCGCAGGTCAACGTCGCGCGCGCAACCTCGACGCTCGTGCAAGCGCGAACCGATGAAGCCAATGCACGCGAGTCGCTTGCAGTGCAGATCGGCGCGCCCGCCGATAGCGATTTCGCGCTTCCCGCAACGCTCCCCGAACCGCCCGCACCGATGGCATCGCCCGACGTGCTCGGAACACTCGCAAAGATGAATCGTCCCGAGATCGCAGCCGCGCGTGCGGCACTCGACGTCTCGAAGTTTGCCGATGCCCAAGTCGATAGCGACTTACGGCCAACAGTCCAGGCGAATGCTTCGTTCGGAAGTCAAGTTTCGCCGACGTCGTTCGTGCAGCAGCAACAGCAGATCGACGCGAGTAACGCCCAGGCCATCGCGAGCTTCCAAGCCCAACAACAGCTCTTTCCCAACCTCAACATTACGGCACCGACGCCGATCCCGCCCGTCGATCGGCATCGCCCGGGCTTCTGGCAATTCCAAATCGTCTCGAACTTTTCGATTCCGCTCTACGATTATGGCGCGCGCGCAGCCGCGCATCGTGCGGCGCGAGCGCAGATCGATTCGTCCCTCGTATCACTCTACAGCGCCTACGATAGCGTCCAAGCCGACGTCGATGCCGCGAGTCGCAACGTGGGCGCGGCCACCCAGCGCTTGGCGCTTGCGAAACTGAGTTCGCAAGCCGCGCGCGAAACCGCGCGAGTCGCACAGCTCCAATATAAATCGGGCCTCATCTCCTTCACCGATGTCACACAGACCGAACAAACCGCGCTCGGTGCGGAGAACGATCTCATCGCCGCACGCGTGAATTACGTGACCGCGCTCGTCAAACTTCGCGTCTCGCTCGCGCCACCGAACCCCGCCGCCGCCGTAGATTTTCGAGGCCTATGAACCGCCGCATCCGCACGATCGTCGTGATCGCTCTCATCGTGGGCGTCGCCATCATCGGCTTCGTTTTCGCGAAGCCCGGCGAGAGCGCGTTGCCCGTTCGCGAAACCGTCGTGCACTATGGCGATTTCATCACGAAACTTCCCGAAACCGGCGTGGTTCAACTCCCGCGCACGGTGACGATCCCCGCGGGGATTAGTGGAAATTTCGGCCTGATCTCCGTTCGCGCGGGCCAACGCGTTGCAGCCGATCAATTACTCGCAACGATTTTTAACGAACAGATCGCTTCGACCGTTCGCGATGCCGAGCAAACGCTCGCAGCCGCACGTGGCCGAGCGCTCAGCGCCGCCGAAGTCAACGCCGTTCTTCCCGCACAGAATCGCTCGAGCGTCCTGCAGGCGCAAGCGAGTCTCGTTGCCGCGCGTTCGCAACTCACCCAAGCTCAACAAGATTTCGTCGCGGGCGCGCAATCGGGACTCGGCTTTGGAAACTCGACGGCTGCGGGCCAACGCCTCGCCGCCGAATCCGCACTCTCGAAAGCGACGACCGATCTCGGCGAAGCCAAACGCATCTACGATGCCAACGTCTATCTCTACGATCAGAAAGGTCTTTCGCGCGACGCGCTCATGCAATCGCAAGCGCGGTACGCCGAAGCGCAAGTCGCCTTCCGCCAAGCGCAGAGCGAACGACAACTCCTCGGCGGCACGATCACGCGCGAAGCCCAAGTCTTGCGTGACCGCGTGCGTTCCGCGCAAGATGCCGTGCGCCAAGCCGAGGCCGGTCTCGCCTCCGCGCGCGCAAACGCGAGCCAAAATAAAAGCGGCGACGTTGCGGCCGCGAGCGCCGATGCGTCGCGGGCCGATGGCGATCTCGCCTACGCGCGCCTGCAGGCGAGCAAACTCGAAGTCCGTGCCCCGATCGCCGGCATCATCCAATCCGTCGCCACGCAGACGGGCGACGCGCTGCGCCCGGTGCAACCAGGCGATGCCGTGACGCAGGGGCAGGCGCTCTTTACCATGGCCGCCGACGATGCGTTCATCGTGCGCACCAAAGTCGACGAACAAGACGTCGCGGGTTTGCGTCTAGGCCAGCGCGCGATCGTGAGCGGCGAAGATTTCGGCGGTGCGAAATTACCCGGCCACGTGATCGCGATTTCGCCCGTCGCGCAACGCTCCGACGATCCGTCGAACACGTCGCGTCAAGTCGTCACGACGATCGCGCTCGAACGGCGCTTGCCGTTCCTGCGCGATGGCATGACGGTCGACGTCGATATCATTACGCGCGAGCGCAAACACGCACTCATCGTGCCGATCGACGCGCTGCGCAAAGATGCGAAAGGCACGTTCATCTTCGTCGTCGCGCAGGGCCATGCGCGACGCGTTTCCACGGCGATCGCTACGCAGAACGATACCCAAGCCGTCGTAACGTCGGGCGTGCGCGCGGGCGACGTGGTGATCTCCGAAAAAAATCCCGCGATCGTTGCCGATGCCAAGGTCACGCCCGCGCCGTCACCGTCGCCGGGAAGTTCGCCCGCAGCCGCGGGATCGTAGCCGCGCGTGCTGCGCATTCTCGCCTACGCACGCGAGGCACTCGACGCCATTTGGCGCAATCGCGCGCGCTCCGTCCTCACGATGCTCGGCATGATCATCGGCACGTCATCGGTGATCGCGGTGCTCGGCATCGGTCACGCCGCATCGAGCGGCATCTCGGGCCAACTCGACGCGTTCGGAAATCCCGGATTTTTCGTGGCCGTCGACCCCAAACAAGACGATCCCGCCGCCGCCCAGATTCAGTATCGTGATATCGTGTCGCTGCTGAATCAAAACGATGCGACGCTGCGCTTCGTCTTTCCGAATTTTCAACGCACGTATCACATCAAGGGCAACGGCGTCGATTACGCTGGCGCGGTCACGAGTCAGCAGGGCGTCGTCTTCGACACGCTCTCGCTGCACGAAGGCCGCCGCATCGATCAAAACGATATCGATACCGCCGCCCACGTTGCACTCGTAAGCCAGGCGCTCGAACGTCGGCTCTACGGGACCGGAGCCGCGCTCGGGGCGATCGTCCGCGTCGATGGCGTACGCTTTCGCATCGTCGGCGTGTACGACGAGCTCAAAGCTGGCATCTTCAACAATGTCGGTCAATCCGATTACATCGAGATCCCGTACTCGACGTTTCATCAGATCGCACCCGGGCCGATCGATTCACTACAAGTTTATCCGCAGCCCGGCATGACGCTCCCGCAAGTTCACGATGCCGTCGTCGCGACGCTGCGTCACATTCACGGGCCGCGCGCCGAATACCAAGTGCAGGACGCCGTCGCATTCCTCAGCGCCTTCGAGCGCACGATCGAAGTCGTCGGTTACGGCCTCACGGCGATCGGGGGCGTCGCACTCGTCGTCGCGGGCATCGGCATCATGAACATCATGCTCGTCTCGGTGAACGAACGCACGCGTGAGATCGGGATTCGCAAAGCGATCGGCGGCAGCAGTCGCGATATCACGCTGCAGTTTCTGATGGAAGCGATCATCCTCTCACTTCTCGGTGGCGGGACGGGTATGGCGCTCGGCATCATCGCCGTGCTCGCGACATACGGCATCGTTTCGGGTCTGCTCGGCCCCGCGCCCATTCCGTGGCTCTTCATCACATCGGTCGCGGTCGGCTTCTCGGTCTTCGTCGGCGTCGTTTTCGGCACGTATCCCGCGATTCGCGCGGGCAAACTCGATCCGATCGAAGCGCTTCGCTCGTGAAGCAGATCGGCCCGTTCTTCAGCGAAGCCCTCGCGGTCTTACTCGGCAACAAGACGCGCTCGCTCCTCACCATACTCGGGCTCATCATCGGCGTCGCGGCGGTCATCTCGATTCAGATTCTCGGCAAAGGCATGTCGGGTGCCGTCACGGGCGTGCTCGGAACGCTCAATGACCGTAGTTTTTTCGTCTTTCCCAATTCGCGCCAAGCCGATGTCTTCAAAGCCGCGATCAAGTATTCCGATATCGAGAAAACGAAATCGCTCTTTCCGAATATCGTTGCGGCCTTGCCTGCCGGCGGCGTGCAGCGGCTCATGACGGCGGGTCACCACCACGCACGCCTCTCGCTCACGAGTGAATCCGATATCGCCTTTGCGACCGTGCCGCTCATCTACGGCCGCAACCTCATCGCCGACGATATCGCACGTTCGGCGCACGTCTGCGTGCTCGCGAGTAACGGCTACAAACGCCTCTTCCCCGATGGGGGCAACCCCGTTGGCACGAGCTTGCGGGTCTCCGAACGGCGCTTCATCATCATCGGCGTGCAAGGCGCGCCGACCGCGGGTATCTTACCGACGAATTTCGGCGGCGATGTCCTCATTCCGTACACGACGTTCGTTGCGGAATACTTACGCACGCGGCCGCTCATCGCGGCAAAATTTCTCGTGCGCGATGCGAGCGAGATCGGAGCGACCGAAGTTGCGGTCATCAAATATCTCAAGAACATCAAAAACGGCCGCAGCGAATATCAGACCTTCGATCGACGTTCGTTCTCATCGTCGATCGATGGCATCTTTACTGCGCTCACGCTCGTGGTGAGTTTGATCGGCGCCGTGTCGCTCGTCGTCGCGGGGATCGGGATCATGAATATCATGCTCGTCTCCGTCACCGAACGCACGCGCGAGATCGGCGTGCGCAAAGCGATCGGCGCGACGAGCGGCCAGGTGCTCGCGCAATTCTTCATCGAGGCGCTCTTGCTCTCAGCTGTCGGTTGCGGCATCGGCCTCGTCCTCGGACTCGCGATCGGCGCGGCGGTCGATCGCTTCGCTCTCGTCGCGATTTCCGGCGTGGTGCCGGAAATTCCATGGGTGCAGTCGGTCGCGATCGCCGTCGGGTTCGCAACGATCGTAACGCTCGTCTTCGGCACGTATCCCGCATACCGCGCCGCGCGACTCGATCCGATCGAGGCTCTGCGGTATGAGTGAGGCCTGGTTCGATCGTTTGCAAGCATTCACGCGGAAGATCGCGACGTCCGTCGCCATCGCATCGATCGGTTTGCTGCCGCGCGCGTACGACAAGGAGTACCGAAAAGATTACTATGGCTCGATCGAACGATAACGGCAGCGGTCACGCGATCGTCATCGACGACGTTACGAAAACCTATAGCACGGGTGCGCTCGAAGTGCAGGCGTTGCGCGGCGTCTCGTTTACGATCGAGCGCGGGGATTATGTCGCGATCATGGGGCCCTCGGGTTCGGGCAAATCGACGCTCATGAATCTCATCGGCTGTCTCGATCGTCCCACGACGGGCCGCTACACGCTCGACGGCATCGACGTCGGCACGCTCGACGATAACGCCCTTGCGGCGATCCGGCTCAAAAAGCTCGGCTTCGTTTTTCAGGGCTTCAATTTGCTCTCGCGCACGAACGCGATCAAAAACGTCGCGCTCCCGCTCTTCTACGCGGGCATCTCGCAGCGCGAGCGCGAGAAGACCGCACTCGCCATGCTCGGCGAAGTCGGGCTCGGCGATCGCGGCACGCACAAGCCGAACGAACTTTCGGGTGGCCAACAACAACGCGTCGCGATCGCCCGCGCGCTCGTCAACGATCCCGCCGTCCTCCTCGCCGACGAGCCGACGGGCAATCTCGACTCAACGACGAGCGTGGAGATCATGGCGCTCTTCCGCCAGCTCAACGAATCCGGCCGCACGATCATCATGGTCACGCACGACCCGGAAACTGCCCGATATGCCAAACGGATCGTCCGCGTTCGCGATGGGCTGGTCGTCTCCGACGAGCGCGCGGTCACGGTCACGAGCGCTCACGAAGCAACGTAAGGGGGCGCCGGGGGCTTGCCAGGCGCGCGGTCAACATTAGAATTTAGGGAAAGAACGCATCCAAACTGTGACTCGCGGCGCTTTGCCGAGTAACGCGATCGACCAAACGGAAGCCCAGGAGAAACGAACGCTCGTATTATGAAAAACCTACGGATTTTCCCGACGCTCGTCGTCGGACTCATCGGCGCGATCATCGGGAGCTTCTCGATGATGCTCTTCGCGAGCACGCATTTCGCCGGCATCGCCGGCCCCGGCAATACGCCGCCAGCCGTCAGCGCCGCCCCGCTCACGGGCGGAAGCGATCAAGACCGGATTATTGGCGCCGTCAAACGCGTCGCGCCGTCGGTCGTCGCAATTAATGTCTCGGTCAACGGCCAACAGATGGTCCCGACCGATCCGTTCGCCCAGTTCTTCGGTCAGCAGTCACCGGGACGTGTTCAGCGCTTCAAAGCGCGCGCGTCGGGCTCGGGCTTCATCTACTCGCGTAGCGGCGATAGCGCGACGATCGTGACGAACGCGCACGTGGTCCGCCCGCCCAATGGCGCCGCGATCAGCGGCATCCAGGTCGTTTTCCAGAACGGCACGCACGCGACGGGGACGGTCTTCTCCGAAAACATCGGCGCCGATCTCGCGCTCGTGAAAGTGACGGGCGTTAAAGACGTTCCGCCGCCCATCGAAATCGCAGATTCGAGCAAACTGCAGGCGGGCCAGTGGGCGATCGCCATCGGCGAGCCGTTCGAACTCAAGCAATCGGTCTCGCTCGGCGTCGTCTCGGGCTTCAATCGCGATGAGACGATCGGCACGGAATCCGGCGGCGGCGAGATCCAGTTCAAGGGCCTGCTCCAAACCTCAGCGCCGATCAATCCGGGCAACTCCGGCGGCCCGTTAATCGACGTTGAAGGCCGCCTCATCGGCGTCAATCAATCGACGGCCAACCCGCAAGCGGGCGCGCAGGGCATCGGCTTCGCGATCCCCGCGAACACCGTCAAAGAACAAGTCGCGCTCCTCGAAAAGACGCCCGGGACGCGCCAAGGCACGAATACCGGATACATCGGCGCGGCGCTCCAAACCGTCACGCCAGATGTCGCCGTGCAGCTCAACTACAAGGGCAAGGGCGTCGCCGTTGAGACGGTCATGTCGGGTGGCCCCGCCGACCAAGCGGGTATCCAGGCGGGCGATGTCATCACCAAGGTCAACGGGACCGACGTAACGACGAATGCGGAAGTCATCAAGGCCATCCGCGCGACCAAACCCGGGGGAACGGTCGCGATGCAGATCTGGAGTGCGGGAATAAAAAAACTCGTCAACGTGAAGGTCGCCGAGCGCCCGGCTGAAGCCGCGCTCGTCGCGCCGCAACAGCAACAAGGATCCGACCCGACCTCACCGTAGGCCCGGCTTCGACGCCACCGACTCCCGACCGAAGAAGAAGCCCCCCAACCGCGTCGTTGCGTGTTGCCGGGGCTTCTTTTCTTGGGTCGCCCGCGGTCACGGAGGCCGACAACGACCTCGCCCCATGAAACCTTCACTCTTTCTTCGCGTATTATGCACACGAGAAACACACGCGTCAGAGATCCTACTCTGGCGCATCCTTGATCGTCGATAAGTGGCAAGGCGAAGGGTGAGGCGACTCACCGTCGGGCGTTCCGAGCGATTGGACAGCCCGTGCAGATGGTC
>JAYTXC010000288.1:0-6857 GCA_043743145.1 Rhodospirillales bacterium
GGCAACTTTTTTTGGCTTTTTCGGAGGCGTCGCACCAGCGTGGATTTCTTTAGTGGCTTCGTAGAACTTATCAAGCAGGGCGGGGTCGTCATGATCGTCCTGATCCTGATGTCGGTCGTCGCCGTGGCCATCGTGATCGAACGGCTCGTGTTCTTCTCGCAGCAGCATGGCGATAGTCGCGCGCTCTTGCGCACGCTCGGGCAGAAGATCGCGGCCGACGATATGCATGGCGCGATCAAGGTCTGCGAGGAGAACAAAGGCATGCTGCCACGCATTCTCGCGTTCGGTCTGCATCGCGGAACGAAAACGCGCGCCGATATCACAGATGCGCTTTCCATTGCGTTGATGGAGAACCTCAACACATTGGAGCGCAATTTGGGCGTCATCGGAACCATCGCCGTCGTCGCACCCTTCGTCGGACTCTTGGGCACGGTCTCCGGCATCATTCATGCCTTTAACGACATCGCCATCAAAGGCAATTCGACCCCGGCGGTCGTGGCCGCGGGCGTCGGTGAAGCGCTCGTCACGACGGCGGCCGGTCTTTTCGTCGCGGTCGTTTCGGTCGTGTTCTTCAACTATTTCAAGACGCGTATTAAGGCGTACAACCAAGAGATGATCGTTTCCGCGAATCAGCTTGCGGAAATCTTACACTTTCACAACGCGGGCGAGCCGATCCCAACCGATCTCTATCAGCCCGTCGGCGCCGGCAGACCGGCAGCGGCTCCCGCCGCCGCAAAGTAGGCCGAGCGCATGTCGCTCATCTCGGCTAGCCAAGACGACGACGTCATGGCCGAGATCAACATCACCCCGTTTACGGATGTTTTGTTGGTCTTGCTCATCATCTTCATGTTGCTCGCAGCGCTCGTCACGCCGCCCGGCTTTCAAAAAGAGCTGCCGAACAAAAATAGTCCGACCAATACGCAGCAGCAAGACAATAAGAAAACGATCGATATTGAAGTCAACAACAAGGGCGTTATTTTCGTCGATAGCGCACGCGCGAACGAGAAATCGATCTATGGAATTTTGCTCCAGACGGTCGCGAAACGCGGGAAGCTTCACGTGTCGATCACCTCGGATGCAAAAGCACCATACGGAATCATCATTCGGATTCTCGATGCGGCCAAAGAAGCGAACCTTGACGACGTCGGATTCGTGACGTCCTAACATGGCCGTCGCAACGCAACAAGGCGAAGAAGACGTCATGTCGACGATCAACATCACGCCCTTTACGGACGTGTTGTTGGTGCTCCTCATCATCTTCATCATTCTCGCATCGGTGACCAAAGAGCCGCGCCTTCCCGGCGCGCACAATGCCGAGAAGGTGAAAGATTCGCAGATCATCGTGTACGTCGATGAGAAGTCACGCATCCAGATCGGTTCGAGTACGACTGATATCGCGGGTGCGCCGGCGCTCTTCAAAGCACTTCAGGATCAAACGAATCACATCTACACGAGCGTGATCATCAAGGCGGATCCAAAGGCGAGCTACGGCACGATCCTTCAGGTGATGGATGCAGCCAAAAAAGAAAACCTCACAAATTTTGGCCTCGCCAATAAAACTGACGGTGCGAAGAATTAAATGACCGCACCAGCCACGCCGCTCCCGGCGCCGAAGCGCCCGGTCGACCGAGTACGCTCTTTTATCGGCTATGCGTTTCTGATCTCGCTCTTGATCCACGTCGTCGTGTTGCCGTTCTTCGGTCTCAAACAACGTGCCGCCGATAAGGCGGAGCCCGAAAAAGTCTCGCTTACCAAGAAAATCAAGGTGCGCGTCCCCACGCCGCCGCCCACGCCTCCGCCGACGCCGACTCCGCCACCGTTAAAAAATACACCGCCGCCCGTGAAGGAAACCAATCCTCCACCGCAGGTTAAACTCAAGGTCAATCCGCCGAAAACGACCTCGGATTCCAAAAGCTCGACGTCCGAACGGCAGTACGTGGCTCCAAAAGTTGGAAGCCAAAACGGCGTGCCCCAGGGAAACGTCGCTTCTGCGCCTGCCGCCGCAACGGCCGGTCCCGCAGCGACGGGCGTTCCCGCGACACCCGCACCAGCAACGCCGGCGCCGACCGCGACACCCGCGCCGAAACCCGCCTGCGCGAATCCCAATGCCGACGCAACGACCGTCAACACGGCCGACGCCGAATACCCCGAAATCGCTCGTCAGCAAGGCGCGGTCGGAAGCGCGGCCATCAAGGTCACGCTCGATGCGACCGGTCACGTCACGTCCGTGGAACTCAATAAATCGGCAGGCTTCCCCGCCCTCGATGAGGCTGCCAAGCGTGCCGCACGCGCGAGCACGTACTCGCCGGAGGTCGTGAACTGCGTAAAAACCGCGGGCTCATATCTCTTCCGAGTCGACTTTACCGGACAGTAATTCGCATGTCGTCGCTCGCTCGGCCACAAACGCCCGAGCGAGCGGCGCTCACGATGGGAAATGATCGACGACGATGACCTGGCTTCAGGCGATGATCCTTGCGGTATTGCAAGGCGTCAGCGAGCTTTTCCCGATTTCGAGTCTCGGGCACACGGTGCTCGTGCCGGCGCTCTTGCGGTGGAAGATCGATCGCAGCGATCCGACGTTTCTGTCGTTCGTCGTCGCCTTGCATCTCGGCACGGCAATCGCGCTCATCATTTTTTATCGCACCGATTGGGTTCGGATCGTGCGCGCGCTTGCGGCGAGCATCGCGCGCGGAAATCTTTCTCGTGACGCCGACGAACGTGTCGGCTGGCTGCTCGTCGTGGGAACGATCCCGGTCGCGCTTCTCGGCGTCTTTCTCGAGAAGCCCGTGCGGGCGTTCTTCGGATCGAGCGCGCTCGTCTCGGGCTTCTTGATCGTCAATGCCTTCATCATGTTCGCGGGCGAAGCACTCCGACGCCGATCGACGGGCGAACGTGCGTTGCCGACGATCACCTGGCTCGACGGCGCCAAAGTTGGTATCGCACAAGGCGCCGCACTCTTCCCAGGAATCTCGCGTTCGGGCTCGTCGATCGTTGCAGGCGTCTTGCTCGGCCTCACGCACGAAGACGCTGCGCGCTACTCGTTTTTACTCGCGACACCCGTCATCTTCGCCGCATCGGCACTCGAAGTGCCCCAGCTCTTCGCTCCGGGCTCGCACGATGTTCTCGCCCAGGCCGCTGTGGGCGGCGTGGTCGCGGGAATCTGCGCGTACGCATCGGTCGCCTTCCTGGTACGCTACTTTCATGGCAATGATTTGCGACCATTCGGCTGGTACTGCCTCATCTTCGGGTCCGCATGTCTCGTCCTCACGCTCGCAAAGGTTATCGCATGAAAATCGCCGCCATCGGTCTCGCCGTCGTCTTCGCCCTCGTCGGCATTTACTACATCGCAACGCCGCCGCATCACGTGAAGCACTTCGTGCTTTTCGAAATTCTCGCGGCGCTCTCGCTCGTGTGGCTACGCTTTCAAGCGGGCAAACCCACGACGCCGAGTCTGCGCTAATTTCCGAACTCGAACCGCCCGCCGCGCACGCGCGGCCGTCCCACGTGCGTCCCGATGGGGGCGTCGCGATGGTTGACGTCGGCGCGAAGAGAACGACCGCCCGTATCGCCCACGCGCGCGCGCTCGTGCGGATGACGCAGCCGAGTGCCGATGCGCTACGTGCGGCGACGCTTGCGAAAGGCGACGCGTTTGCCGCGGCGCAGATCGCGGGCATCCTTGCAGCAAAACAAACGGCCACGCTCATTCCGCTCGCGCATCCCTTGCCGCTCGCGAGCGTCGATGTGACTTTCGCATGGGCGTCGCCCGTGACGCTGCGCATCGATGCGATCGCGCGAACGGTCGCGCAGACGGGCGTGGAGATGGAAGCGATGGTTGCGGCGTCGATTGCAGCGCTTACCATTTACGACATGACGAAGTCGCTCGATAAAGGGATCGTCATCGAATCCGTGCGGCTGCTCGAAAAATCGGGTGGGAAGAGTGGCCTCTGGCGCGCGGCGGATTTCGCGAGCGCGACCGCGGACGACGCACGATGACGCGCGATCTCGCCGTCGTCATCCTCTCCGATCGGGCGGCTGCGGGCACGCGGCCCGATGCGTGCATTCCCGTCATCGTCGAAGTGCTCGGGCCCGCGTATACGATCGTGCACGAACGCATCTTGCCCGACGACGCGGCGGCGCTTCAAGCGGAGCTCATCGATCTTGCCGATCGCCTGCGCGTTCCGCTCGTTCTCACGAGCGGCGGCACGGGCCTCGGGCCGCGCGATCGCACGCCGCAGGCGACGTCGGGCATTCTCGATTACGACGTGCCCGGCATCGCGGAAGCCATGCGGGCGGCTTCCGCGGCCGTCGTCAAAACGGCGATGCTTTCTCGCGCGGTTGCGGGCGTGCGCGGCACGACGCTCATCGTCAATCTTCCCGGTAGTCCCAAAGCCGTGCGCGAAACGCTTGCGGTGCTCGTACCCGCGTTACCGCACGCGCTCGATCTGCTCGCGGATCGCGTCGTCGACGGCTGAAGCCCAGGTGACGTACGAACGCGCGACCGCATATCTCTTAGGCACGATCAACGAAACGATCTCGCGTGCGATCCCGCATCGTCTCGCGCGGATGTCCGCGTTTCTCGGGCATCTCGGCAACCCGCATCTGCAATATCCTACGATTCACGTCGGCGGTACGAGCGGGAAAGGGTCGACGGCGACGATGCTTGCGGCGGCGCTCACCGCAAGCGGTAAGCGCACGGGATTGCACACGAAGCCGCATCTCGTTTCGATGACGGAGCGCGCGCGCATCGACGGCGTCGCGATCTCCGAAGACGCGTTCGGCGATCTGCTCGGCGAGATGCTGGGCGCGATCGATGCGACGATGTGCGAGTTCGGTCGGCCGTCGTTTTACGAAACGACGCTCGCGCTTGCGTTCGCGTATTTCGCCCGCGAGAAGGTCGATATCGCGGCAATCGAAGTCGGCATCGGCGGCACGCTCGACGGCACGAATCTCGTGCAACCCGAAGTCTCGGTCATCACGAACGTGGGCCTCGATCACACCGAATTACTCGGCGATACACCCGCGCTCATCGCGCGCGACAAGTCGGGGATCGCAAAGCCCGGCGTGCCGCTGGTCTCCGATGCCGTGACCGACGCGCGCGAGGTGATCGAGGCGACGTGTGCGCGCGTCGGCGCCCCGTTCATCGCGGTTTCCGATGTCGCGACGATCGCCGCACGGCCGAGCGAACGTTACGGGCAGTCGTTCGCCGTAACGACGGCGCTCGACACGTACGAACTCGATCTCCCCGTGCTCGGGCGTTTCCAGCAACGCAATGCGACGACCGCAATCGTCGCACTCGAACAGTTGCGCGTGGAGTTCCGGCCTTCGCGCGAAGCGATCGAACGCGGCTTCGCGCAGCTCGTCCTTCCCGGACGCATGGAATTCTTTCCGGGTTTTCCGAGCGTGATCTTCGACGTCGCACACAATCCCGACAAGGCCGCGTCGCTCGCAGAGGCGCTGCTCGAAACGTTTCCCGATCGTCGCTTTCTCTTCGTCGTCGGCATCGGCGAAACGAAAGATGCAGCGGCGATTTTGGCCGAGTGGTTCGAGCTCCCGGCGACGTTTATCTTCACGTCGTTCGATACGCCGGGGCGCACGGCCGAACGGCCGCAACGGCTCGCAAATATCGCTTCGAACGCCGGCATCACGGCGCGCACGATCGGCGATCCGATCGAAGCGCTCGCGGTCGCGCGACGTCACGCCGATGGATCGCACGTCGTCGTCGTAACGGGCTCGACGTTCGTGCCCGCGACGCTGCGGGCGTGGTGGCTCGAACATGTCGTCGAGCGTACGCGTCGCTAAGCGCGGCGCGATGACGCTTCGCGGAACGACGTTCGCGTGGGGCACGCGCACGTTCGTCATGGGCATCGTCAACGCGACGCCGGATTCGTTTTCCGGTGACGGTCGGATCGAACCGAACGATGCGATCGCACGCGGATGCGCTATGCTCGACGCGGGCGCCGATCTGCTCGACATCGGCGCGGAATCGACGCGCCCGGGGCACACGGCCATCGACGTTAGCGAAGAACGCCGCCGTCTGCTTCCGGTCGTGCGTGGCCTGCGCGACGCGCGACCAGGTGCCGTGCTCTCGATCGATACGTATAAGCCCGATGTCTTCGCGAGCGCTTACGACGATGGCGCCGATCTGCTCAATTCGATCTGGGGTTTCGACGATGCGCTCCTTGCGTGTGCGGTCGAACGCGAGGTGCCGATCGTCGTGATGCACAATCGGCGCGAATTCGGACCGGGCGACGTCGTGGACGAGGTGCTGGAATCGCTCGAACGTCAAGCCGAACGCGCCGTTCGCGCAGGTATCGCATCGGATCGCGTGATCGTCGATCCGGGAATCGGCTTCGGCAAAACACCCGATCAGAATCTCGCGCTTCTCGCGTCGCTCGATCGGCTCGTCGCGCTCGGATTTCCCACGTTGCTCGGTACGTCGCGCAAATCGACGATCGGCAAACTGACGGGACGCGACGTGGACGAACGAACGTATGGCACGGCGGCAACCGTCGCGCTCGCGATCGCGGCGCGTATCGATATCATCCGCGTGCACGATGTCGCGGCGATGTTCGATGTCGTGCGCGTGAGCGACGCGATCGTGCGCGGCTGGCGACCCGAAACTTGGCTGGAGAAACGATGATCGATACCATCGCGGTGCGCGGCATTCGCGCGTACGGCAAACACGGCGCGAACCCCGGTGAGCGCGATTACATGCAACCCTTCGATATCGAGATCGAGCTCGGCGTCGATCTGCGGAGCGCGCGCGCGAGCGACGTGCTGTCGGAGACGATCGATTATGCGGCGTTGCGCGACACGATCGTTGCGATGGTGCGGGACCACTCATATCAATTACTCGA